>JAIOPR010000306.1 GCA_021413805.1 Planctomycetota bacterium
ACTGCTCGCTCGTTTTCTCGAAGTGCGCCCAATGATACGCATCGCCGCCACCGGCGCGGGCGTCCTCGCTTCACCCGGCATCGGGCGCGAGGACTTCTGGAAGAGCCTCCTCGCGGGGGGCCGGGGGGCGTCGCCGGTCGAAGGTTGGGAATTGCGGCCCGGTGCGACGCGGGTCGCGTTCCAGGTGCCCGAGTTCGACGCGAAGAAATGGATCGCGGCGGCGGCGATCCGGCGGCTCGACCGCACAGGAATCCTCGCGATCGCGGCCGCGAAGCTGGCGCTGGCCGACGCGGGGCTCGACGTGCCGATGCACCGCATCGCGATCGTCATCGGCGCGGGCGGGTGCGGCGTCACGACCACCACCGGCTTCCACCGCCGCCTCGTCGAGACCGCCGGCGCCGACCCCAACCCGATGGCGTTCCCCAACACCGTCCCCAACGCCGCCGCGGGACAGATCTCCATCGCCACCGGCATCACCGGGTTCAACACGACGCTCGTCCAGACGGGCGCTTCCGGCGAAGAAGCGATCGCGCTCGGCGCCGACCTGCTGACGCTCGGCCGCGCCGACGCCGTGCTCGCGGGAGGGATCGACGAGCTTTCCTCGATGATGCAGCACGCTCTCGACCGGCTCGGCGGCCTCGCCCGGAAAGCGTGCCGCCCTTTCGACCGTGCCGCCGACGGGACGTTCCTCGCCGAGGACGCCGGCCTGCTCGTGCTCGAGCGCTTCGACGAAGCGAAAAAACGCGGCGCCCGCATCCTCGCCGAGCTCGCCGGCCACGCGCGCGCCTGCGCCCCCGCCCGCCCGCTCGCCTACGGCCCCGCGAAAACGGCGGCGTCCGCCATGGAAGCGGCGCTTGCGCGGGCGGAAATCAAGGCGTCGGAAGTCGCCTGGGTGAACTCCGCTGCAAACGGGATCGATGACGAGCGGTGCGTCGCCGCGATCCGCGCCGTCCTCCCGCGCGCCGCCGTCTCGTCCGTCTCCGGCGCGTGCGGCGAATCCCTCGCCATCGGCGGCGTCCGCTCCGTCGCCTCCGTCTGCGGCGTCGCTTCCGCCACCATCCCCCCGACCGCGGGCCTCACCGATCCCGCGTTCGATCTCGATTTCGTCCGCGAAGCGCGGCCGCTCCGGGGCGCGGTCGTCCAGCACGGCGCCGGGACCGGCGGCGTGGACATCGCGCTCGTGTGGCGGGCTTATTAGCGAGTCGTAGCCGCAACCAAACCCGGCTGCGTGGATGGCCTGAGCGAACGACGAACGGCCTCACCACGGAGGCACAGAGGCACAGAGAAAACTGCTCCGAAGAACAAGAAATGCGCGAGTTGTGTACAGAGAAATCCCCATCCTCTTTTACCCTCTTTTATCGCCGTTAAAAAGAGCCGTTTTCCTGGGCTACGAAAAAGGGCTTTTTTGAACTGGGATGAAAGAGGGTAAAAGAGGATTTCGCGGAGCGCAGCCTGGACGCGAGTGACAACTTCCCGGCGCTCAGCAGCCGCGCCGTGTCATCCTGGGTCCTCATCGCCGGCGGCGACCCTTCCTTGAGCTTCGAGCACCGAGGCACTGATAAAAACTTCTCAGAAAAACCAGAAACTGGCGAGTTGTGTACAGTGAGAAACCGGCATGCCTGAATCCAAAGAACACCTGACCGAGATCACCGTCCGCCTGAGCGAAACCGACGAGTTCGGTGTCGTCTGGCACGGGAACTACCCGCTCTATTTCGAAGTCGCCCGCAACGAAATGGCGCGCGCGTTCGGGCTGACCGCGAAGGAACTCAAGGCGCTCGGCGTCTTCCCGCCCGTCGTGGATTTCGCGGTGCAGTGCCGGCTCCCGGCGAAGAACGACGACGTGCTCGTCGTCGCGTGCAGCATCGACCCGCTCGAGAGCGCTTCCATCACGGTCCGTTACCGCATCACCCGCAAGTCTTCGGGCGAGGTCATCGCGACGGGCCACTCGCGGCAGGTGATCGTGAACGAAAAGGGATTCCTGCAGTACCAGTTGCCGGACACGATTAAGGGGAAGGTTGAGGCCATGGCCGAAACCTACCGCGGGCCGGCTACTCCTCCGCGCCCGTCGCCGCCAGCAGCTTCGCAATAACGTCCCGCGCGAGCCGCGGATCGCCGGCGCAGCGGCGGTGGATGAAAAAACCGCGGGGCCGCGCATAGGCGTGGTGCTCGCCACCGACCGCTTCCGCGGATTCCTTCGGCACCACGATGTCCCCCTCCGTCCAGTAGGTCGAGATCGCCATCGAGGTCGTGGACATGTCGTTGTCGAGCGAAGCGATGAACCCGCTCGCCGGGCGGCAGTCCGCCGCCTGAAGCGGATACGGGAGAATCGGCCAGAACTTTCCCCACGCCGTCCCCTGGTGCGGCGTCGCGATCGTCAGCAACCGCGCGACGTGCAGCCGCCTCCCGCCCCGCGACTTCCGCGCCGCTTCCCGCGCGATCAGCCCGCCTGCCGAGTGCGCCACCACATCCACGTCTCCCATCTCCGCGCACAACTCCACCACCTTCTCCGCCGCCGCCATCAACCCGCCCGGCCCGCGCAGGTCCGGCACCAGGATCTGCCGGTCGCACCCGCACGTCGCGGCTTCGAGCCACTTCTGGAAGCGCGCCCACCCCGACGGCGCTTCGGCCCAGCCGGTCAGCAGGATGACCGGGCGCTGAAGCGGCCGCGGCGCGTCCGCCATCGCCTTCATCGCACGCTCGGCCTCGCGCTGGTCTGCGAAAACTTCGCGCGACCGCTTTTTTTCCGCGGCCGAGCAGCCTGAGAGGACGATCGCCCAGGTGAGCACCAGGACCGCCAGCACGGAACGCTTCATTTGCCGTCCATCTTCACGTCTTCGAGTTTCACGCCGGCGGGCACCTTGAAGACCTCTTCATCCACGCCCGCGTTCATCTCGAACTTCGAAAGGCGGATGTCGATCGTGTCGCCGCCGGCCTCCAGCGCGAAGATGCGCGAGACGATCCATTCCTTCGGGTCGATCTCCATGCGCAATTCCTTGATGAACAGTTTCATTCGCTCCGACGTCGGCGTCAGCTTCAGCTCCCAGCCTTTTCCCTCCGCGGGGCGCGCGGACAGCTCGATGTTGAACGATTTCTTCAACCCCGACAGCGACCCCCCGATCGAGAGGAACTCCGCGACCTCGAACTTCCCTTTCCCGAGGTCGGTCCTCTCGCCGGTCTTTTCCTCGAGGTTCCACGCGATCAGCAGGTGCTCGTCGCCCAGCACCAGCAGCCGCTGCGGATCCGACGCCTTGTCCGTGTCCGGGTCGATGTCCCACGACTCCCAGCAGATCCGCGTCCCCGCCTCCGCCTTCTTTACCGAGATCTTTCCCTTCGCCACCAGCGGCCGCTTCCGGATCTTCATCTTCTTTTCCTGCCGGAACTCCGCCTTCAGGTCCTTGAGCGTCTCGGCCTTCGCGTCCACCTTCTTGAAAACTTCCTCGAGGTCTCCCGGGTCGTCCGCACGGGCGGCGAGGAGCAGGGCCAACGAAACGGCGGGTGCGAGGGCGAAGAGGATTTTTCTCATGGTATGACTCTAACAGACTCCCCGGACCGGCTGTTCCCACCATTCGCAGTTCGCATTCGCACGGAACGCCCATAGAATGCGCCCCATGGTCAAGATGATGTGGGGCCTCTGCCTCCTGCTCGTCGCCATCGTCGTCGTCCTGCTCGTCCGCGGTTCCTCCGGCGGCGCGCCCCCCGGCGAATGGGGCGAACTCACCTCCGGCTCCGCCGCCGCCAGCGCGAAAACGCTTCTGCCCAACGCCGCGTTCGAAGAAGAGCTCCTGAACGGCTGGGCGCACCGCCCGCACGTCATCGAGCTCCCGCAGGACCTCCACGAGGGCACGATCGACAAGCACGGCGGCCGCTCCGGCGGCGCTTTCAAGTTCGGCGCGGAAAAGGCGAAACACGCGGAAGTCGCCGCCACCTTCACCCGCGAAATCGCCCACTGCGACTATTTCTTCGACGGCTACGCCCGCGCCGCCGCGAAATCCGGCAAAGGCTGGTACGGCATCGAACTCCTTTTCGAGGACTCCAAGGGCGCCCGCATCGCCTCCTACCTCTCGTGGCGCGGCCTCAACGGTGGCAAGCCCCCCGCCCTCCCCGGCCGCTTCATGGACGAAATGGCCCCCGACAAGGGCGAGTGGACGCGCATCGCCACCCACACATCGCACGACCTGCAGCTGAAGGGCCTCGAGATGCCCCGGAAGCCGCAGTTCATGACGGTGAATCTCTGGCTCGGCGTGGAGGACGGGGAGGCCAGCGCCTGGTACGACGACCTCGACGTGCGCGACATGAAGGTCGGGCGATGAAGCGCGCGTTTGCAGCCGCCGTGATCGCCGCGCTCGCGGGATGCGCTTCCGGCCCCGCGCCGTCGAAGCCCGCCCCGGAACGCTACCGGGATTCGTGGATCGGTTTCGACACGGAAGCCGAGGCGATGCTGCGCGCCGCGGGGCGCAACCGGCTCAAGGTCGAGGCCTGCGCGGGCCGCGCCCGCTCTTCGCTCGACTCGATGCGGGCGCTGCTCGGCGAAGCTCCCGCCGCGCGCCTCGCCGCCATCAGCGAGCACTTCGCCGCCCTCGCGCGCACGATCGCCACCGACAACGCCGTCTCCTCCGGCCAGGAACGCGCCGTCTCGGCGGTGCGCGACGAGATCGCGCGCGACTTCGCCCCGGAGAAAGTCGCCATCGTTTCGCGCGAGCCCGAGCCGCCGCAACCCGCCCCGCCCGGCGCCCTCGCGCTCTGGGAGGACGCCCACCGCCGTTTCGAAACCCATGCCCGCGGGGGCGAAACCGCACACCTCGTGCAGGACTATTCGGAACTCCGCGCCGCCATGGAAGGCTTCGCGAAGTCCGAGGAAGACCGCTTCCGCATAGAGAGATTCCTCCGCGATTACGAGCGGATTGCCGACCTGGCGCAGGCCGGGAAAATTCCGGAACAGGATTTGAAAGGACTCCCCGTGCTCGCCGCCGATATCCGTGCGGCCTTCGGAGAAAAGAAATGAGCATCTTCGACAAGAGCCAGTCGCAGCGAAGCGGGTTTGAGAAGTTCCTGGCGAAGATCCCGGGGTTCAAGGGATACCTGAACAAGGAGTGGCGGCGGGAGAGCGACAAGCTCGAGCGCGCGCAGATTGCGAAGGCGTTCGACGACTCGCGCGAGCCGCTTCGGCGCACGGTCCAGAAGTTTTCCGATGCCGGGAGTTTCGACTCGCTCCGGGCGATCAGCGGGATGGACACGCTGGAGAAGCTGATCGAGAAGGTGGGGAACCGGATCCGGTACGCGGACTACGGTTACTCGGGCTTTTTCGACGCGGTGAAGGTGGACGAGGCGGCGCTCGACAAGCTGTACGCGTTCGACGTCGGGATGTACGAGAAGGCGGAGCAGCTTTCGAAGCGAAGTGCGGTGATGCCGACGCTGGTGGGCGACGCGGACGCGCTCAAGGCGGAGATCGAGATGCTGACGCAGCTCGTGAGGGACATCGACAGGGAGTTCGACCTCAGGGAGAAAGTCCTGCTGTCGTAATATGCCGGGCCTGCTTTCAACCCCGATCAGCTTCAGGAGACCGACGATGGCGATCCTCGACGTGATCCAGTACCACGACGAATCGGGCCAGAACCTCGCGACCCGGATCGGCCCCTCGACCGTCAACATGGGCTCGATGCTCATCGTGCACGAATCGCAGGCCGCGGTCTTCTACCGCGACGGCAAGGCCCTCGACACGTTCGGCCCCGGCCGCGTCGTCCTCTCCACCCAGAACATCCCCCTGCTCGGCGCGATCATGCGCATTCCCTTCGGCGGCAACACCCCGTTCCCCGTCGAGGTCGTCTTCCTCAACATGGCGGACATGCTGGACCTGAAATGGGGCACGAAGGAACCCGTGACGTTCCGGGACTCGGAATTCGGGATGATCGACCTCCGGGCGTTCGGGAAATTCAGCCTGAAGATCCGGGACCCGAAGCTCCTGGTCGGGACGGTGGTCGGCCAGAAATCCGTCTACCGCGTGACGGAGCTCGAGGAATGGCTCCGCGACGTGATCGTGCAGCAGTTCACCGACGCGATCGGCGAGAAGATGACGACGATGCTCGACCTCGCGAAGAACTACAACGAGATCGCGACGATGCTGAAGTCCAAGGTCGCGATGGACTTCGAGCGCTACGGCGTCGAGATCACGGCGTTCATCCTCGGCGCGATCACCCCTCCGCCGGATGTGCAGGAAGCGATCCGGACGAAGCAGAAGCTCGGGATCCTCGGGCCGTCGATGGCGCAGTACCAGCAGAAGGCCGCCGCCGACGCGATGCTCGAGGCCGCCAAGAACCCGAGCGGCATGGCCGGGATGGGCGTCGGGCTCGGCGCCGGCATGATGATGCCCCAGATGATGGCCGCCAACATGCAGGCTCCCCAGCAGCAGCCTCAGCAGGCCGCCGCCACGGCGACCGAACCCTGCCCGAAGTGCAAGGCGCCGGTCGCGAAAGGAGCGAAGTTCTGCGCGCAGTGCGGCGCTTCGACCTCCACGCTCTGCGTCGCGTGCAAGGAACCTCTCCCCTCCCCCACCGCAAAATTCTGCGCTTCGTGCGGGAAGCCCCAGACGGCGTCGTGTCCGAAGTGCAATGCGGTGCTGGCTTCCGGTGCGAAATTCTGCGCGGGGTGCGGAAGCCCCGTTTAAAGAAGTGCGAGTGGCGGGCGGCCAGCGGCCAGTGGCGAGGGACGGCAAAAACGGCGAGACGTTTCGCTCGCCGGGGATGCGGACTGTGAAGCCGCCGCGACATTGACGCACTGCGTCAAAGCGTGCCTCGCGCGCAGGGGCAGCCGTTCACTGGCCGCTGGCCGCTCGCCACAAACCACTCAAGCGTTATCCCGCCGGACAACTGCTGTAAGCGGGACGCTACTTGCGGCTTTTCTTAGCAGCCTTCGCCGGCTTCGCTTTCTTCTTCCCCGCCCGGCTCGCACGCTGCGGCGGCACAATCCCCAGCCCTTCGCGCGCCACCACCGACAGCACGTCGCGCACGCTCACCATCCCGAGCAGCTTCTCGCCGTCGATCACCGGGAGATGCCGGAAGTTGCCGACATGCATCTTCTCGCACAGCGAAGCGAAGCTCTCCTCCGGCGGCACGCTGATCAGCTTCCCCGTCATCGCCTGGTCCACCGTCGCGCCGCGCGGGTCCAGCCCCGTCGCCACAACGCGCTTCAGCAGATCGCGCTCGCTGAAAATCCCCACCGGGCGGCCCTGCTCCGTGATCACGAGCGCGCCGATGTTGTGCAGGTGCATTTCTTTCACGGCGTCGAGAAGCGGCGTTCCACGCTGCACGCTCTTGACGTTCCTCGACATGATGTCCGCAACGCCTTTCGGGACCATCGACACCCCCGGTTGGATAATTCGTTCAGGAAGAACTAACGCCCGTACCTCAGCCGCTCAGCCAGGATCTCCGGCAGCCCGGCTTTCACGATCTTGCCCGCGGCTTTCTCGATGTCGTAAGGGATGCGCACGATTTCCATCGCGTGCGTCGCCTCGTCGTAGATCGCGTACGCCGCGTCGGGATTTTCATCGCGCGGCTGCCCCACGCTCCCGACGTTCACGATCGTCTTCGCGTTCGGGTCCACCGTCAGCTTCGGCTCCATCGTGAACGAAACCGACCGCTTCTGGATGAACGTCACCGGGACATGCGAGTGCCCCAGGAAACAGATGTGCGTCGTCATCTGCTCGAACGACAGGTGCGCGTCGTAGGAGGTCTGGATGTATTCGAACAACTCGGGCGAATGAAGCGTCGCATGCACCAGCGTGCAGTCGTCGATCAGCTCCACGAGCGGCAGGCTCGCCAGCCAGCCCTTTTCTTCCTTGTTCAGGATGCGCCGCGTCCAGAGCGCCGCTTCCCTCGCGTAACTGTTGAAGAAATCGACGTTGATCTTGTCGATGGTCGCGAAGTCGTGGTTTCCCGCGACCGTGGTGGCGCCGATTTCGCGGATCTTGGCGATGCATGCCGAAGGATCAGCCCCGTACCCGACGACATCGCCCACACACATGAGCTTGTCAGGTTTGTGCTTCTCCATCGCGGCCAGGACCGCTTCGAGCGCTTCCAGGTTGCCGTGGATGTCGCCAAGGATGCCGTATTTCATCTAGCTGTGTTCCCCACCTCGTCGCTCAACGTATCTCCTTGCGCGAGAAAAGAGCTGCGCCCGCGACGAGAACGAGCGCCGCGTAGGCGAAGCCATAACTCGCGCTCCAGCAGACGTAGGAGAACGAGATTTCCCGGCCAGCCGCGACGAGGGATTCTACACGGGAATTCTCCAGGTTGGGAAAGATCGCGTAAAAAATCTCGCCGAGCTTGCGGGTCACCAGGGAGTGCCCCGGGCCGCCGAGGGCGAGAAAGATGTAATTCGCCACGTGGCCGAGCAGGAAAATCAGGAAGGAAACGGCCCCGTTGACGACGAGGGAAGCGTGGGGAGCGAGGGCGGAAGCGAACGCGAGGAGGATCGCGACGCGCACGACGGCCAGCGCCGCGGCCTTCAGCAGCTGGGGCGCATCGAACGACCAGAAACGCCCCCAGGCCCACGGTGCGGCGCCGAAGCGCGAGGGGCCGAGGCGGCCGTCGGAGCCCGCAGGGGGCAGAAACTCGCCGGACTTCGCCGGATCCGCGAGGGCATCAAGAGGTGTCCCGTCCGCGGCGAGCCACGGGCGGCCGACGGCGATCTCGATCTTCCCGTGGCCGCCCTCATTCCAGCTGCGGAGGATGAGCCACTGGTAAAGGTTGTGCTCGCGCCAGACGGAAAGCTGGCCCTGCGCGAATCGTCCACCCCCGGGCAGACCCGCGACGCGCGCCGCGCGGGAAACGCGTTCCGGGATCTCGCGGACGAAAGTGACCTCGGCGCGCAGCGGATTGTCTTCCGGGATTCCCTTGACGCTCTCAATGACAATCGCGGTGTCCCCTGACGGCTCGTGATACGTGACTTCATCCACGTTCGAAACTTCTTCCAGCCGCGGCCCCGCTTCTTTCTGCCACACCGTCGCCAACAGCACTCCCGCCAGCACCGCGCTCGAAAAACCCACCGCACCGAGGATGCCGAGGTACTTCCCCACCAGGAACTGCGTGCGGGAGAGCGGTTTCGAGAGAAGCGTCAGCGCCACGAGCTGCTCCATGTCGCGCGTGATCACGAGCCAGGACAGGAGGACCGACAGCAGCGCGCCGCACAGGGCGATGGAAGCGATCCCCATCTCGCGCAGGAGAATTCCCTCGAGCGAATCGTCGAGGGTGAACATCGTGAAGAACTGGGAAGACCAGATCATGGCCGCGAAGGAGGCCGTGAGCACGTAGAAGAGCGGCTGGCGAAGAGCCTGGTGCGTGGTGTGGGTGGCGACAGTGACTGTTTTATAGAGCATCAGTGCTGGTATTCCACTGTAAACGAAGAGAAGTCGCCACGGGGTCGTGCATCAACGGCTTCAATATTCTCAATATACCGAGACATCTCGGTAGAAAGAGCCTTATGAAACTCCCTGACGGCAGTGTCTTCACCTTCCGCCACGCACGCCACCGACCCATCCGCTTCGTTGCGGACCCAGCCTGCGACGCCAAAACGCTCCGCAGCGTTCTTCGCCCGCGCGCGGAAACCGACGCCCTGGACGCGACCGTGAAACCGTAACTCGAGTCGAAGGGGGGGCATGGGGGAAACGATCATAGCAGGACCGAATCAGGGGGCCAAGGGCGCCGGGGCGGCGGAAGCCGGGCCGGGTGTCGTGGAAGCCGGGTTGGCTGTGCAGGAAAATGCGGAGATTGCACTTTGGAGGCGCAGGGGATACAATTCCGGGCGGAAAGACGCGTATAACTATTAATTACGGAGGCAAGACTCCATATATGGGGTATGTCATCGCCATCGCCAATCATAAAGGCGGCGTCGGCAAGACCACCTCCGCAATTAATGTCGGAACCCTCCTTGCCTTGACCGGTCGGAAGACCCTCATTCTCGACCTCGACCTCCAGGGCAACGCCACCAGCGGTCTCGGCGTCCGCAAAGAGGACAAGCCCGGCCTGGCGAGCGCTCTTCTCGACAACACCCCCCTCGCCGAGGTCGCCTGCCCCTGCTATTGCGATGATCTCTTCGTGCTCCCTCTCGGCCGCCGCTCCAGCGCTATCGAGGAGGAAATCCGAAATCAGCCGCTTCTCATGGAGCGCCTCGAGTCCATTTTCGACCGGATCGCCGCGGCCTGGGAATACGTGATCCTGGATTGCCCTCCCGCCTTCGGAATTCTGCCGAATGCTGCCATCCGCCAGGCAAATTACACCTGCATCCCGGTCCAGTGCGAGTTTTTCTCCATTGAAGGACTCACCGCGATGCTGAAGAGGCTCCAGGAGCTTCAAACCGGCGGAAGTCGCACGCCGCGAACCGGGGTTGTCCTGACGATGTTCAACCCGGAAGAGGACCATTCCTGCCAGGTCCGCACCGAAATTGAGCGCCACTTCGCCCCGCTGCTCCTGAAATCCGTCATTCCTCGCGATCCCATCCTCTCTTCCTCGACAACCTTGGGCATTCCTGCTGTTATTCAGGCCCCCGAATCCCGTGGCGTCCGCGCCTACCTCGAACTAGCTTGGGAGATCCTCCGAAATGAAAAGCAAGAAGCTGGGTAAGGGTCTGGAGTACTTGCTGGGGGAAGCCTTGGGAGAACCCACGGAACCCGCCGTCGTTTCGGCTGCGGCGACCGGAACGCTTGAGCTCTCAACCAAGCAGATCCGCCCGAACCCGTTCCAGCCCAGAAAAGTGTGGGAAGGAGCTGAGATCGAGGAACTTGCCGCCAGCATTCGCGAGCAGGGTTTGATTCAGCCCATCGTGGTCCGAAAGGCCGGCGAGAACTACCAGATTATCGCGGGTGAGAGGCGTTTTCGGGCGCTTCAGAGCCTGGGTCGCGAAACGGTGCAGGTGGTCGTCCGGGAGATTGACGATCGCTCGATGCTCGAAGTGGCGCTGGTCGAGAACCTCCAGCGCAAGGATTTGACCCCGATTGAGAAGGCTCAGGCGTTTCGGGCACTGATTGATCGCTTCAAAATGACGCACGAGGGCGTTTCAGCCCGGCTTGGGATGGATCGTTCGACGGTTACGAATTTCCTGCGCCTGTTGGACCTCCCCGAAGTGATCCGGGACGCTGTTTCACGTGGAACATTGTCGATGGGGCACGCGCGGTGTCTGATTTCGCTGAGTTCGCCCGCGGAACAGCTCGTTCTGGCGAAGCGAATCGAAAAAGAGGGGATGTCGGTACGAAAACTAGAGAAACTGGTCCAGAATCTCCGTACCCCGCCTCTTCCGGAACAGGAAAAGAGCGCAACGGTGAGCATGCCGGTGCTCAAGGACTGGGAAGAGCGTCTCAGGCGGCATTTCGAGACGAAGGTGAAGATCCGAGCCGGAAAAAACCGGGGCGCCCTGATCATCGAGTTCTACAACCTGGATGACTTCGATCGGCTGGTTGCCAAAATCGGGGTCAGCTAGCGAAGCAGAAAGCGTTCAGCGCAGAACGGGCCTGAAATACGGGTGGCTGAGCGGACGCCGACAAGTGACGAGGACCGCGGGTTCGGCCGAGAAACAAGAATTGCGGGCTGACAAAAGCCATCCGCCATGCCAAGATTTAAATATACTGCTTATGTATTTCTTTTAATGCCATATGCTATATATAGAGATGCTATCTCTCCGTTCGCCCGGATTCCACCCCGCACTCGAACCAGATTCCCTTCACGGGACCTTCTTCCCCCCAATTCCAGACCTCCCGGTGGCCCAGCACCGCCATGCTCGCCGGAACCCGACTGAACGCCGGGACAAAATCCAGGAGCACTTCCAGAATCTCGCCCGGGGACATCTCTTCCATCGCCAGCCTGGTCTTGATGAACGTGTAGGGGCAGCGCTCACCTCTCAAATCCACGCGGCGTGAGGGGGAGGGCGGAAGAGGCGGCGGAGGCACGGTGAGTTTCCGTTGCGGAGTTGGCATGCGCGAAAAATCCTACCGGCGGGAGGACGGGGATACAATGGCGCTTCCGGCCTGCGAGCCAGGCTGGACATTGACGCGTTGCGTCAAATCGGCGTGAAGCGAAGGAGGAACGGATGAGAGCGATGCTGGTCCCGGTGATGATCGTGTTGTCCATGGCGTGCGGCGCGCTTGCCGAAGACTGCGGCGCCTGCAAGCCGGGGAAAGTCTGCCCGACACACGAGGGTCTCGACGACGCGGCGATCAAGGAGGCGACGGCGCTCGCGCGCGACAAGGATTTCCAGAAGAGGCGCGAAGCGGTGGACAAGCTGTCGGCGGCCGCAGCCAAACATTTGAACGCCCGTTCAAAAAAGATCACGAACGAATTGGTGAAGCTGTTGTCGGACCAGGAGGCGCTGGTCAAGGGCTATGCGGCGGAGGCCCTGGGCGCCGGGGGGGACGAGCCGACGGCCGCGCAGGCGCTGGCGGCGGAGGCGGGGAAATTCGACAAGGTGCTGGGGACCGAGAAGCCCTCGAAGGACGACGAGCTCAAGAAGTGGGAAGAGGCGACCCGGCTGGCCTCGAGCATCTTCACCGGGCTGGGAAAGCTGACAACGCAACCGGGCGCGGCCGCGGCAATCGAGCGGGGGATCCGGAGTTCGTCGCCGTGGGTGGGGAAGCTGGCCGCGGAGAACTCAAAGGGATTCAAGAAGAGCAAGCTGGTGGGGCGTGCGCTGGTGGACATGCTTGCCAACTATTTCGCGAAGAATGCAACGGATGCGACGAGCGCGGCGTGGACGGCCATTTCGATGGCGCTTCCGGAAGTGACGGGCTGCAACGATATCGCCACGCAGAAGGACGGGTCCGACGCCCCGCGGTGGAATGCGGAGTGGCAGAAGTGGTGGCGGGCGAACGAGAAGGGCATGAAGTAGGGAATTGACGCAGTGCGTCAATCGGGAGGCGCTACTTCTTGCCCATGCGCTGCATGATGTATTCGCCGTAGGGGTCGTAGCCCGTCTGGATCTCGTGCGGGTCCTGGCCGAGCCGGTCGTACTTCTTCATCTGGTCCTCGGTCAGGATCTTGTGGAATTCGCCGAGGAGCGTCTGCTTCTCCGTCATGATCTTCCCCAGGTAGGTTTCTTCGCTTCCCGGGAGCTTGGCGGTGAAGATCTGCATGAACGCCGCCTTCGCTTTTTCCTCGGCGTGCTCGGGGTCCTGAAGGGCGAGGACGAGGTCGTCGAGGATGTTGGTGCCGTCGTTGCGCGGGGTGGTGATGAGGTCGAAGACCGTTTTCTGGGAAGCCTTGATGGCGTCGGCGAGCTGGTCTTCCTGGAGCTCGGTGAGGGCGAGGTCTTTCGAGACATCGGCGAGGGGGCGTTTCTTGTCGTCGCCGAAGAGCCCTCCTTTTTTCTCCTTTTTCCCGCCGAGTTTCTCGTCCACTTTCTTCGCGACGAGTTCGTCGATGGCCGCGGGGTCGCCGCCGGGGGTGCCTGCGGTGGCGGAGCTCTTCTCGAGCGCGGCGAGGCGGCGTTCGAGTTCGGCGGTCTGTTCTGCCACGGCGGTGTCGGCGGCCTTGCGGGCTGCGGCGGCGCCGGCTTCGGATTGTGCGGTCACGTCGCCGGGGCGGGAGGAATCGGGGCCGGCCCTGCGAAGGATCTCGGCGGCGCCTTCGGGGGTCGCCTGGCGGGCGAGGGTTGCCTCGAGGTCGCGGATGCGCGACTCCTGGCGGCGGATGAGGAAGGCCTCTGAAATGGAGAGGGCGCCGATGGCGGCGAGGACGAAGATGAGGGCGGGCTTCATGGCGGGTCCTTTGAGAGGGATGTCCGTGGATGATGTTACAGCGGCGCGGCGGGCGGGGTTTCAGGGATTTTGAAAGGGGCCCCCGGGCGGGCGCTTCTCCTGAAGTAAGCCAAGGCTAACTTCGTGGGCGAGGTTCGGCGAAGGGCTGACGGCCGCCGTTCAATGATGTCCGCCGCCGCCCCTGGGTACAGGGGCCACCGCCGCACGGAGCGCGACCGGCACGTCCAGGCGCGGGAGCTCCGAGCTGATCTCGAGCACGGTCGTGCCCTTCGAACGAAGCGACACGGCGCCACAGCGGATGACGCTGGAGGCGAGCAGCGTGTTGTAGCAGTAAAGTTTCTGTCCCGTGGGATCGCTGTACTCCACGCCGATCGCCTGCGCGGGGCTGCCCTCGATTTCCCACGTCACCGGGCCTTCCGAGGTCTCCGCCCGGAACGTCCGCTTCCAATCCGAACCCTCGAGGCGTCCGCCGGCCAGGGCGCCCAGCGTGTTTCCCGGCCAGGTGCGGCCGCCCCAGGCGACGCCGACCGAAGCGACGAGGCCAGGGCCCGGGGCGACGGCCTCGGCAAACCCGGCGCCTTCCTCGAACTCGGTGGCGTGGGCCCAGGTCCAGCCCTTGCCGAGCCCGGGCGTCGCGAAATGTCCCTGGCAGCCGGGGGCGCCGTCGAGCGAGTAGGTGCGACCTGCGATCGAAATCGTGCCCGTGAATTTCGTGCGCGGCGTCGGGATGGAAAAATGCGAAGACGAGAACGCGCGGAAAAGCGGCGGCGCGGCGAAGTAGGTGACGGGGTAGGGTTTGAAACTGAGGTTCCACGCGGCGAGCGTTTCGCCGCGGAGGCGCGCCGACACCGCTTCGTCCGTCATGCGCCCGGGACCGATGTGGATGTCGTGCTTGAACGGGTCCGCGCGGAATTCTCCCTCGGCGAAGATCTCGCGGGCCGCGACGGGCGCTTCACCCGGCCGGAATTCGAACGCCCAGAGGCCGGCGAACGCGGGGCCGTCTTTCGGCGAGACGAGCGTGTAGCGGAGCCAGAACGCGGTGCCGGTCTTGCGGTCGTGGATGATGAAGTACCAGGATTCGAGCCAGCCTTTGCGCTGCCCGTCCCAGATGACGCGGTTGTCGGGATTCATAGGTCGCGGAAGTTTAGGGAGGGCGGGCGCCGGGTGCGAAGAGAAAGCGCCGTTGCGGGGTGCTTCACAAGGGCGCGGGCGCTCGCTACCCTGACGACCCCTTTTTACCGGAGAGTGCGATGGCGGATTTGAAGGCGGAAGTGATGAGCGCGCTGGCGACGGTGAACGATCCCGAGCTGCACCGGGACCTGGTGTCGCTGAACATGGTGAAGGGGGTGGCGATCGCGGGGGGCGCGGTGACGATCGACATCGAGCTGACGACGCCGGCGTGCCCGCTGAAGGCGCAGATCGAGAAGGATGTCGCGACGAAAGTGGCGACGATCGCGGGCGTTTCCTCGGTGAAGGTGGTTTTCGGCGCGCAGGTCCGGGCGCTGTCGGCGGTGCAGGGAGGGATCCCGGGGATCAAGCACATCATCGCGGTGGCGTCGGGGAAGGGCGGCGTCGGCAAGTCGACGGTCGCCGCGAACCTGGCGGTGGCGCTGGCGATGGAAGGGGCGAAGGTCGGGTTGCTGGATCTCGACCTGATGGGGCCGTCGATCCCGCTGATCATGGGGTTGAAGAACCAGTGGCCGGAGTCGGACGCGCAGGGGAGGGCGATCCCGATCGAGCGGCTGGGCGTCGGGGTGATTTCGTTCGGGTTTTTCCAGCCGGCGCAGGATGCGCTGGTAGTGCGCGGGCCGATCCTCGCGGGGTACGTGAAGAAGTTCCTGCAGGACGTGGCGTGGGGCGAACGGGACTACCTGGTCGTGGACCTGCCGCCGGGCACGGGGGACATCCAGCTGACGTTGTGCCAGACGATCCCGATGAGCGGCGCGGTCGTCGTGACGACGCCGCAGGATGTGGCGCTTCTCGTGGCGACCAAGGCGATCTCGATGTTCAACCAGCTCAAGGTCTCGATCCTCGGCATGGTCGAGAACATGTCGCAGTTCGCGTGCCCGCATTGCGGCAAGACGACCGACATCTTCGGCCACGGCGGTGCCCGCGATGCCGCGGCGCGGATGAAAATCCCGTTCCTCGGCGAAATCCCGCTCGATCCCGCCATCCGCCACGCCGAGAACGACGGCGTCCCCGTCGTCCGCGCGCTGCCCGACGGCGCGCAGGCCCGCGCTTTCCGCGAAGCCGCACGCAACCTCGCCGGCCGCATCTCGATGCGCGTCCTCGGCGGCGATGACCTCGACCGCGTGATGGCCAAGGCCAAAGGCCTCTTCCGCGCCCCCGCCTAAGCCCACACGGAGACTCACCTGTGCCCGGAGACCGTGACGTCCTGCTCGTCGTCGATCGCGCCCACCGCGCGACGATCGATGAAGTCCGCCTCGAGTTCGACCCGCTCGCGTACAAGGTCCCCCCGCATATCACCCTCGTCTATCCCGACGAAGGCCAGAAAGTCTTCGCCGCCAACGTCTCTCGCACCGCCTCCCAGCTTTTCCGCATGGTCCTCCGCTTCGACAGGATCCAGGTCGTCGGCGAACGCAACGTGTGGCTCATGGCCGACGAGGAATCAGCGCGCTACGTGGACGGGTTCCGGAAGGACTTGATCGAAGGGAAGTGCAACGCGCGGATCGTGCTGGGGCGCGGCAAGGACCGCGCGGAGGCCGAGAAAATCCGCGACCACGCGGTCCAGAAACTGCGGCTCCCGTGCGTGATCGAGTTCAGCGAAGTCCTCCACGAGGAAATCCTCGCGGACGGGTCGAGCCGCGCGATCGGGAAATTTCCGCTTCGCCAGGACCAGCTGGTTTTCCAGGCGACGCGGGCGGCGAAGTGGCTGTGGAACGCGTGGCCGTTCGGGGGGGCGACGCCGCTGGATGTTTCGCGGACGGCGTACCGGCTGCTGACGCACCTGGTGCCGATGGACGAGGACTCGATGCGCGAGTCGTCGTGGAATGGCGTGCGCCTGCCCGACGAGCCGCTGTCTCGATTCGACATGCGCGAAGTCGTGGCGGCGGGGAACCGGGCGCTGGCGGTGCTGCGGTGGGACGCGAAGGAGAAGAAGCGTTTCGTGGAAGTGCACGCGCATTCGCTTCCGTCGTCAGCGAAACTGAAGGATGCGGAGCCGCTGGTGGCGGCGATCCAGCAGGAGTTTTCGGACACGGGGCACGCGGCGGTGAAGCTGTTCCTGTGGGGGGACCGGCGGGGGGACGAGAAGCCGGGGGACCTGTGGCATTTCGATTCGCTGGAGACGATGGGGCCGATCCCGGACGAGCTCCTGTACGACGTGCCGCCGGGGCTGGAGTTGCGGCGCGAGACGACGGTGGAGTTCCTGGAAGACTACCGGCAGCTTTACCACGAACACCGGCAGGCGCACCCGAACGTCGCGGAGTTCGCGGACGCGGACATGATGCGCCAGAACCTGTCGTCCGGCGGCGTCCTCACGCTGAGGGACAACGGGGAGATGATCGGGCTGGTCGGCTGGCAGCTCGGGACGCAGCCGCAGTGGGACCTGACGTGCCACCTGGTGGACGACGTGATCGTCACGGGGAACCGCCGCTGGCGCGGGTTCGGGAAAGTGCTGCGCGCGGTGGCGGCGAAGGCGATGGAGAAGCGGTCGAGCGAGTTCCAGGCGGGGAGGATCCGCGCGTACAACGTGGCGGCGCTTTCCGGTGCGCTGGAGAACGGGCGGTCGATCGTCGCGACGGAAATCTGGGTGGACGCGAGCGAGAGGCAAGGGTGGCGGAAATATTCGTTGGACGGGTAAAACGAACGACAATTTTCAAATTCCAATTCTCAATTTCCAATTTTCATTCCGCGTCGAGCGCTTCCAGCAGGGCGCGGCGCAAACCCTCGAACTGTTCCGCGTCGAGTTTCGAGAAATCGATGTGGCCGGCATCGTCTTCCGATGACTTCTGGAACTCGCCAGCGAGACCGAGGAAGGCGGCGAGGCCGGTCCGGATTTCGGGACGAGTGGCGCCCGACTTCGCTAGCCAGAGGCGCAGCAGTTCCGCGTCCTGCTCGCCGCGGCGGAGCATCTTGAGGCGAAGCGTCGCATACGGCGCGCGGGGGAGTCCCGGTTTCGCGGGGAGGATGAGCGCGGTGTCCACCGGCTTCGACCACGCGTCCTGCGTCCCGATCGCCAGCCACGGCACGACGCCGTCGCACCCGTCGAGGAACGCCTGCACGCACCACGCCCTTGCCGACTGGCCGTTCGCGCCGGGCGCGGCGACGCTTCCGTAGGTCCAGACGTCCTCGCCGCGACCGAACACGAGTTCCGGGTATTCGCGGTAGACGCCGCCGATCACGTCGATCCCCACCAGCCCGTCGAGATGCTCCCGCCGCCACTGCGGCCGCGACAGATCGACACGGAACTTCAGCGAAGAGCCCGGGACCTGCGCGAGGGATTCCTTGGTCAGCCGCCCAAAGTAGGCGAGCGCCAGGAAATCGTCCCGGTACGCCGGTTCGTCGAGCAGCCACCACGACGAATCCCGGTCCGCCTTCCAGTACATGTTCTTGTCGTTCAGGTAGAGCTGGAACATCGTCTTCGACCACGGCTGACAATGACGCGCTGCGTCAACGACCGCCGACTTGAACGCGTTGCCGTACTCCCTGGTGAACCCCTCCTCGATCGGCGGCGCTTCCTTCCAGTGGTCGTCCAGCGTCCCTTTCCATTTGTAGTGCTCCCGGATCGGAAGCGGCCAGTTCTCGCTGAACGGCATGTAGAAGTGGTCGATCGGGGCGCCGTCGCGCGGCAGGCCGGCGAAGGCGCTTCCGTCGAAATAGGACTTCCACCGCGCGTCCCACGCTTCCCACGAGACGACCTTCCCGTCCTTCAATCCCGGCGCGAACCCGTCCTCCATGTCCCCGTGGTGCGAGTATGGCACGACGGCGATCGTCGCGCGGTGCTCGTGCGCCAGGCGATGGAACGCGCGCTCGAGGTCGAGGAAAGGTTTCGATCCGGGTTTGTCGCCGATGGTCGAGCCGGGGGAGGAGTAGGCGTTGAGGGAGACGTGGAAGTGGAGTTCGTCGGGGAGGACGGCTTTGTGGATGTGCAGGATCACGGGGATTTCGTCCGTCCCGATCGTGAGTTTCAGCTTCGTTTCACCGGGCGAAGCGTCTTTCGGAACGTATCGCTCGACGTAGAAGAGCCCCGGTCCGGTCTCGCCGGGCACGAGCGGGTCCGCCGCGTTGCCCACCGCGAGGATCTTCGAGACCGCGAATCCTTCGCCGGAGATCTTCGTTTCGCCGTCCACCGCGATTTCGAACGCGACATGTTCGCCGCGCGCGGCATGGAGCTCGATGGGGCCTCCCGTCCACAGTCGGGTTGCGGCGGGCCCGGTGGCTGACCATTCGCCTTCGTACAGGATGCTGAATCGGGACACGAAGGCCTTGCCGGGGAATTTGGGAACCAGGCCGAGGAGTTCCGCCGACCGGTCCTTCACCGCAGGCGCCGCAACCCCCTCGAACTTCTTCGCCCCCGACGCCGGCGCCGCCGCGTCTTTCCATTTCTCAACCAGCACGTATGGCGCGTTCGCATTCTGCTCGCGGCTGAACACGTCGTTGTTCCAGCGCGTCTGGCCTTTC
>JAIOPR010000307.1 GCA_021413805.1 Planctomycetota bacterium
TTCCGTGGTGTTTCAGCGCGTTTCCGCGTCCCCCCTTTTTTTGTTTCAGGGACCGGCCGCGGGCCTTGGCGTCGGCCGCGGCGATCTCGAGGCCGGCGTGCGCCCCGAAGGAGGTGTTGGGCCAGGAGAAGTTCGTCTGCCCGCGCATGCCGACCCGCCAACTTACGCTCGAGACGTTCAGAGCGAGCTTTTCGGCCCCTTGCGCCCGCGAACAGAAGTTCTCCACGACGGTCACGCCCCCGCCCCAGCGCCATCGCGCGGCCGATGCCGCGGGAAGCGACGGTAACGAAGTCGACGCGGTGCTCGAGCGTGGCTTCTTTCACGCGGCGACCACTTTGCCGTAAACTTAAATCCTCTTCCCAATGGGAGCGAACATGAAACACCTTCTCGCAGTTCTGCTGGCAGCGGCTCTCTACCCCACTTTCGCCTGTGCGGAGTCTTCCGAAACGACGGCGGCCGTCACTCGCGGAAACCTCCTCCTCGAGAAGCACCAGGAAAGCGAGGCCGAGAAGGAATTCACGCAGGCGATCGGGGTGGACGCGAAGTGCATCGACGCATGGGTGGGCCGGGCGAAAGCGCGTCGCTGGGAGAAGACGGAGGACGCGATCGCCGACTACGGCGAGGCTCTCAGGCTCGCGCCGGACAGGGCGGATCTCTGGAAGGAGCGAGGCAAACTCCGGGCATGGAAGGGCGACCTCGATGGGGGCCTCGCCGACCTCGGCGAGGCCGTCAAGCGCGACCCGGACGGCGCGGATATCCGGCTCGAGAGATCGAAAATCCTGCAGAAGAAGGGCGATCTCACGGCCGCGATCGCGGAGGTTTCCTCGGTGATCGAGCGCAAGCCCGCCGATACGAAGTTGCGGGCCGTCCGCGCGATGCTGCGGCTGGACGCCGGCGACTTCGCGGGCGCTGCAGGGGACTTCACCGAGGCCATGAAAGGCGACGAGAAATCGGGGCGATTCCAGGAAGCGAGAGGCATCGCGCTCTTCGGGGCCGGCGACTGGAAAGGCGCCGCCGACGACATCGGCGCGTCGCTTTCCTCCGGCCCGGCGCCCCGAGGGGACGAACTCGCCCTCATGTACGTCGCCCGGATCCGACAGGGAAAACCTGAGGATGCGGACCGCGAGTTCGACGCCAACCTCGCCCATCTCGCGCCCGGAAATGGGACCTGGAGCGACGTCGCGTTCTATCTGCGGGGAACCTTCCGGGAGGAGGACCTGCTCGAGGATTGCTACACCGACTACCTGCCGCACCGGGCGGTCTCTCTCGCGAACGCGAGCTTCTGTGTCGCCCTCGCCCGGATCCGGGCGGGCGAGAAGGCCAGCGCTGCCTGGTGGCTCGAAAAAGCGCTCGCGCAGGACGTCAAGGACACGGGGAGCTTTAAATTCGCCCCGCTGGCGCGCGCCGAGCGGAAGAGGATCACGGAGACGGCCGCCGCTTCCGCGTTGGACCAGTCCGTCTGGGGACGCACCGAGAAGATCTGGGCCCTGCTGGACAAGCTGGGGGAAGTGACGAAGGAGCGGGACGACGCCGCGCGCAACAAGGCGCTGGCGGACATCCTGGAGGCGAGCCCGGACTGCGTGGAGGCGTTGACGACCCGGGCGATATACAGGCACGAAGCGGACCCCGAGGGGGCCATGAAGGATCTGAGCCAGCTCCTGGCGCGTCGCCCCGGAAACACGAGTGCCCTGCGCTTGAGGAGGGGGTGGAGGATCTTCGCAGGCGACTACCAGGCGGCTCTTGCCGATGCGAAGGAGATGATGCGTCTGCAGGGCAGGATGCTCGGAAGTCACAGCGATTGTGGAGACCTCTATTTCGTGCTTGGAGATTTTGATGAGGCGCGCCACCGTTACGAAGAGGAACTGGCCCAGGACTCGCTCGACACGACCCGGGACATGATGCGCGTCCGCCTTTGGATCGTGGCCGTGAAGCAGGGCAAGGGAAAGCAGGCAACCGAGGAACTGGCGAAGACGTACAAGGGTGTCCAGGAAGGCCTGGCGTTCGAGACGAACTCGGCCTTGTTCGCCGCGGGGTTGATTGACCGCAAGGCCTACGCGACTTCCGTCGACAAGTTCATGGCCTCGGAGCCCCATAGTTCAACTCACACTTGGGTGCACGCGTTTCACCTCATGGGAATCCGGGCGCTTTATGAAGGCAATAAGCCCGACGCGCTCCGAATGTTCGAAGCCTGCCTGAAGCGCGAGGCTCGGGATTGGATGCCGTGGATCGCCTCACGCATGGAAGCGGAACAGTTGAAGAAGAAGTAAAGCTCCCATGCGAGAACCCGTCGCCGTGGGTGCGAACTCGGAAACGCGAATCGTTATTCAGGTGCTGCGGATAGGTCGAAGCGATCCCCGGGTCGGGGTCCGGATGGGAAGCGTGGCGTTTACTTCACGAACGCGGCGGACTTCGCGTCGCACCAGACCTTCATTCCTTCGACCGGAACGGACTGCTTGTCCCCGTCCGTGAACCGCAACCCGCAGGAATGCTCCTGCAGCGTCACGACGTCGAAGTACCGGAGATCTCCCTCGCTGGGTTCGGAAATGACCCGCAGCCCGATGTACGCGCCGTCCGCGGCACCGAAGTTCGCCGGCCAACCGGTGGCCACGCCCTTCCCGAGGACTCCATGGACGGGCCGGCGCAGGACGAGGCGATCCAGCTCTGCGGGCATCACCAGAGAAGTGCCGTCCCGCGTTCCCTTCCGCGTGAACCACAGTTGCTCGCCATCGCGAAGGCAGTCGGCGCCGCTCCAGTTGGCGCACTGGCAGAACATGGAAATCGTTCGCTCATCGAGCAGGTAAGCCCAGTCGCCCCAGAAGACGACGGTCCCCGCGCATGCTTTTCCCCGCGGGCTCAGGAAGGATGACTTCACATGAAAAATGAGGCGGCCGTTCTCCGGACTCATGACACCGCGAGAGCGAACGCCGTTACCGATGCAGCCCGCGGCGGAGTAGCTCCAGTCGCCGTCTTCTTCGATATCGAGGGAGGCCCCGCCGGGCCCGAATCGAAGGAAATACTCTCCTTCCAGGTCGGCCGTCCGCAGTGGACCGCCCGATGGTCCGCGGCCGGAAGGGAGTTCGTCCGGACGCATTCCGTGCAAGGGCGCCACATCGGCCGGGATGAGGGCGATCAACTGGGGTCCTGCCGCGATCCCAACGATCAGGCAGAGGAGCAATCCGAAGACGACTTTCGCGCGCGTCACGGAGCCATCCTACTACTGCGCAGTCCCGCCCTCAAAGCCGCACTGCAATAGGGATGTCGACCCCGCCCACTCTCGGGGCCGGAGTACGGCTGAGAAGCGAGGTCGGGGCCGGGGGGCTCGGAGAGGTCCCAGGCACGATTCCGCGGAATGGAGTGGGGACATTGAGCGCGGTGGCGGCGGCGCGAGGGATTCCTCGGGGGCGAGGAGGCCGGGGTAAGTTACTTCGCGACCCGAAGCGGGAACTGGAGGGCAAGGTCTCCGCCGTTCGTGCCGAGATTCCACGGTATCTCCCAACGAACAGGGTACCCGTCGTGGTCCTCGAATTCGGCGAACACTCTTCCCATCCCGTCCTTTTCCTCGTATTGCACCTGCCTGCCAGTGAATGGATTTGACGGCCAGTGGCGGTCCCAATATTTGTTCCAACCCCGGCGTATCTTCGCGGCCGCATGGACCAGCACCAGCTTCATTTCAATTCGCATGAAGCCGTGAGAAGTGGCGAAATCTCCCCAGGAAAGGGGCTTCCCGAACCCTGAATACTCAAGTTCCATGAAGTCAGTCGTGGGCAGGATTTCCGGTGCCGCAGACGCGCGCGATATTTGACTCGTAATGGCCCTGACGGGATTTGCACCCGCCCTGACAATCTCGAGCCGGGCGCATCCGCCGCCCCGCCAACAGCGCGGATCGACCGGGAGGGCAGACAGCCAACTGGATTCAGCGGCCCGTCGCAATTCGAAAAGGTACGACAGACGCGAACCTTCGATGGCGCGAAAGTCATGAGGGAAGGAATAATGAGTGTCGTTGAGCATGGTGTCCAGGTCACGCGCGGTTTGTTCCGGGCAACCTGGGTCCTGGACCAAACCTTTCGCTGTTTCGACTGCCACTCCGATGGCATAGGCACCCACGAGCGTATCGAGGTAATAACCGACCGCCGAGAGGTCCAGGCCAATTTGCACCTGGACACGAAATAGCTCGAGGCACCGTTGGAAATCACCATCGAGCCTTCGCTGAAGCGCCACGGCAAACAGGAGCCGCAGCCCGTAGCGCATGTTCCGCAACCAGGGATGGTCTTCGTCGCTGGGGCCCATGGAGGGGTTGATGCGATAGGTCGCGTCGTTGCAGTCGGCGCCGCGCTCGAGCAGGTCGACGATCTTCCAGCGCGATTTCACCATCGCGCTGACGGTTTCGAGATCGGCCGCCGTCACTTTCCCTCGAACAACGAGTTCCAGGAGCTCCGTCTCCCCCCTGGGCATCGCATCGATTTCCTTGCATGCCGCCAGGTACGAATCCCAGCCATTGCCGTCGATCTTCTCCGTGAACCGTCCGCGCCCGCTACCTCTCGATATTCCTTTCCTCCAGTGATCGGCGCTGGAACGGGAGTCGAAAACGGAAAGATCCCTGTCGAGGTTGCGGCAAAACCGGTTCCAGCGAACCGCTGAATACGATGTGAGCCCGATGAACGAAATGAGAAACATGGCCGCGAATCCATAAATCGCGCGTCGTAATCGCTTCCGTACAGGCGGCGCCGTGGAAGCTGAGTGGCGGGCATCAGGACCTTCTGGACGGCCGTCCGCGTTTGCAACCGGGCGGTTTTCGCCCTCGCGGTGCCCGGAACTGCCCCCGGGGGGCGTTCCTGGTGAGTCTGCGGGGCTTGCGGGGGGAAAGCGCGTCACGGACGGCCACTCTAGACGCGCGGACGACCGCAATTCAACGGCGATCGAGGGCGGCGGCGCGCAAACTCCATCGGGCGAAAACGCGGGGAGCGGTGGCGAACTTCAAAAAGGGCGCTTCGCGAACGCGGAAACGCGCGGAAACATCACGCGGAAAAGCGCGGTAAAACGGCGCTGTTTTACAGCGCGTTTCCGTGAGGTTTCAGCGCGTTTCCGCGTCCCCCCTTTTTTTGTTTCAGGGCCGACCGTTCGAGTTGCCAGCCACGCCAGTAGGAACTTCAACGCCGCCCCACGCGTCGCTGGCCGACCGGTCTTGAAACGTGGTCAGGGCCTACTCATAACTGATCGCATCCAGCACATTCAGTCCCGCCGCCCGTCGCGCCGGGACCAGGCTCGCGACCACGCCGAGCACCGCGCCGGCGGCGACGGCGAGCCCGATGTCGGCCCAGGGGATATGAAGCGGAAACCAGAACCCGGCCATGCGCATGACGAAGAGTCGAACCGGCCACGCGGCACCGGCGAGACCGGCGGTGATGCCGAGGGCGCTTCCCGAGACGGCGATGATGACGGATTCGACGATGACGCCGCGGCGGATCTGGGAGCGGGTGGCGCCGATGGCGCGGAGGAGGCCGATTTCGCGGGTGCGGAGCAGCACCGAGATGAGGAGGGTGTTGACGATGCCGAGGAAGCCGATGATGAGGGCTAAGAGGACCTGGACGCGGGTGAGGGTGATGACCTGGTTGAAGGCGCTTCGGCCCACGGCCTGGAGCTGGGGGACTGAGTAGACGAAGACGCTGGTGAGGTCCTTGACGGCGTCGGCGAGGCGGGCGCGGGCGGCGATGGGGTCGGTGCCCGGGACGAGGCGGATATCGGTGTAGCTGAGCTGGGCGTCGCCCCAGATGCGCTTGTAGGCGTTGCGGTCGGTCATGACGGTGCCGAGGGGCCAGGAATAGTCCTCGACGGCGGCGAGGACCTTGAACTTGCGGTGGCCTTCCGGGGTGGGGAGGTAGATGTCGTCGCCCACCTCCAGATCGTCGAGCTCGGCGAAGTTCTGGGAGATGACGACGCCTTCACCGGAAGCCATGGCCGCGCGGATGTCGGGTTTGTCGAAGTCGAGGGGGCCGCCCTGGGTGCCGCGGGCGCGGTGCATGGCGAAGAACTCGGGGAGGTCCACGGCGAAGACCATGATGTCGAGGGTTCCGTACGGGACGGCGACGGCGCGGACGCCGTATGCGGCCTCGACGCCGTCCACCTTGCGGATCTTCTCGAGGACGTCTTCGCCGTACGCGGAGGTCCCGTAGAACGACGTGTTGAGGTTCGAGGAATTGACGGTGAGGTCGAACGGGAACGAGATTTCCATCCAGCGTTCGGTGGCGCCGCGGAAGGATTCGACGAGCGAAGCGGACGCCACGAGGATCGCGATGGCGCCGCCGAAGGCCGCGACGGTAAGCCCTGTGCGCTGCGGAAATTTCGCGAGGTTGTCGGCGGCGAGGGAGCCTTCGATGCGGAAGACGCGCCACAGAAGCGGCCGGGCGAGGCGGGCGAACCAGACGGTGAGCTGGGGGCCGCAGAGCGCGATGGCGAAGAACTCGACGGTGGTGATGCCGAGGAGCACGTACGGGTGCAGCGAGTGACTCCCGAACAGCAGCGTCGCCGACCCCGCCGCGAGCAGGAGCACTCCCGCCGCGAACGCCGCGCGGAACTTCGACATCTGCCGGTACTGGTACGTCCCCTGCCGCAGCAGCCCGATCGGCGTGATCGACATCGCCGAGATTCCGGGGAAAAACGCCGCGCACGCCGCCGTCAGCGTCCCCGCCGCCACCGCGATCAGCGCGCCGTGCCACGAGAAAACCACGTCCTCGACCTTCACCGCGAACATGAACATGTTCACGCCCTGTGAAGCGCGGCTCACGAGGATGCGGGACAGCCCCCATCCGCCCGCCACGCCCACGGAGCTGCCGAGCGCGCCGACGAGCGACCACTCGATGATGACGGTCGCGAGGATCGAGAGGCGCGTCGCGCCGAGCGACCGCAGGATCCCGATGTCGCGCACCCGCTCGACGACGGAGATCGAAACGGAGTTGTAGATGATGAAGAGCCCGACGACGAGCGCGATCGCCGAGATGACGACCATCGAGCGGAGGCGCGCGAGCGCGATCTCGACCGAGGTGTTCTTTTTCGACAGGTGCTGCACCGCATACCCGATTCCAAGGACGCTCGAAACGCGCTGCTCCAGCTCCGCCGTCGTGATCCCGTCCGGCGCGAGCTCGATCCTGTCGAAGCGGCCCTTGATGCCGAACAGCATCTGCGCCGCCGAAATCGACATCACCGCGATATTGCCGCCCATCGCCTTCGCGGGGCCCTCGTCTTCCATCAGGCCCGTCACGAGCAGCGTTGCGAGGCCGCGCGGCGTCGCCGCCTTCAGCTTCGCGCCTTTCTTCACGCCGTTGCGCTCCGCAAAGCGCTTTGTCAGCACGATCGCGTTGGGCACGAACGCCGCCGCGATGAACTCCTTCGCGTCCTTCGGCTGCCCTTCGAACGAATACATGCGAAGTGGGGAGTCCTCGCCGAAATCGACGCCGAGGACGAGGACTTGCGGGTCGGGGAGGTCGGTGAAGGTGATGGAGCGCTGGATGACGGGGGCGGCGATGGCGCCGGGCACGGCCTTTATTTTCGTCAGCGCTTCCGCATCGATGCCGATCCCGTTGGCGACGGTGACCTGAAGTTCC
>JAIOPR010000300.1 GCA_021413805.1 Planctomycetota bacterium
TACGGCATCCCCACGACGACGGGCGAGGATGCCCCCCGCGAACTGGCCGAACTCGAGGGCCTCAAGGCCGAGAGCACTTACACGGCCAAGGCGCTCGCGGGATTAAAGGCTCTCGCCCCCGGGTTTCGCGGAAAGAACGTCCTCTTCTGGCTCACCTGCAACAGCCGCGAAATCGGAAACCTGGGCATGAGTGACGCCCCGAAGCCCCGGCCGTAGAATCCGGCAGTGCGCACCTACCTCCGCGGCCTCCTCATGGTCTTCACCTGGATCGCCGTGGCCGGCGGGGTCGTCTGGGTGGCTGTGAAATGGTCGAGCGCGATCGGCGGCGTGCTCTGCGTCGCCGCGATGCTCATCCCGTTCGCGTACATCCTCGTCTGCACGCTCTACCCATCCTGGGGCGACACCAAATGCCCGCGCTGCGGAAAACCCGCGCTTCGGCGACCGGACAGCGCGAATCCGGTGGGCGTGGTCTGCGACGCCTGCGGCTACGAGGACCCGGAGCTCTACCGCGCTTACCTGAACGAAATGCGGTGAAGCGCTATCCCCGCGCTTCCTGCGCTTCCCGCTCCGCCTCGATCATGACGAGCCGCGGGTAGGTGAGGTCGAATTGAGGGTCGCCGGTCGTCCAGCGGAGGACGACGAAGTGGTGGACGACGTCGGAGACGAGAAGTGCGAGCCCGATGCGAAGCGCCCAGGCCGCGAGGGGACCGTGTACCGGGACCGAGCCGAGGGAGCAGAGCGCGCCGACGTAGCCATGGTGAACGCGCACCCCGAAGGTCAGCGGCGCGATAAAGGCCGTGTCGCGCGTTGACTGGAGGTCGAACCCCCAGCGGAACGCGCAGGTGACCGATTCGAATAGCACCGTCAGCGCGACGACCCAGAACAGTTCGGTGAAGATGGGTGCTCCTCCGATGCCGATCCCGGGATTCTACCGAAGCCGGCGCGGAAATTTCTCAGGCCTTTGTCGAGGAACTGAGGACCTCGTAGGTCTCGAGGGCGTTGGTCATCTTCATCGCGCCGTGCGGCGAGGGCTTCCCGGAATCCTTGGCCCGCTGGTGCCCCTTTTCGAACGCCTGCGACTTCGTCCACGCTTCGAAGTCCTCCTTCGAGCGCCAGTGTGACATCGAGATCACCCGCCGCGGGTTCTCCTGGCATTTCAGCAGCGCAAACGACAGGAACCCCGGCTGCTGGTCCACCAGGCCGGAGCGCTTCAGGAACATCGCTTCAAGCGTTGCCGCGGAAGCGTCGTCCTCGGCGGTGAAGACATTCATGGCGACGAACATCGGCGGTCTCCCGGGTTTCCCGTTACTTCTTGAACAGTTCCCTGGCGATGATGACACGCTGGATCTGGCTGGTGCCTTCGTAGATCTGGAAGACTTTGGCGTCGCGCATGAGCTTCTCGACCGGGTATTCGCGGGAATAGCCGTAGCCGCCGAAAACCTGGACCGCGTCGGTCGTGACTTTCATGCACATGTCGGCCGCGAAAGCCTTGGCGAAGGCCGCTTCCTTGGCGCTTCGCTCGCCGTGCTCGACGCGTGAAGCGGCGTTCCAGACGAGGAGGCGGGCGGCGTCGATGTTGATGGCCATGTCGGCGATCATGAAGGAGACGCCCTGCTGCTCGAAGAGGGGTTTGCCGAAGGCCTTGCGCTCGGAGGCGTACCTGATCGATTCCTCCATGGCGCGGCGGGCGACGCCGACAGCGATGGCGGAGATGGCGGGACGGGAACGGTCGAAGACCTGCATGGCGATCTTGAACCCGTCGCCCTCGCGGCCGAGCAGGTTGGCCTTGGGGACGCGGACGTCCTCGAAGTGCATCGAGACGGTGTCGCTGGCGCGCTGGCCCATCTTGTCCTCGCGCTTCCCGACCCGGACGCCCTTGAGCTCGCGATCGACGACGAAGCAGGACATTCCGTTGTAGCGCGCCGCCTTGTCGGTATACGCGAAGACGTCGTAGAAATTCGCCACGGAGCCGTTGGTGATGAACTGCTTGGAGCCGTTGATGATGTAGTGGTCGCCGTCGCGGACCGCCGTCGTCTGGATGCCCGCGACATCGCTGCCCGCTTCCGGCTCCGTCAGCGCGTAGGCGCCTTTCCAACCCTCAGCCGCGAGCTTGGGAAGGTACCGCTGTTTCAGTTCCGCCGACCCGGCCAGGATGATCGGCCAGTTCGAGAGGTTGTTGACTTCCATTGCCGCGCCGACGCCGCTGCATGCCCAGCCGAGTTCCTCGTTGATGAGGATCTCTTCGATCAGGCCCAGCCCGTTCCCGCCGTACTCCGCCGGGACGTTGACGTTCAGGAGGCCGATTTCGAGGGCCTTGGCAAAAATCTGGTGGGGAAATTCGTGGGTCTCGTCGAGCTTGGCGGCGATCGGCTTGATCTCGGTCTCCGCGAACTTGTGGGCGAGGTCGCGGATTTCCTTCTGCTCGTCCGTCACATGAAAGTCGATCATCGTCGTCGATCCTAGTTGTCCCCTTACGCTCCCGAATCTACCAGAGGGAGCGAGGAAGTCCAGCGAGCCGCACGGAACGCGCGGCGCACCTCCGTCAGGGCTGCCCCGACTCCATCAGCTCCGCGACGCCCCCGCCGTCCCCGGCCGCCAGGCGGAGGTTGCCGCTGAGGGACTTGAGGGGCTGAAGCGGCAGCAGTCGAGCTGCCCGCGACGCTTCCCTGGCGGCGCGCGTGAAGTCGCCGGCCTCGCTGAGAAGCTGGGCGTGAATGAGGCGCGCAATGGCGTGGGCGGGAATGTCCTCGGCGAGGTCCCGCGCGGCCTTCAGTCCCAGGGCGAGGCCTCCGTCTTCGCGGACCGCGAGGACGAGGGCGAGGCTCGCAGGCGTGAAACCGGGGTCGAGCCGAAGCGCCGCTTCGAAATCCGAGCGCCCTGAACTCCATCCCCCGGAGCGCGCGTTCAGGCATCCTTCGACCCAGCGGGACTCGGCGGTGGGCGCCGGGACCTTGGCCAGGGCGCCCCGGGCCTCGTCGCGCCGGCCCTGGGCGAGGCGGACCGCGGCGAGCTCGATGGCTCCCTCAGGGTCGGCAGGGGTCGAATTGACGAGAGCAGCGGCCGATTCGGTTCGTCCCAGGTCGAGCAGGCACATGATCCGGAGATGCCGGGAAACGGGGCCCTCGACCCAGCGGTCGCGGGCCGTATCGAGATCCGCAATCGCGGCTCCCGCCAGTCCCAGGCGGCGCCGCAGCTCCGCGCGGGTCAGCCACGCGAGCTCCATTTCGGGGAACCCTTCCACCAGCGCGTCGCACCGGGCGGCCGCTTCCCCGAGCCGCCCCGCCGTCCGCATCGCGGCCTTCGCTTCCGCCGCCTGTTTCATTCCGATGACGGCCACGGCGGACGAGGTGGTTGAGACTTCGTGTTCGTCGGCGGACTGGACGGCCCGGACGGAGCGGGACAGGCCGGCGATGGCGCGCTCGTTGTTTTCGTCGTCGCGCAGGACCGATTCGTAAAGCGCCTGCACCTTCTGGTAGAGCGACGGTTTCAGGGCCGCCTGTTCTTCCAGCTGCGCCGCCTGTTCAAGGCTTCGCTCGATGTTGTCGGACCGGATGCGGGCTTCCCAGGCAAAGATCCCGAGAAGCGCGGCGGGCAGGAGGACGGCAGCGGCGAGGGCGGCGGCGAGCGCCGGGTTGCGGCGCACGCGGCGTTTCCAGCGGCCGAGGAAACCGATGGGCCGGGCGCTGATCGGTTCGCCGGACATGTACCGCCCGAGGTCGTCGGCCAGTTCCTTGGCGTCCGCGTAACGGCGCTGCGGTTCCTTCTCCAGGCATTTCGAGACAATCGTTTCGAGGTCGGGGTGGACCTTGGGCGCGAGTTTGCGAAGCGGCGGCGGGTCAGAGTGGATCGTGTTGTAGACGCTCGCGGCAGCCTGGTCGGCTTCGAACGGGAGCTTCCCTGTCACGATCTCGTACAGAATGCACCCGCAGGCGAAAACGTCCGCCGGCGGGCCGACAATTTCCTGCAGACCCAGCGCCTGCTCGGGCGCCATGTACGCCGGCGTCCCGAACACGTCGCCCGCCACGGTCAACCGCGTCACCGCGGTCTTGTCCACCGCAAGCCCGAAGTCCACCACCTTCGCCTGCCCGCCCTTCGGCGTCGGCACCACCAGCACGTTCTCCGGCTTCATGTCGCGATGGGTGATCCCGGAAGCGTGCGCGGAACCGAGCCCCTCCGCCGACTGCCGCACCAGGTCGATCCGGCGGCGCATTTCGGGGCCGGTCGCGCGGTGGGCGATGCGCATCCGGAGCGTTTCGCCCGGGACGAACTCGAGCGCGATGAAAACGACGTTCGCCTGCACGCCGACTTCGTACACCTGGACGATATTCGGGTGAGCCAGGCGCGCCGCGGCACGCGCTTCACGGAGAAACCTCTCCCGGTGATCGTCGTGCACCGCGTGTTCCTCGTGGAGCATCTTGATCGCGGCCCATCGGCCGAGCGTGTTGTCCCACGCCTTCCAGATCGTGCCCATGCCGCCCGAGCCGATTTTCTCGAGAAGCGTGTACCGGCCGAAGGCGCTTCGCGGATCGCTCGTGGCGTCGCGCACTTCGTCCGGGATCAGCCGGGTATGCGTCGTGGCCACCAGTTCGCCGGGAATGCGGGTCGCGGTTGAGCCGCGGTCGCGCCGGATGCGGTCGATGTCCGTGTTGCGCAACAGCCCCGCGCCGAGCAGGGCCGGCATGAGGTCGTTGGCGCCGTGGGAAGTGATCTCGCGGCGGACGCGGTCCACCTCGCCGGGCGAGAGGAGGCCTTCCTGGACGGCGATCTGGATGACTTCTGAGTCGTGCATCGGCCGATAAGGTAGCGGAAGAGGGGACGACTGAGGAAAAACAAAAAGCAAATCCATGAAAATAGTTAAAAGAGGCATTGGCCCCCGCCGGGGAGCCTGAATTACTGACAGCACCGCGGGCCGGCCCTACACTCCGCCGCCATGCCCACAGCCCGCGAGCTCGCCGCCTTCCTGCAGGCCGACCTGACCGGGGATCCTGAGGTCGAAGTGCGCGACATTGGCGCCATCGATACGGCGAAACCCGGCGACGCGGTGTTTGCGCTCGACGCGAAATGGCTCGGGGCGGCGGAGAGCGGGCCGTGCGCGGTTGTCGTGGTGCCGCGCACGCTGTCCAGCACGGCAAAGACGCTGCTCCGGGTGGACGACGCCAAGTTCTCGTTCGCCTGCCTCGTCGAAAAACTGCGCCCGGTCGAGAAACCCGTCCCGGGGATCCATGCTTCCGCCGTCGTCGCGCGCGATGCCCGAGTGGCAAAGACCGCTTCCGTCGGGCCGTTCGTGGTCATAGAGACCGGCGCGGAAGTCGGCGAGCGGGCGGTGATCGGGGCGGGAAGCGTCCTTGGCGCCCGGAGTGTCGTCGGACCGGACACCGTGGTTTCCGCGAACGTCTCCATCTACCGGGACTGCGTCATCGGCGCCCGATGCTTGCTTCACGCGAGCGTCGTGATCGGTTCGGACGGGTTCGGATTCGCGCAGGACAAGGACGGCCGGCACCGCAAATTCCCGCAGGTCGGGAATGTCGTCGTCGGCGACGACGTCGAAATCGGCGCCAGCACCGCCATCGACCGCGCCAGCCTCGGGTCCACCACGATCGGCGACGGCACGAAAATCGACAACCTCGTCCATATCGCCCACAACTGCCGCATCGGGAAACACGTCATCATCGCTTCCCAGGCCGGCCTTTCCGGCTCCGTCGAGGTCGGCGACCACGCCATTCTCCTCGGCCAGACCGGGTACCACGGGCACATCCGGATCGGCGCCCGCGCGGTCGTCCTCCCCCAGAGCGGCGTCCCTTCCGACGTCCCCGACGGCCAGATGGTCTTCGGCTCCCCCGCCATCCCGCGCCTCGAGCGCGAAAAAGTGTGGGCGGCGAGCCGGAAGCTGCCGGAGCTATTGAAGCGGGTGAGGGCGATTGAGAAGAAATTGGGGTTGAGGGGGGAGTAGGGAGAACGGCAAACGCCAAGGGGCAACTCTCAAGTTCCAAGGAAACGCCAAACTCCAAACGCCAAGAAAGGCCGCTGATCGCACGGTTGAACTTTATCCCTTTGGCCTTTGGCGTTTCCTTGGAGTTTGGAATTTGGTTCCTTGGCGTTTCCAAAGCCCGTCCGGGCACGACCCCCTAACGCCCTTCAATCCCCGCCTCCCTCGCCGCCGCTCTTCCACTCCTCACCGCCCCTTCCATCGTCGCGGGATACCCGGTATCCGTCCACGCGCCGGCCAGGTACAGCCCGCGGTGCCTCGTCCTCGCGCCGGGCCGCATCGGCGCCGTCCCGGGGCGGGCGCTGAAGGTCGCCCGGTGCTCGCGCGACACCACGAAGCGCACGAGCCGCGCGTCTCCCTTGAACCGCCGCTTCAGCTCGACGTCGCACGCCGCCGCGATTTCCTCGCTCGGGTGGTGCGCCCAGTCCCGGGCGGCGCTGATCGAGCAGGACAGCTGCTGCCCCGGGCCCGGGAGACCGGCGATCACCGAGCGGTTGAACACCCAGTGCACCCGGCAGTCGAGCATCGCGAACACCTCGAGATCCGTCACCGGCCGGTCGTACCAGAGGTGCGCGTTCAGGATCGGCGAGTGCTCCAGCGGCGGCGCCGATTCCGGGAACACTTCCGCCAGGTCTGCATGGGGAAGAGCCAGAACGCACACGTCCGCCGTCAGCGCTTCCCCGCCCGCCAATTCCAGGGTCACCGAGTTTTTCCCGGGCTTCACTTTCGTCACCGACGCCAGCGTTTTCACTTCCCCGCCCTTGTTCGCAAGGTATCCGGCCGCCCCGTTGGCGAAGACGTTTCCCAGGGGCGCACGGAAGAAGCAGAAGCGCGAGAATTTCGGGCCGAGCCCCATCGCATCTCGGAGAACGCGGGCGGCGAGGGAGGCGGAAGCCCGGTTCGCGGGCTCATTGAGCGCGGGGGAAATGAAGTACTCCCAGAAACGCGCGATCGACTCCGGGGTCTGGCCGATGTCCTCGAGCCAGTCCGCGGCGGAGAAATTATCGAGCGGCGCAATTTCGGCGTCGGTCATTTTCCCGATGCGCCGGATTGCGCGCGCCACCCGCCATCGGTCCCCGAGTGAGAGAAACGGGAACGTGAGGAACGACCACGCCGACTCCGTGAGTTCCGCGACGCGTCCGTCCGGCCCCACGAACGGCAGGCGCAGCCGCGGCTGCCGCTTCAGGGAACCCAGGCAGTCCAGTTTCTGGAACAGCCCAAGCAACTCGGTGCAGGCCTCGATGGCGATGTGCTCGCCGTTGTCGAGATCGGGGCCGCCGGCGGGGTCCGGGAACGACGACACCATGCCGCCCAGGTGCTTCTTACTCTCGAGCAGCGTCACTTTCCAGCCGGCGTCGGCCAGGTCCATCGCCGCAGCGATTCCCGCAAGCCCGCCGCCGGCGACAACCGCGGTCCTGGCCATCAATAGAACCAGGCCCGGAACCACGCCCGCATCACGCACAGCACTTTCGCCGGCGCAGACAGCGAGACGCGCTTCGAAAATACGTCGTACCCGCGCCCCTCGATCCGGTTGAGGATCCCCTCGTACAACCCGCGGATGGCAAGGGGGCAGAAGCGCGCCTTGCGATCGAGCAGGGCAAAGAGCCCTTCCGAATTGGCGAAGTTCTCCCGGGCGCGCGCGACCTGGAATTTCATGAGTTCGACGAACGAGGGCAGGACGCGCCCCGCGAGAAGGTCCTCCTCGCGGACGCCGAAGCGCGCCAGCTCTTCGGCCGGCAGGTAGATCCGCCCGCGCTGGGCATCCTCGCCGATGTCGCGCAGGATGTTCGTGAGCTGCATCGCGATGCCGAGGGTCTCGGCGTAACCGCGGGCGGCGGCATCGGTGTACCCGAAGATCTCGACGCAGACGAGCCCGACGGCGCTCGCGACCTTGTAGCAGTAACCGCGGAGGTCCGCGAACGAGGCGTACCGCGTGACCTTGAGGTCCTGCTCCGCGCCGTTGATGATCTCGGCCAGGTGCTCCTTCGAGAGATGAAACCGCTTCGCCGCATCCGCGAGCGCCACGAACACCTCGCCCTCGGGCGCGCCCGAAAACGCCCCGGCCAGCCCGCGGCGGTACGCGGCGAACGACCCGGCGCGGTCAAGAACCCCCGGCTCATCGGCGATGTCGTCCGCCCCTCGCGAAAACGCATACACCGCGCACATCGCCCGGCGCCGCTCCTTCGTGAGCCCGCGGATCGGGTAGTAAAAATTCCGCGCCGTCCGGCTCGTCAGCTCCTCGCAGAACGCGTACGCCTCTTCCACCGTCGGCGCCTTGACGGAAGCGCGCGGCGAGGTCGCGGGCGGAGAATCCGGGGCGATGGGGTTGTTCGGCATCTGCGGCAACCCAAAGGTTAAATCAAACGGGCCCGCGAGACAGCCTGAATTACCCCACCAGCGCCTTCATCGCCAGCCACACTTTCGTGCTTTTCGACACCCGTAGCCGGGTCGTCAGCGAATCGAACCCCTGCTTCTCGATCGCGTCCAGGATCGCGCGGCCGCCGCCGAGGAAGAGCTTGATGTCGCGCTTGAGGGTTCCGTCCACGAGGTTCACGAGCGGCTCGCCCTCATCGAAGAGCTTTCGCGCGCGGGCGACCTGGAATTTCATCATCTCCGTGAAGGCCGGCGAAGGGCGGCGCGCGACGATGTCCGCTTCCGCGACCTCGAAGCGCTTCAAATCCTCCAGCGGCAGGTAGATCCGCCCCTTCTCCGCCGCGTCGCGCCCCACGTCCTGCCAGTGGTTCGCCAGCTGCAACCCCGTGCAGATCGAGTCCGACAGCTTCCCGCGCTCGGCGTCGTCCGCCCCGAAAAGCCCGAGCACCATGTGCCCGACGGGGTTTGCCGAGTACGCGCAGTAATGCCGAAGCGCGTCCCACGTTTCCCAGCGCGATTGCCGCTGGTCCATGCGGTTGGCTTCGATGAGATGGAGGAAGGGCTCCTGTCGCAACTCGCGCTCGGAAACCGTGCGGGCGAGAGCCGCGAGCATCGGCTCAGTCACTTCACCTCCCCAGCAGTTCCGGACGGAGCGCTCCCAGGCGTCGAGCGCCTTGAGCCGGTCGCCCTCGGATTCGTCCCCGATGTCATCGGTCGTGCGGCAGAACGCGTAGACCGCCAGGAAGTCGCGGCGCATGTCCTTCGGCAGGAACCATGAGCCGACGGTGAAGTTCTCATAGTGCGAGCGGGCGAGTTTCTCGCACAGGATGTCGCCTGCCGCTACGAGATCGGGATCGGTCATCGGGTTCGATGATACGCGGAACGGCAGTGGATAGTGGAGAGGAACGGCAAACGGCACGGCCGGGGCGCGCACCACCGATCTCTCCACGCGCTGACACCCTCGCTCCATGCAACGTTGACCCGATTCCCTCCCGCTCCTATGATTCGCCCCTTCGAAACTTCCTAAAGCAACCGCTTTACAAGGAGATCCCCATGGCCATCGCCGTCGGCACTTCAGCCCCTGATTTCACCACCAAGAACACCGCCAAGCAGGACTTCACGATCTCTTCCCACAAGGGCAAGGACAACGTCGTCCTCCTGTTCTTCCCCTTCGCGTTCTCGCCGATCTGCAGCGACGAACTCTGCGGCCTGCGCGACGGCTGGAAGGACTACAGCGTCCCCGGCGCCGTGACGTACGGGATCAGCGTGGACAGCCCGCACGCCCTCTGGGGCTGGCGCGAGAAGGAAAAGTTCCCGTTCGATCTCCTCACCGACTTCAACAAGAACATCTCCAAGTCCTACGACGTCCTCTACGAAACGCTGGGGCCCTGGAAGGGCGTGTCGAAGCGCAGCGCGTTCGTGATCGGCAAGGACGGGAACGTTGCCTATTCGTGGTCGAGCGACGACGCGAAGGTGAAGCCGGACATGGCCGCAATCAAGGCGGCGGTGGCGAAGCTGAAATAACCTTCCGCAAGGAGGACCCATGCCGAAATTCATCATCGAGAGAGAAATCCCCGGGGCGGGGAAATTGTCGGCGGCCGAGTTGAAAGGAATCGCCCAGAAGTCGTGCGGCGTCCTCAAGTCGATGGGTCCTCAGGTCCAGTGGCTCGAGAGCTTCGTGACGGCGGACAAGATCTATTGCGTTTACATCGCGCCCGACGCGGCGACGGTGAAGGCGCACGCGGAGAAGGGCGGATTTCCCGCGAACCGCATTTCGGACGTGAAGCGGATGATCGACCCGACGACCGCGGAATAGCAGACAACAGGAGTTTCCGGGCCCGGCGCTGCAAAGCGCCGGGTCTTTTTTTGGGGGTCGACAGAGCCCGGGACTACGTAAAATCCGGTTATCTTTAGTTCGTAGTGTAGGTATATTGTGT
>JAIOPR010000301.1 GCA_021413805.1 Planctomycetota bacterium
ACGTGGGACCGGGCGACCGCCATCGACCTCGCCGGGCGCGACGTCCTCGACGCCGTGCATACTTCCGTGCAGCCCAAGGTCATCGACTGCCCCGACCCCCGCAAGGGCCGCGACACGATCAGCGCCGTCGCCAAGAACGGCATCGAGCTCAAGGTGAAGGCGCGCATCACCGTCCGCACCAACCTCGACCGCCTCATCGGCGGCGCGACGGAGGAAACGATCATCGCCCGCGTCGGCGAAGGCATCGTGACGTCGGTCGGCTCCGCGGACGACCACCACAAGGTGCTGGAGAACCCCGACCAGATTTCCAAGAAGGTCCTTGAGAAGGGCCTCGACGCGGGCACCGCGTTCGAGATCCTCTCCATCGACATCGCGGACATCGACGTCGGCGACAACATCGGCGCCAAGCTGCGGACCGACCAGGCCGAAGCCGACAAGAAGGTCGCCCAGGCCGAAGCCGAGAAGCGCCGCGCCATGGCCGTCGCGACCGAGCAGGAAATGCAGGCGAAGGCGATGGAAAACCGCGCGGAGGTCATCAAGGCCGAGGCCGAGATCCCGCTCGCCATCGCCGCAGCGTTCAAGTCGGGCAACATCAGCGTGATGGATTACTACAAGATGAAGAACGTCCAGGCCGACACCGACATGCGCAAAGGCATCGCAGGCCAGCAGCCGGGCAAGAGCTAAATCGCGCCTGACCAGGGGAAGGGGGCCAGCGCCCCCTTCCCCGGCCCGGCAGCGCAGGAGAATTTCCCATGGCAGCGGATTCCAGCGGTTTCATCGGCCAGGTGGTCTTCGCGATCATCGCGCTGGGCGTTGCTGCGTTCGTGTCGAAGGCGAGAAAGGCCGAGAAGGCGCGCGAAGCGAAAGAAACGCTCGAACAGCTCAGGCGCGTGGACGAAGCGATCCTCGAGGCGCGCCACCGTGCAGCGAAATCGCGTGGCGGCGCCGTTGTCCATGGGTCGAAGGCCTCCGCCGAGGTCCGTCCCGTGTTCTCCGATTCCTACGAGGTCTCTTCGCCCGCAAGCTCCGCGGCGGACGTCCCCATGGCTCTTCCCGTCTTCGCCGCGGCCCCGGCGACGTCGAGCGGGTCGGAAGCGCGCCAGGAATCGGAAGCCCATACGTCGATGGTCTCCGAGCCCTCGGTGGCAGCCGAGTCCGGATCGATGTCATCGCGCGGCAGGAGCCGCGGGCTCACAGGGCCGGTCGCCCTCGCCGCCGCCGCTGGATTTCCGGCGGCGACTGCGGCTGAACTGCGCGAAGCAATCGTCTGGCGGGAAGTCTTCGGCCCCTGCGTCGCGATGAGGAGCTGACCGTGCTCGAACTCATCATCAAGGCGATTGCTGACTGGATCAGCGAGCAGAAACGCCTCGCCGCAGAACGCACCCGGGGCGCGAGCATCCCGATGGCGCTGCCGGCGACGGTCCAGGCGCCGAAGAAGGGCAAAAAAAAGAAGCAGCACCGCGAGGACGCGGTGATTGTGCCGGCCCGGCATACTCGCCGTATTGCCGCACCGGCTGAAGCGGAACTGGCTGTGTTCGAGGCCGCCGACAAACCGCTTCCAGGCGCGCGCGACCTGAAGCGGCTCTTTGTGCTGTCGGAAGTCCTGGGGCCGCCGCTGGCCCTGCGCGAAGTGGAAGAGTAACCGCCGGTTCGCCGAGGATGTTTGCCCGCGGGGCCGACCGTGGCACAATCGCGCCGTGGCATTCGCCCTCCTCGCCCTTGCGCATTCGGGCCTCTGGCTGCTGGCGATCGCGCTTCAGCGCCGCCTGCCCACGGGGACCCGGGGCGGGGATGTCGCCGCGGCAGCGGTGATACACGGGGTGGTGGCGAGCGTCCTGGCGCTCGGACTGGGGTGGTGCGGGGTGCTGACGCCGGCGGGGATGTCGGTCGCCGGGATGGCGGCGGGAGTCGCCGGTCTGGCGCTGGGTGGGACCGGCGCGGCCAGGAAAGCCTGCGCGGCGGGCTTGGCTATCTTCCGCGAAATCCGGACGGAATCGGCCGGCGTCGCGGCGGTGCTCGTGGTGCTCGCGGTCTTCCTCGTCGTGCGGCACGCCGCGAACGCGTGGCTGTTCGTGCCGTACACCGTGGACGAGCACGCGTACCACTTGCCCCGTCTGGTGGCGTGGGTTCAGTCGGGGACGGTGACGCGCCCCGCGATGCTGGACACGCGGGGGTATTTCCCGGCGGGGATGCAACTCCTCCAGGCGTGGTGGGTCGTGATTCTTCGGAACGACGTGCTGATCGAAGGCGCGGCGATCGAAATGGCATTCGCGGGGGGCGCGGCGACGGCGGTGCTGGCCCGGAAACTGGGTGCGACTCGCGGCGGCGCCGCGCTCGCCGGGCTCCTCTGGCTCTGCGCGCCGATCGTCCTCGTGCAGGCCTCTTCCGCCATGAACGATATCGCCGCCGGGGCGCTCATCCTCGCGGCGGTCGCGGCGCTCGTGAAGCCGGTGAATGTCAGGACGGGGCTGTTCCACGCGGGGCTCGCAATGGCTCTCGGCGCCGGCATTAAACCCACCGTGCTGTTCGTGCTCCCCGCGCTCGCCGTTCTCGCGGTCGTCGCCTGGAAACGGCGCGACCCGGCGGAAGCGCCCGCTTCCCTCAGCCGGCCCCTCGTGGGGATCCTGCTCGGCGCGGCGCTGCTGTGCGGCACCTGGTGGTACGCCCTCAACACCCGCGATTTCGGAAATCCGTTCTTCCCCGTGGTGCCCGGCGTGTCCGGCTCCTCGCAGAAAATCGGCCCGATGCCTGTGAACATGTCGGGGGGGCCGTCAGTGCGGAAGCTGGCGGCGAACGTGGGGGAGATTTTCGGCGCGCGGTACATGCAGTTCGATTCGAACATCAACCCGACGTCGCACCAGCGGACGGGGTGGGGGATCGCGCTGGCGCTGGCGGGGCCGCTGGCGCTGATCTGGCTGCTCGTCCGGGAGCCGGCGTGGCGGATTCCCGCGGCGGTGTTCGCCGGCGGGATCGTGATGACACTGCTCGTGGTCGAGCACGACGATTTCAATGCGCGTTTCATCCTCTGGGCGGCTGCGCTTCCCGCCGCGGCGCTCGGCTCCGTCGTGCCCCGGTTGCCGCGCGCCTGGATTGCCGTCGTGCTCGTGATCTACGCCGCGGGCGCGGACCTTGTCCGGACCTCGGTCCCGCCCGTCATCCGCGACACCCCGACGCTGGAAGCCTTCCTGGGCCTACCGTGGAGGCACCGCGATGCGCGGTACCTCGTGCTCGTCAAACTCGTGGGCGCGCCGGGCGGCGCCGATGAATTCATCCGGTGGCAGGACAGCTACGACGGTGAAGAGCCGCTTCTCTGCCTCACCGCCGGCTGGCCGGTCGCGACGCTCGCTCGCGGCGACTACCGGCGACGCCTCGTTTTTGCCGCCCCGCGAGACGCCGCTTCACTCATCGAAACCATGCGGAAAAACGATTGCCGGCTGCTCCTTTATCCGCCGCCGGAGCTGGTGAGGTGGGATCCGCCGGCGGAGACGCGGGCGGCGGTGGCGGAGGCGGTGGCGAAGGGCGACCTGCGGCTGATCCACACGGGGTGGTTCGAGAGGGTGGATCGATGACGGGCGGCCTCTGGGAATCGCAGGAAGTTTTCACGGGGGCCGAAGGGCCGGCGTCGCGGGCGGTGCTGTCGTGGGCGCTGGCGATCCTGGGGTTGGTGCCGGCGATGGTGCTGATGGTCGGGATTCTCCGGCCGAAGACGTGCTGGCTGCGGAGCCTGGCGCACGCGGTGTCGCGGCCGGCGTGGGGGGCGCCGCTGGTGGCCGCGCTCGTGGCGTTGCTGATTTCCGGAGCGCTCACGGCCCGGCATGCGGTGGTGCCGTACATCCACGACGAGTTTGCGTATTTGCTGGGGGCGGACACGCTGGCGCACGGCCGGCTCGCGAATCCGCCGCCGCCGGAGTGGAGCCATTTCGAGACATTTCATGTGCTGATGCAGCCGACGTACGCGGCGAAGTATCCGCCGGCGCAGTCGGTGTCGCTCGCGATCGGGCAGGTGCTGTTCGGGGCTCCGATCGTGGGCGTCTGGCTCGCGTTCGCGGCGGCGTGCGCGGCGGTCGCCTGGGCCGCGCGCGGCTGGCTCGGCCCGCGCTGGGGACTCGCGGCCGGCCTCATGGCCGCCATGCACCCCGCGTTCCACATCTTCAAGCCGTTCACGTGGACCCAGTCCTTCTGGGGCGGCGGTGTCGCCATGCTCGGCGGCGCCCTCGTGATCGGCGCGTGGCGCCGGCTCGACCGGCGCGTGGCCGTCCCCGCGGCTCTCGCGCTCGGCGCCGGCCTCTCGATCCTCATCGCCACACGGCCGTGGGAAGGCGCTGTCGCGTGTCTTCCCGTCGCCGCCGGCCTCATCGCGCGCTTCCTCAACGACGCCCCTGGCCGCCGGCAATTCCTCTTCCGCGTCGTCGCCCCCGCCGGCGCCCTCCTGCTCCTCACCGTCGCCGCCCTCGCCCGTCTCAACGTCGCCGTCACTGGCCAGGCGACCCTTCTGCCCTACGTCCTCTACGAACAGCAGTACGCCGCCGCGCCCATTTTCATCTTCCAGGACGCCCCCCCGGCCCGCTGGAGCCCTCACGCCCAGATCACTGCTTACCACGGCGGCTGGAGCCGGGCGATCTGGGCGAAACAGCGGACGCTGAAGGGTTTCGCAGCGGTGGCGGCGTTCAAGATGCTGCTGCTGTGGAATTATTTCCCGGGCGCCTACATGGCGCTGGTGCCGGGTTTCTTCATGGTTTACCGGTCCCCGCGCTGGCGACGGCTCGCGCTCGTCGTCGGCTTCGCGCTCATCGGGACGCTCTGCACGGCGTGGACGCAGCCGCACTACCTCGCCCCCGCCGCGGCCGCGTTCTTCCTCGCCACGACCGCCGCCGCCCGGCGCCTCGCCTGCGTCGCCGCCCCGCGCCGCCGCGCCGGCCTCGCCATGGCCGCCGCCGGCCTCCTCGCCAGCCCCGTCTTCCTCATGTTCGGCGGCCTTATCCTCCCGTCCCGCTCGCGCCCCGCCTGGGCCGACCAGCGCGTCGCCATCACCCACGACATCGAAAACCACCCAGGCAACCACCTCGTCCTCGTGAAATACGCCCCGCTTCACAACATCAATTTCGAGTGGGTCTACAACTCCGCCGACATTCCTTCCCAGCGCATCATCTGGGCCCGCTCGATGGAACCGGCCGACGACCGGAGGTTGCTGGAAGCGTTCGGCGACAGGGAAGTCTGGGAGCTGGAGCCCGACCGCGGCGTGCCGAAATTGACGCCGTTGGGGAAGGGGGAGGAGGCGGCGAAGAGGATCCAGTAGAGAACTGAAAAGCCAAGGAGCAACTCTCAAACCGCAAGGAAACGCCAAGCACCAAACGCCAAAAACGGCCCCGGGGAGAAGCGTTTCCGAGGCGGGCTGGCCGCGCGATCGCGAAGTCGGCCCGTCACCGTTGAAGATTGTCCTTTGCCCTTTTCTGTTTCCTTGGCGTTTTGAGTTTGCTCTTTGGCGTTTCTTCCCCGCGGCCGGCTGCTCCACTACGGGGCCACGCAGGCCCCCCGCCCGCTCATCCCCCCACCCTCCACTTCACCCCATCCGCCGTCGGCACGAGCGCAGCGCAGCGCCCGGCCTTTCGCAGCTCGAAGATCTCGCCCTGACCGGAGCCGTTCACCATCGACGACTCGACAAGCACCCGGGTCCCCGCCACGCAGAATTGCGCGTACGGGACTTCCAGGATCGCCGGCGGTTTCACCCGTGTGAGGCCGGCGCCGGAAGTGCGCCACGCCCCCGACCGGTCGCCGCTGCAGAACCCGTGCGTCCAGTTCGCTTCGCTGTACTCGACAATCGTCCACGTCCGGCGCGTGCGGCGGCGCATCTCCGAAGCAACCGCCCTGGCCACAGGCGCACCGGCGGCGCGCGGCTTCGGCACGGCCTTCGGTTTCCCGCTCTTCGCCTTCGGTTTCATTTTGCTCCCTCAGGCGCCACCGGGTCCCAGCCCGGCAGTTTCCCGCGCAGGTCCCGCTTCGACAGCCACACCTCGTTAAAAATCGAAAGCGCGAGCCCCGCGCCGATCACCGCCGCCCGCGCCAGGTCCCACGGGTCGTGCGCGCGGTCCTTCGACGCCTCGTAAAGGTACACCCCCCCCGCCGCCAGACCCACGAAAACGGCCGCGACCGCGGCCAGGATCGCGAGGTAGCGCCAGAGCGTCCCGCGATTCCCCGAATGCACGCGGACGATTCCTTCCGAGATCGAAAGGTTCCACCAGAACAGCGAAAACAGGCAGATCCCCCAGCGCGCCGCATTCGCCGGACTGCCGCTTCCCGGCAACACCAGGAACGTAAACCCCACAAGGCAGCCGAAGGCGCCGAAGAGCCGGAGCTGCAGCCACCGGGAGCGGGTCTTGTGGTGGAACATGCGCATGGCGAGAAGCGCTCCCGGCAGGCCGCCGAGGGTGCAGAGGTAGACCAGCGTGTTTTCGCTGATCCGCCAGTCGCCGCGCGCCGCCCGGCGTTTGTCCTCGGCCCAGACGAAGAGGCTGATGACGTTGACGAGGAACAGGTAGACGCCGAGCTTGAACCAGACGCGTTCCGGGTGCTCCTGGTCGTTCGCAAAGAAAAACATCTGCGACCCGTCCATCGCGAACCACGCGGCGAGCGGGATGATGTAGAGGAGCCAGTAGATCTTGTTGAGGGACCAGAACGGAAGCGAGCGCCGGGGCGAGGCGGGAGGGTTGGCGTTCGGGTTCGCTTCGGGCATGGGCCGATTATCGCGGGAGCCGGGCGGCGGACACGGCTATTTCCGGTACTCCTTCGCGATTGCCAGGTGCATTCGGGAGATCTTGTCAATCAGTGCGGTCGTGCGGCGTTCGACCATATTAAACTTCGACCAGCCCCCGGCGTCGGTCACCTCCGACATTCTTGCCTCGTTTGGCGGTTGACCCTTCGCGAGGACGGCGACCCTGGCTTGGAACGAGGGGCGGTCCTCCTGGTGGCTGGAGACGCGCCATCCCAGCGCACGCACGGTTTCGTCGCCGAGCCAGAAGTCCTCGATGGTGGCGCGGATTACCAGGTCCGCCGAGGCTTCGTCCGCTGCCTTCGCAAATCCGCCGTCTTCCACCGCCTTCAATGCGGCCGCATGGATCCGCTCCGCAATCGACGAGCGGTCGAGTTCGGGATGGGTCCCCGTGATCGCCGGTTCCGCGATCCACACCGTCCCCGCGACTGGAACGGGATCGTTTTCGAAGCGCAACCCAGTGCACCCAGCAAGGGCGATTGCGGCGAACGCCACGATAATGCGGGTCACTTTGTCTCCTTCCAGGCCTTCGTTTCCTTGTCGAACGTTGATGTGGAACCGTGGGCCTTCCACCAGGACGAAAGCGCTTCCAGGCCCTCGTCGTCGCCCGGGTCAGCACCGGCACCGGGAAGGGACCGCTTGAGGGATTTCAAGGCCGTAACCCGAGCCATGTGACCCTCGGCGTCCTTGGCAGCGATGAGCAGGTGCTCAATGCCCGCCGGTTCCCCGAGGTCCACAAGGGCGACCGAAGCCTTGAGCGGCACCCAATCGTCC
>JAIOPR010000302.1 GCA_021413805.1 Planctomycetota bacterium
GCGGCGATCCCGGCGCGGGCCGGCGGCGGGCCGGAGAACGTGCTGGTGGTGCAGAACGACCTGTGTCCCGAGTCGGGGGAAGTCGCGAGGTATTACATGGAGCATCGCGACGTGCCGCGGCATCACCTGGTGCACGTGTCGATCCCGGGGACGCCGCGGCCGAAGAAGGAGCCGCCGAAGAAGGATCCCAAGAATCCGAAGGCGCCGCCGCCGCCGGTGGAGCCGGACGACGGGTGGGACGCGAAGCAGTCGTTCGCGACGTATGCGGAGTTTGACCAGCAGCTTCAGGTCCCGGTGAAGCAGTGGATCGAGTCGCACCCGGACGACCACATCACGATCGTGGCGCTGACGCGCGGAATCCCGGTCTGCACGCCCGTGAAAAACGCGACCGCGTCCGAAATCCTGCGCGCGACGACCCACATGCTCAGCGGGATGTTCGCCGAGAAAGACGACGTCCGCACCGGCCCCGCGGGAAACATCGGCAACGCCAGCCCCTTCTACAAGACCGACGAAAGCATCGACCCCGCTTCGCCCCTCAAGGGCGAATGGAAGATCGTCTGCGTCGGCTACCTCGACGCCTTCAACGTCGCCGATCTCAAGAAAGCTCTCGACCTGTCGATTGTTTCGGACGGGAAGCGCCCCGACGGGACGCTGTACCTCGGCGAATCGGCAGCAGGCGACCCGCGCGGCATGTACGACCCGGCGTTCCCGGCGCTGGCGGATTTCGCGAAGGGCTTCCAGCTGAAGGCGGAGATCGTCGCGCACAACCCGAAGAACATCCTGCTCGAGGGGAAGAAGGACGTCGCGACGTACGTCTACGGGCAGGCGAACTGGGACGACAAGTTCCCGGCGATGAACACGTACCAGCCGGGTTGCCTCGTGGACAACCTGACCTCGGTCGCGCTGACCTGGCGCGCGTTCGTCGAGGGCGACCGCGGCGGCCAGACCCACATGACGCACTTCCTCCACGCCGGCGCGACGGTCATCCACGGCTGCGTCCAGGAGCCGACCACCGGCGCGTGGGACCGCGACTGGATCCACATCCAGCGCTACCTCTCCGGCTACAACGTCATCGAGTCCTTTTTCATGGGCCACCCCTGGTTTCCCTGGATGAACCTCGTCGCCGGCGACCCGCTCACCCAGCCCTTTGCTCTCCGCCCGACCGTCAAGGCCGAGGTCCTCGGTGCGAAGGGCGCGTGGAAGCTCAAGGCCACCGCCGCGGCGACGCGCCCCGACGCGAAAATCGGTTCGCTCGTCGTCTTCGTGGACGGCGTCAAAGCCGGCGACGCGAAGGACGGCGAAGAATTCGACCTCGGCAAGGACTTCGACCCCGCCGTCAACCAGTGGCGCGTCGTCGCGACCGACGATTCCAAGTACCGCACGCAGGGAAGCGCTTCGTCCCCGCCGCTCAAGAAAGGCGCCGGCAAGATCTCGGCGAAGCTCGACGGGTATTTCAAAGGTGCCGCGGCGATCAAGATTGGCTTCGACGGCAGCGAACCCGTGGTCACCTGGGTGGCGACCGATGCGAAAGGAAAAGTCGGGACCGTGAAGGGAAACCGGTTCTCGATCCAGTTCGAGGACGATTCCGTGCCGCATACGATCGACCTGTGGATCCGGAACGCGAAGGTCGAGATGGCGCCGATCCGGATTGAGGTGCCGGCGAAGAAAAAGTGATCGCTATCGCCTTCTAGACGCCGGCCCAGGCCCTTCGCGGAACGGAGGAGAACAGACGCGAATATCGGCGAAAGCCGCTCCGGAGTATTGCGTTACCCGGCCCCGCAGGTTTCTACTGTCTTCATGATGAAGGTCCGCGAAGTCGTCCGTCTGCTAGAATCAAACGGTTGGGTGCTCGTTCGCACCCGAGGAAGCCATCGGCAATTCAAGCGTCCGGGCCAGGCGGCGGTCGTGACAGTGCCCGGTAACTCAGGCCACGAATTGGCGCCTGGTACCTTGCAGTCGATTCTGAAAGTTTCCGGGCTGAAGAGGGAAAAGAAATGAAGTACGCGGTCGTCATCGAGCGAGCAGGAAAGAATCTCAGCGCATTCGTGCCGGACCTTCCCGGCTGCGTCGCTACAGGGAAGTCGTTGACCGTAATCCGCCGCCACATCCGCGAGGCCATCGAGTTTCACATCGAAGGTCTGCTTCAGGCCGGCCAGACCGTGCCGAAGGCGACGAGTTCGGTGGAGTTCGTGCAGACGACACTGAAATAGGGATCTCAATTTGCCAACCAGAGCTATCGCCGGCGTAATGATGCTGCTCGTGTGGGCGACCGGGTGCAGCGGATGCTCTGAGCCGGAGAAGTCTGAGCCCCCAGCGCCTTCCGCGCCGACTCCGGAAGAAATTGCGCGTCAATTTCTGACTTGCATGCAGCGCAACGATCCCGAGTCCGCATGGAAATTCATCGCGATCAATGACCAGGTGCCTCAAGAGGCCATCCCGGAACTCAAGGATCACCTGGCAAGATATGCGTCGATCACCTCCAAAAGCGACTGGCATACCACCATCGTGGAATGCCATCAGGAAGGAGTGGCCGCGGTCGTGGTCGCGCTTGAAGATCTTAAGAGCGGAAAGGTCACGACGGACTACGATCCCTGGTTCCTCGTGAAAATCGGCCCAGACTGGCGACTGCTACCCGAACTGACGGACCATGAGGTCGCGAGGTTCTTCGTTTCGGAAGAGGAATTCGCACGGTTTGAATCCGTGGCAAGCTGGTTTGAAGCGCGAAAGTCTGCGCTGCAGAAACCCAAGTAGAACCTGGGGCGGAGTCACTCCAAGGCGCACGCCGCAGCGGAAAGCGCTTAGGGTCCTCAATGCCCACCCGTCCCACGCTTGACTCTGTCGCCGTGCCGCCCTAATCTCCCGCGATGGAAGTCCTCGTCGGCACGAAAAACGCGCACAAGCTCGCCGAAATTGCCGAGATCCTCGCCGGCGCTGGCTGGACTCTTGCGCCGCTTCCCAAGGACGCCCCCGACGTTGCCGAGACGGGGACGACGTTTGAGGCCAATGCGACGCTGAAGGCGCTGACGTGGGCGCGGAAGTTCAACTCGCTGGTGCTCGCGGACGATTCCGGGCTTGAAGTGGACGCGCTCGGCGGGCGGCCTGGAGTGGTCAGTGCGCGGTATGCGGGGCCGGAGCAGGACGCAAAGAAAAACATGGAGAAGGTGCTGGCGGAGATGAAGGACGTGCCGCCGCCGCTTCGAAGCGCGCGGTTCCGTTGCGCGGTCGTCCTGGCGGGGCCGGATGGCATCAGGTACCGGGCTTCCGGGGCCTGCGAAGGCACTCTCCTCGGCGCGCCGCGCGGCGACGCCGGGTTCGGGTACGACCCCATCTTCTTCGTCCACGAACTCGGGAAAACGTTCTCCGAGGCTTCTTCCACTGAAAAACACGCGCTCTCCCACCGCGGGAAGGCGCTTCGAGAATTGATGTCCCAGCTGCAGGGAGGCAACACCGTGGACAAGTTTGTCGGTGAAGGGATCACGTTCGACGACGTGTTGATTGTGCCGGGGCGGAGCGACCTGATACCGCGGGACGTGGACACTCGGACGACGCTCTGCCAGGGGATCACGCTGAACATTCCGCTTCTGTCGAGCGCGATGGACACGGTGACGGAGGCCCGGCTCGCGATCGCGCTGGCGCAGGAGGGCGGTATCGGGATTATCCACAAAAACATGGGCGCCGAGGAACAGGCGCGCGAGGTTTTCAAGGTGAAGCGGAGCGAGAACGGGGTGATCAACGACCCCGTGACACTGCCGCCGACGGCGACGGTCGGGGACGCGAACCGGCTGATGAAGGAACACAACATCAACGGGATCCCGATCGTGGATGCGGCCGCGGCGCTGGTGGGGATCCTGACGCACCGCGACCTGCGGTTCCAGCGGAGCGAGAAGACGCCGATCGCGGACGTTATGACGAAGGACAAGCTCGTGTCGGCCGCGCCGGGGACGACGCTCGAACAGGCGCGCGACATTCTCTTCAAGGCCAAGGTCGAAAAACTCCTCATCGTGGACAAGGGCGGCAAGCTGCGCGGCCTGATCACGATGCGCGACATCAACAAGATGGAGCAGTTCCCGCTGGCCTGCAAGGACGAGCGCGGCCGGCTGCGCGTCGGCGCCGCGGTGGGCGTGAACGACATGGAGCGCGTCGAGCGGCTGGTGAAGAGCGACGTGGACGTGATCGTGGTGGACACGGCGCACGGGCATTCGAAGAACGTCATCGAGACGGTCCGCGAAATCCGGAAACGTTTCCCCAAACTTCCGCTCATCGCCGGCAACATCGCGACGGCGGACGCGGCGAGAGACCTGATCGAGGCCGGCGCGAACGCGCTGAAAGTTGGCATCGGCCCCGGCGCGATCTGCACGACGCGGATCGTGGCGGGCGCAGGCGTTCCCCAGATCACCGCGGTCATGGAAGTCGCCAAAGTCGCCGCACCGGCGCGCATCCCGATCATCAGCGACGGCGGCATCAAGCACAGCGGCGACATCAGCAAGGCCATCGCCGCCGGCGCCAGCGCCGTCATGATCGGCAGCCTCTTCGCCGCCACCGCCGAGGCCCCGGGCGAACTCGTCATCTTCAAAGGCCGCCAGTACAAGACCTACCGCGGCATGGGCTCGCTGGGTGCGATGGTGAAGGGCGGAAAAGAGCGCTACGGCCAGAAGGACGTCTCCCAGGCCGAGAAGCTCGTTCCCGAGGGCGTCGAAGGGCGTGTCCCGTTCCGCGGAGCGCTGAGCGAGTACGTCTACCAGCTCGTCGGCGGCCTCCGGGCGGGTATGGGGTACGCGGGCGCCGCGACGATCGAGGATCTCCGGACCAAGGCGCGGTTTGTCCGCATCACCGCGGCCGGCGTCCGCGAAAGCCATCCGCATGACATCGTGATTACCAAGGAAGCGCCGAACTACTGGGTAGATACGAACGAGCAGTAACGGCCGGGGCGAACGGCCGGGGCGAACGGCCGGGGCGAACGGCCGGGGCGAACGGCCGGGGCGAACGGCCGGGGCGAACGGCCGGGGCGAACGGCCGGGGCGAACGGCCGGGGCGACCGGCCGGGGCGAACGGCCGGGGCGAACGGCCGGGGC
>JAIOPR010000303.1 GCA_021413805.1 Planctomycetota bacterium
TCGACCGGCTCGTTGAAGACGGGAGGGCGCAGGTCTATCTGACGGACGACGGGATGCAGGCCGTGCGGCTGAACGCGGCCGCTCCGGTGGAAGTTGGGGCTCGGGTCCCGCCCCGCTCGCCGGCAGTGCCCGTTGCGCTCGTGAGCGACGATCCCGCGGCGCACGACGCCTCATGCCTGGAGGAGATCCGACGCGCCCAAGCCGCGATGCCAGGGGGTTACATCGGGGCTCACTTCTTTGTGACACGGTGGAAGAGCGGCAGGCTGCCGGAGGTGCCCGATCTCAGGCGACGGACGCTCGATCGGCTGGTGGAGCAGGGGAAGGTCGAGATCGTGCTGACGGAGGATGGGGTGCAGGCGGTGAGGTTGAGGGAGTGAACTTCTATGACATCCACTAACCACGATCCGTCCATCGCCGCGTCCTTGAAATTTGAGAAGCTTGCGGCTAGCTTCGAGTCTGACTATCGGTCGATTGAGGTGCGCCTCATTGCGGCCAAGCAGGAGCGAGGGAGTCACGTTCTGCTGGCTGGAGAAGCTGTATTCCGAGCTGAGGAGCCTGCCTCGAGAATCAACAATGTACTCAGCTCCAGGTCGGTCTTGGAACAGCACTACTGGTTGCCAATCAGCGAGCGAAAGAACCTTCAAGAGCGCCTATCGAAGCGTGAAATCCTCGGATCGTTACCAAGTGTGGAGATTCGAACAGGAGCATATGGATCAGAGCAAGGGCTACATCCGCCTCAACTGAATTTCCAACCCCTGTGGCCGAGGCACGACTCGCGCAACGCAGTAATCGATCGAAGATTCTCACTCACTTGGCTCGGCGCGATGCCCTGGACGTCCATCGGGCAAGACGCAATCGAGGCCCTCGAAAAGGATCTTCCCGGCGGATTCTCGCGAATTCAGGAACTCGTCGCCCGAACCATTCCGGGCTGCCAGGCAGCAAGAGACCGTGCCGTCGGCTTTGAGGTGGCTGTCCCAATGCTGATACTCTCGACAACTTTTCGCGACGCGGATCGCGTCAAGTCGGCAATCCGAATCTCGCGCAATATTAATCGAGCCATTGTTGAAATTCACGTGAGGGACATGGAAGAGGGGTTGGTGGGACCTCAACTTCATTCCCAGCCAATCCCCGTGCCGTTAGCTCACTTGGATTGGAAGCAGGGAGGGGCCTGGGAAACGGCGGTGTACTCGCGTCGCGCAATTCCCGGCTTGAGCACTGAACTTCAGGTCAAGTATCGTGGCGAGGAGTGGATCGAGCGCGAAGGTAATTCGCCGCGACCCACAGTTGTTCACTCCGCGGATCGCGATTCCGGGCTTACACCCGCGGACTCGGCGGACGCGCGTAATATGCCAATCGGCTCCGGTCCGAAAGCGAGTGCGAGTGGCCAACAACTCAGGAGCTTGGCTAGTGTTTTCACTCCGGCGGTGCAATCCGCCAGAGCTTCCTTAGCGGCTCGCGCGGGGAGTCACGCTCAGACGAAGCCTGCACCACCACAAATTGGATTGGCTCTGTCAGGAGGAGGATTTCGAGCCTCCTTGTTCCATCTCGGCGCGCTTCGCTTCTTGAAGGACGCTGATCTCTTGCAGCACGTCTCCGACATAGCTTCAATTTCAGGTGGCAGCATTCTCGGCGCGCACTTCGCGCTCAATCGAGACGCGTATTTGGGAAGCACCGAGGATTTTGACAAGGCCGCAACGGCGTTTCTCTCTCTCGTCCGTCGCGATGTCCGCGGGCGAGTTGAGCGCAGATTTCTATTCGCATGGCTGCCTTTGATTGGGTGGATGTACGCTCCCTGGGCCAAGCGAACTAGACTACTTCGGAAGGAATACGAATCACTGCTGGGTTCAAAAAGCCTTCGTGACCTGGGAGATGCATTTCCCAGACTTCACATACTGGCGACATCCTTTACGTCGGGCGAACTCATAACTTTTGACAGTGTCGGAGTGACACTGGGCACTGCAGCGGCTTCGTCTCCTTGCAAAGCACCAGGGGCGCGTATCTCACTGGCTGTCACTTCCAGCTCAGCATTCCAACCCATTTTCCCTCCCCTCACACTCGACGCCAAGGCACTTGGAGTAAAGCAGCAGCAGTTTCCGCTCACCTGTCACGCGGTAGACGGAGGAGTCTTCGACAATCTTGGGATTGAGAAACTCATTTGGCTGGCCTCCCGTGGCAAGGCGGATCTGACATATTTCGTCATCAGCGATGCGCAAGCAGATTTTGACTGGGAAACCGGCAAGGCGTTCGGCTCAGTTTATTCGAGAGCCACGCGCGCGACGGAAATCCTAATGAAGCGCATTTCAGACCTTCTATTTGAGAAGGCTCTGCAGCATTCCGAGAACAATGCCGCGGAGATTATGCGTATTCAAGAGGTGAGACTCGGAATTGCACGGCCTCGTCCCACCTACATTCGTTTCTCTCTGTCCACCGACGACACCTATCGCGAAGAAAGCACGGGAATTGCGCGAGACATAGCAATGGCCGCGTCACAAATAAGGACAGACTTGAACGACTTTTCAGATATTGAAATTGACCTGCTCACTCGACTCGGTTACGCAAAGTGTCGCGCACAATTTGCGCAATCATTTCAACTCAAAGCTGACCTGCTCAAGGCGAAACCCTGGTCACCGATTACTGGGCGCCCAAGCGAAACTGTGGAACATCCTAAACTGAAGGCTCATCTAGAGCATTCGAAAATTCGCCCATTGGGGATTATTTCCGCTCGCGATCATGTTTTCTGGTTTGGATTGCTGGTTGCAGTTCTAACACTTCTCATTCCAGTCTCCTGCAGTCGCGCATACTGGGGGGCATCGCGCCGCGAGGCCTCCGCGGAGATCGAAAAGGCCAAGCAAGACATCTATCGGGAAACAGCGGCGCACCATTTGGATACTGCAAAGCTATTGTTCAATCTTGCCGGTGTTGACAAGCTCAATGTAGACGCCCGAACATACGATGATCTAATGATCTCAGCCCTTGAACGCTGCGCAAGGGCCTGGCAAATCGACGGGCATGACCCGGCTATCGCGGTGAACTATGCATATGCGCTCAATAGATTGGACAAGCACAGCGAAGCTGCCGCAGTCTTAGAGGAAATATTCCGCCAACGGAGTTTCCAGATGCTACCTGAACTGGACGGTAAGGCATGGTATTACGAGGAGATGGCTATTGCTCGAAAGTACCTTAAGGACGACGTTGGGTATCAATTCTGGAAGCACAAGGCAATTGGATCGGCCGCGAACATTGAAGGACACATGATTCGAGTCGAACGGTTCATTGACACATTGGAGGACGAGCGCAAGAAGAAGTAATGTGTAGCAGGAAAACAATCAAGTGCGCTTAACGGGCGGTGTTTGAGGTTCATCGCATAGCTCCTGGAAGACGGCTCACTCTAGTCTTGTGCGCATTACCTTCATAATGCGACATCCCCCCTTTTGGGGGGAGTTTTGGAGCCAAAACGCGGGGAATTTGCGAGTTTTGACTCCCGGGAGAGCGCACGGAAAACCGGCGTCGCGCTGCCACAACCCTCATTCGCACAATGAGTTAAGACGGATGCGTGCCCTGTCCGCCGGCGAGCTCGCGCGGATCGTGAAAAGGCCGCTGTCAGGACTAGAAAATGACGCAAATCATGTGCGCAAAGCCCCTTGCATTATACTGATTACATTAACTCGACCTTGAGTTCTTGCAGGAAAAAGGGTAGTTATCGAGAGTTTTGGAGCACTTCAAGTGGGGTAAAAGTGGGGTCAGACCGCTTTTTGACCGAAATCTGCATGGTCCAGGAAAACGCAGTTTCGTGACCCCGGCGGCGCCCCGGGGAGGGGTGAAACGTGCCCGGTTTGGGCCCGTGTCCCGCGGCGGGGGCGCCCGTGGAAGGCGGTGATTCGCGGTCCTTCACGCATGGGGGATCCGTCGCGCAACGGACGACGCAGGCGACGCTCAATCACCCCGGTGGACTCGGTCAGTCCTGCGGTGCCGGGTCACCGGCCTCTTCGCTCGGCTCCGCGTCGACCGCATGTTCCTGCCGCTTCGCCCGGAGCTGCCTGAGCATCTCCTCGAATGCACCAGGCTGGCCCAAGATGATTTGTCCGGGAGCACTCGGATCGATCTGTGGCCTGCGGAAGAATTCGGGATACGCGTGCTCCGCTTTCCAAACCGCAGCCTTCCAGTTCCCGCCGAATGCGGCTTTATCGACAATCGCGAGCCAGCGCAGCAATGCCTGAGCTCTGGCTTCCTGCACCTTGACCGCGAATTCCCGGAGTTCACCCTTGCGCTGGCTTTCGCCGCGCTTGAGCCATCGGCGAAAGGTGGCGTACGAAACGCCCGCGCTCTGCGCGGTGAGCTCCATGGGCATGCCGACGGCCAACGCCTTCAGGATTCGCTCCTGCACTTCCGGCGTGAACTTCGAGGGGCGGCCTCCGGGCATTAGACGATCTCCTTATCGGGCCGAGTCTCGTTCTTCGCCTTCTTGCCCGTCACTCGCTGCCACCGAGAAACCGCTGCGTCGCAGTACGCGGGGGCCAGTTCCATAGCGAAGCACCGGCGTTCGAGCTTCTCGGCCGCGATGATCTGGGAGCCGCTGCCGGAGAAGGGCTCGTACACGATGTCGTTCTTCTGCGTGTGCGACCGGATCGGAATGCCGAAGATTTCCAAGGGCTTTTGAGTTGGATGAGTTCCGTCCTGCTCTCCCGGAATCTCCCAGATCGTCGAAAGGTTCGGTGCAGGCCGCGACGCCGGCGCCTTCCCCTGGACCCAGCCGTAAAAACAAGGCTCGTGCCCCCACATGAAGTGCGAGTACGTGAGGATCGCGCGGGCCTTCTTCCAGATGATCTGCTGATGCACGAACAGCCCGGCCTTCACCCACGCGTCCTCGACCAGCGCCTGGCGGCGGCTGGCGTGCCACTGGTAAACCGCGGGGTTCGCGACGAGCGCGGTGTCCAAGGCGAGCTTCAGGAAGCCGAAGAAGAAGTCCACCGACGTTTTCGGGTCCTTGTAGTCGTCCCAGTGCTTGTCCTTCACATCCGGGTCGTTCACCGAGGACTGCGGGTGGTTGCCGCCCTGGTAATCGACCAGGTACGGCGGGTCCGTCGCCATGAGCGTTGCGCGCTCGCCGTGCATGAGCCGCGTCACGTCCACGGCCATCGTCGAGTCGCCGCAGAGCAGGCGGTGGCCATCGAGCAGCCAGAGATCCCCCAGCTGCGTCACCGGAACCAGCGGCGGCTCGACCGCCTCATCGTCCGCCAAGGGCTCGTCGATCTCGATCCCCGCGTCGCGCGCAAGCGTTCCGATCAGCTTGTTCAGCGCGGCGTCTTCGAAGCTGACATCCTTCAAAAGCTCTTCAAGCAGGTCAGAGTTGCTTCCCGCCATGGCGCCGATCGGGTCCAAGACGGTCAGCAGCTTCTTCGCCTCGAGGTCGTCCAGGTCCAGGACGAGGCACGGCACCTCGGCGTCCTTCAGCACGTCGCTTCGGAGATGTCCGTCTACAATTTGGTATCGCCCGTCGTCCAGCTTCCGTACGAGCATCGCGTCGGCGACGCCGACTTCCCGGATGATGCCTTCGAGCGCCGCGCGCTGCGCGCGGGAATGAGATCTCCAATTTTGGGGATGCGGCACGAGCGATGAGGCGGGGAGGCGGATGAGTTCAACGACTCGGTTGCGGGTGTTCATGAACAGAATCGTAGGACTATCGCTTCTCCATTTCACTCCGCTTGTTGTCTAGGATTCGGTGTATGGATTCCCGCAGAAGGAGGTAGTGTCACGGATTGCGACAACCCGGGTAGCTTGCTGCCGTGATCCCCCGGTGCCTTTCGCGGGCTTCCCGGCGCGATTCGACCGAATCCCGCGCTCACCGCTTTCGGAGAGCAGACCGTGAAAAAGTTCGCAGAATGGCCACCAGCCGCAGAGGCCCTTGAGTTCTACTCCGGTCCCCAGGTCCGGTACGTTTACGGCCAATTCAAGGAGAAGTGGAGCCCGGCGCTTTCGGAGGTTGACGTGCTCTTGTGCATGGTGACCGCGATGAAGATCAAGGCGCCGGAACTCCAATCGTGCGCCTTCGTGACGCCTGAAATCACGATGGCAGTTCGGGATGAGCGTTTCCAGCTCGCGACCAAAGCCTTCTTTGCGATTTTCGAGGATGAGTGCGTTTCCGCAAGGCTGCTGCCCCCCGACGGTTCCCCGGACAACAGGTTCCGGGTGGGCCTCTTTGGGATCCGGCGCTGGGCGGAGGAGATCAGAGCCCTCAAGAAACTCGTGGACGTCAATAGACACAAGAAGGCCGCGGACGGCGAACGGGTGCGCGCACTTCGTGAGGTGGAAACCCATCTTCGTAGCAAATTCCCGACTGACCAAGAACTGATGGCCGAGGGAATCATGGCGCTCAAGCTTGCTGGGATCAGGAGTGAGGATTTTCCTGGTGACGCCGATTTCGAAATTGCATCGAGATTCCCCACTGGGGAAATCCAGTTTTTTAGAGGAAAGGACGGGAAGCTTCACCTCGATGTTAGGGCGCTCAAGGACCGCCTGAAGCACGAACAAAAGCGCCGGCAGGTCACTCTGCATGGGATGGAACCCGAGATCCTGGCCGAACTTTCTCCCGCGAAAGAGCCCCCAGACGGCGCGATCCACGCTGCGCTCGCGGCCGATGCCGCCGATTGGCTAGACGAATCCCCGACATCAGCCCGCCGCGCCGCTCTTGAATTTCTCTTCGCTGCCGCTGCTCCTGCCTGCGAAGCCGATAAGAACGAAAAGCGCGGACAGGCAGACTTCGCGAAGCGGGCGGGGACTACCCAAAAGGCTGTGGAGAAAGCCGTCGCGGCTCTTCGCGCCCGCCTCGCCGCGACCGCCAAGAAGCTGGGGGAAGTACCGCCCGAGAAAATTCCGAAAATGTCGGGGGGATAGCAGGGCCAAGAAATCCATCTACCTCTAACCCCCATTCAGAGGTGAAAGATGGACGCCGCTCCCACCGACGCCGTGGCCGCGATCCTTGCAATTCGCGCGCCTGACGTCCTCAACCTGGCCGCACTCGCCCGCGTGTTGGGGTTGGCCACCTCATCCGGTGCTCGTCGTGCGCTGCTCTCCGGACGTCTGGGTATCCCGTACGTCCGGGACGGAAGGCGTTACCTTGTGCGCCGCACGGCCCTCATGGATGCGCTCGCCGCCCGCGAAGTGCGCCCACCCGAGGTGCTCGGAGCGGCATCACGATGAAATCGTCCAGCGCAGCCAGCGCCCTCCCACCCGGCCTCCTCGCCCAGCTCCGCCGTTACGCGGCAGGCAAGCTGATCTACGTGCCGGTGGAGGAACGGGTCCCCCAGAACGCTAAGCGCGACGCCGCCATCCGCAAGTCCCGCGCCGTCGGCGCAAGCATTGCCGGGCTCGCGAATAAGCACTCGCTGTCCACGTCGAGGATATGGGAAATATGCGCCGGCCTCCACCCACACCGCCGACCCCGGAGGCGCGCATGAGCCTCCCAGCACTGGTTGACTCGGATTTCTGGAACCATCCTAAGTTGCTTCGACTGGTCCGCGTCCTCGGCTTGCACCCGCGCGTCATGGTCGGCGGCGCGCTCGTGTGCCTGTGGGGGTATTGCCACAAGTACGCCCCGGAAGGCGACCTATCTGATCTCTCCGATGCCGAGATCGCCGTTGCTGCGGACTGGCCAGGAGATCCCGCCGAGTACGTCAGGGCGCTTCAGGGCTGTGGTTGGCTTGACGAGAAGTGCGTCCACAATTTTGCGGAACGGCAAGGCAAAAGGGCCGTGGCGAACGCGCAGGCCGCTCACCGCATGGCGAACAAGCGCAAACGCGACCGTAACGCCGTTACGCCTCAGCGTATCGCGAGCGAACACACGCGTAACCCCGTTTCCTTATCCGTTGCCGTTCCCTTTTCCGTTCCCTCTTCCGAACAGACTTGCGCGGACCCGCAGTACATCCCGCACCCGGC
>JAIOPR010000348.1 GCA_021413805.1 Planctomycetota bacterium
CGCGGAGCGCGGCGTGCGGTCCCTGAAGGACAAGTTCCGAGAGGCGTCCGACCTGGACCCCGATGACCTGCGCCCCGACACGCTCTTTGACGTCCTCGACCAGGTCACGGTGCGGCGCACACGGCACTTCGTGAAAAAGTATTACTCAAACGAGATGGTTACTGGCCCCCGCGGGGAGAAGCAGGTCGTGCGCTTCCCGGACCCGCACGTCGAACGGATCGGGTACGACCTGGATGCCGTCCTGCCCGGCTTCTTCGACGAGATCCGCGAAGCCCTTGTCGGGGCCGATGAGCACTCGGAGCCGCTGCTGAAGATGGCGCGGTATTTCCCGAGCGCGTACCGGAAACGGGGGAAGCCGGAAGGGTCGCAGCTGGCCCTCGTCGGGTTGATCCGTACGGGCCTCCTCAAACGGTTCGAGTCCTCCGTCCACGCAATCGCGCTGACGGCAGGCAGGATGGTCGCCACGCACGAAGCGTTTCTGCGGGCTCTCGACCAGGGGTGGGTCCCGACGGCCATGGATGGCGAGGAGTGGGCAAACGTCGAGGACGACGAGGACTTCGAGCGGCTGCTGGAAGATTCGCCGAACAAGGAGCCCGCGGCGGCGTATGACTTGAAGCGGCTCCGTGGGGACGTGGAGAACGATCGGGCGATCCTTGCTCGCATCGCGAAGCAGGCCTCCTCGGTCAAGGCGGACCACGATCCGAAGCTCAAGGCGCTGGTCCACGCGTTGAAGGCGACGCTCAAGGCGGCGAACACAGATGCCGCGCTCGATGCGGAGGTGAAACGGAATCGCAAGGTCATTGTCTTCTCGTACTTCGCGGACACCGTGGATTGGATTCACGATCACCTCGTCCACGTGCTGGCGTCCGACACGTCGCTGGCCGAGTACCGAAACCGCCTGGTCGCCGTCGCGGGCCAGGATAGTCTGCACGGCGTCAGCCGTGAGAAGGCAGTGTGGGGGTTCGCCCCTGAAAGTACCCAGGCGCCGCCGGGACATGCCGACGACCGCTTCGACATCCTGTTGACCACTGACGTCCTCGCGGAAGGTGTGAACCTCCAGCAAGCCCGCAACATCATCAACTACGACCTCCCCTGGAACCCGATGCGGCTCGTGCAGCGCCACGGGCGCATCGACCGCATCGGGAGTCCCCACAAGGACGTCTACGTAAAGTGCTTCTTCCCCGACCGGCGGCTCGACCTGTTGCTGGATCTTGAGGCCAGCATTCGGCGCAAACTCGCTCAGGCGGCGGCGTCCATCGGCTTGGAGAGCGAAGTCATCCCCGGCGCAAAGACGGCGGATGTGGTATTCGCCGAGACTAAGACAGAAATCGAGCGCATCGAGAGAGGAGATGCCGACCTGCTGGAGCGCGGAGGCGAGGACGGAACAGCTCATTCCGGTGAGGAGTACCGGCAGGAGCTGAGGCAAGCCCTGCTCACCTACCGCGAGGAAATCGAACACCTGCCCTGGGCGGCCGGGTCGGGTCTCGCACAAGGACCTGATCGAGGCCACTTCTTCCTCGCGAAGATCGGCGACCGGTCCTTCCTCCGGTTTGTGCCCCTCGGCGGAGGCCCGATCGAGCGGAACACGCTGAGGTGCCTCAAGCGAGTCACCTGTTCACCCAACGCGCCACGCACCATGCCGGAGGACCTGGCGAACGCCACGTACGACGCCTGGCTTCGGGCGAGGGAGGACGTATTCACGGAGTGGCAGTTCGCGACCGACCCGAAGAACATCCAGCCTAGAATCCGACCGTACCTCCTCCGGGTCGCTGACCACCTTCGCCGAAACCCCCCGGGCGACGTCCTCGAAGGCGATCTGAAGAACCTACTCGCAACGCTGGAGGCGCCGATCGGCGTGCGCCATGAGCGCGCCTTGCGGGCTGCTTACGATCCGGACGCGGGAGACGCCCCTGAAAGGGTCAAGGCGTTGATTCTCAAGGTTCGCGAACTGGGGCTTCAGCCTTACATACAGCCGAAACCGTTGCCGCCGATCGAGAAGGACGAGGTGTCGTTGATTTGCTGGATGGCGGTTGAACGAGTTCAAGAAGAGGCAGCCGACGCGCAGGTGAAACGATGAGACCTTCCCTCGAACTGTCGGCGCCAGAACTGTCCCTTCTCGTTGAGGTCTGGAAATCTTGCGACCCGGACTGGCTCGGTCCGGACTACAACGAATTTTGTTCAAGGCATTCCGATCAGATGGACGTTGTCGACTCGATCATGCACAAGCAAGTCTTGGGTCACCGCGAGACCAAGGTCGAGGTGACCGTGATGGGATTCCTTTGCCTTCCCGATGCAGAGCGGCAACCGGCGTTGGATGTGTACGACCGTCTCCTGAAGGTCCTGCGCGAACATCAGAAGGCGACTCCGAACGCGCCCATCCGGGTCAGGGATCTGGAGAAGTCGACCGGAATTTCCTCGTCGGAGTTCGTGCGCTCGTTCTGCGCCCTGGGCAAGCTCGGCTTGTCCTACCGTGGAGCGGCAAATCTCAAGCAGGACCCTGGAGTCTGGGAACTTTGGGTGACGCCTCAGGTCTTCAGGCTGAAGCACGCTTCCGATCTCGCCGAGGGAATGATTTCCGGAGCGGAGCAGCGCACGGCGCAATTTGTAAAGCTCAGCAAGCCGGTCAGCGAAATCCCGCCCGCGAAAAGGGGCGCCGGAGGTGCTGCCGCCGAGGTCGTCCCCGCCGCCGCACTCCCTGCTAGCCCAGGCGCTGACCCGTACGAATGGGACCTGTTCATCTGCCACGCGTCGGAGGATAAGCCGAGCATCGCTGACGACCTGGCCCGAGAGCTGAGAAACCGAAGCTTCCGAGTCTGGTACGACGACTTCGTTTTCACGATCGGTGATCACTTGCGGCGCAAGATCGACGAGGGGCTTGCGAAGTCGAGGTTCGGCGTGGTCATCATCAGCAAGGCGTTCTTCGAGAAGAACTGGCCACAGACGGAGCTGGACGGCCTGGCACAACGGGAGTCACGCGGCGGAAAGGTCATCCTGCCTGTCTGGCATGGCGTCACTCACGATGAGGTCAAAGGGTACTCGCTGACCCTTTCGGATCGGATTGCGGCTCGCACGGAACAAGGGCTCGCTCACGTTGTGGGAGAAATTGTGAAGGCAGCGCTGACGGATCAGGCCACGCGAAAGGCTGTCTCCGGCGGGAAGGCACCCAGTCTGGCAGCCCCGGAAGTTGAAATCGAAGTTTCCGCATGCCCGGTAGAAGGCATCTCTCACAAGGACAGGTTTTGGCTTAACGTGACGCTTCACCGGAACCGGCCTCCCGGCCTTTCAGGCGTCCGGCTTCAGGTTGTGTGGCCTCAATTCGTCGACCGCTATCACCTGGAGCGCGTCCGCATTCAAGGAAGCGCCCGGCCTGAACACGCCGGGCGAGACATTTGGGAGCCGGTAGGCAACCTTCGGATCAGCCCGGGCGAGCACAAGCTCGTGTTAGGGCAAGGTGGCGAAGCGATCTTTCAATACACCTTCGACTCCCCGACCAAGCAGAAGGCCACCGGCTCCGAGGGCAGCTTCCAGCTCCGCGTCTTGTCGGACGACTTCATGCCCATCGAGCGGACCGTTGAGTTCAGGAGCCTTCACAAGGGATAGGGACTGGAACGGAGCCCGTAAGGTCACCGGAAACGGGCTCGGCTCGGCACCATCCGGGCGTCTCGATGGCGGGTCAGAGTGTTGAGCAATCCAACTGGGGAGATCGACCGTGGAACTGAAGGACTGGCTTCCAAACGTACTGACCTCTCTAACGATCATCGTGACGGTGGCACTTGCGGTTTACGCCGCGTCCCAAGCACACAAGTCCGCCCTGGTTTTGCAGGGTGAAGAGAAGAAGAATGAATTGAGAGCGGACCTGTTCAAGCAACTCGTCGAGAAGCTGGTTGCCGCCGGCGCTGCACTCTCAAAGGCGCATTCGGCGGTGACAACCACGGGGGACATCTTCAGCATGCACCTGAAGAACCCGGACATCTACCCTCGCCAAGGCTGGCAGGACTTCTATGCGGCCCAGGCGGAGGCGGCTTCCAGCTTCAGCGAGGTGATCAGCGCCGTCGAGGCTCACGAAATCGTCTTCCCGCGAACGAAGACCCTCATCCCTAAGTTGGTGCAGAAATCGAAGGATCAGGGGTTGGCGTTTTCACTGTTTCTGAGCGCGGCGCTGCCGCACCTGGTGCGGAAAGCACCCGACCAGACCGGCCAACGGCCGGACCCTCCCGTCAACCCGCCTGACGAAAAGCAGGTCGCGAAGATCAAGGAACGCGCTGGCGAGTACGGCTCGCTGACGATGGACCTCGCGTGCTACGTGAAGGACCTCAGCGTCGAAGCGCAGAATCTGCTCCTCGGACCAATCTTCGGCGGGAGAGTCGAGCCACGAAAGCCGGACGATCCGAAATATGAAGTTTTGTCTACGCAGAACGCCAAGTAGAGAACCCACAAGGAGGGGCGTCACCATGGCGGCCTTCAAGAATCGAGCGTTGGCGAAACGAGTAGCCCTCCACCCCTGCCGATGGTGCGGGTGGGCTGCCGGGAGACGCCATGCCGCGCACATCATCGACGAGGGGCCCGAGAAGGAATGGAACGCCATCTCCCTGTGCCCGAACTGCTCGACGATGTTCGACGAGAAGGTCCGCCCTCTCCTGTACCGCGCGCTGAAGGAGTTCGGCGTCAAGAAACTGCCGGCGTCCTGGAGCAAGGACAACAAGATTTCCGTTCCGACTGAACTCCTCCCAGTCGGAAATGCCCGATGACGCTGCGGGACCGGCTCTTCACCGCGTACGCGAACCTCGCGATGGCCCACGCTGCCGTCACTGACGGCGCGCAGAGATATGGCCCCAAGCACTTCATGATTCGGGCTCGCCTGCTTAAGGGGCTTCAGAACGGGACGATGAAGATCGGCACCCTCCTGGCCGACGAGCGGATCAAACTGGTCCAGGACAAGAGCTGCGCCTACTGCGGCGCCGACGGCAAGCTATCGCTCGACCACCTGCTTCCGAAGAATAGCGGGGGGCCGGAGTCAGCGGACAACGTGGTTTGGGCTTGCCGGACGTGCAACAGCAGCAAGAAGGACACGGACGTATTGAGGTGGCTGTCGGCCCAGGGCCGATTCCCCTTCCTGCTGCTCCTTCGGCGGTACTTAAAGCTCGCGATCCAGCACAGCGAGTCGGCGGGGATCATGGACAGCGATTCCGCAGTGGCGGGAGACCTGCCGTTCGACGTCGAGGCCATCCCAACAAGCTTTCCAGCGCCTGCGGGCCTTGCCCTGTGGGTGGCGCCGCGGGCGCCATGAACGCGCCCAATGGTCCCTCTTAGGGGGCGGAAGCATGACAACTCCTGGACTCAAGGAGGCGCTCCAGCTTTTAGAGCTGGAGGCGTCCCGGTACTGCGTCGGCCTCGCCTACGACTTTGCCAAGTTCGAGCCCGAGGAGAACCAGGCGGCGAGCGGCGTGCTTGTGCGGTGGAACGGAAGGACCTTCATTCTGACGGCGGGACACTTCGTGGGGGACAAGATTGCAGAGGGCGTCGATGTTGTATTCCCACGTGAGTCGTTCGGGAGCCCAAGTATTCCTCTGGATGAGCCGCTGCCGCGGTCGTTCTCCGGACCCGCCGAGCGCTCGCGGGTCATTCGCCCGCTTCGCCTGATCTCAAACACCTCGGACTTGGACGACGTCGGCGCGATCGAGATTGAAGCTGAAGCCGTGCCATCTTACTCGCGAGTTTACGAACTCCCGTCTACCGAGCCGCCAAGGCCCGCCGTCGGTGACGAGATATTCTTTTTCGGATTCCCACGAAGTCACCAAATGACGGTTACGAACGGTGCCGACGGCGCGCTCGCCAGAGGGTCGGTCGCGCTGCTCACGCGAGTCCAGCCTGATCCTCCACCTGGAACCTGGCTGGACGAAGACCAGCGGGACACGTTCGATCCCGCTATGCACTTCCTCGGCACCGTGGACCCCGCGGAGATGCCCCATGGGGACAAGCTCGACCTGCACGGGATGAGCGGCTGCGGCGTCTGGAGGAGGAAGAAGATCGGGCAAGTCTGGTCGTCGGCGTCGGAGCTCCTGGGTGTCCAAGTGAGCGTTTTCAGGTACAGGATGAAATTCAACAGGCTCGGGGGAATCTTGGGTCAACTACGCGAATGAAGCAGGCCAGGCGGCGGCTGGCGAGAGGGCAGGAAGTGAAAAAGCCGAGCGCCTATCGCGCCGTGGCTAGGTTGAATCGCCCGGCCGCCTTTCGTCTGCGCGGATTCCCGCCCGAGGCGGCGCAATGCCACGGAGACCTGTTACTGTTCACTTTGCCCGGTGAGATTGGTCACGTGGCCTCGATGCTGTTCGGAGTCCCTTGAATGTCGAGGAGGAAAAGGAATGCAGGCCAGAACCTCGGCTCGTCCGTGCTGGTTTGTAGGCGCCACATTCGACGGGACACGTGACCAGACAGACCGTTTCCTGAAGGCGGGAAACTGGGAGAACGGATACAAGGACACCTACCTCGACGACGTGCGGTCGGTCCGCGTCGGCGACCTCATCGCGATCAAGTCCAGCTACACCCGCAAGCATGGGCTGCCATTTGATAGCCGCGGTCACGTCGCTTCGGTCATGGCTGTGAAGGCGATCGGGACCGTCGTCCATAACCCCGGTGACGGACGTCGATTGCGAGTACGGTGGACGAAGCGATTCGAGAAACCGCGCGAGTGGTACTTCTTCACGAACCAGAAGACGATCTGGAAGCTCACGCGGCAAGACTGGATGGCCAACGCCCTCATCGACTTCACGTTCTCGGGGAAGCGTCAGGACCTGCGAAGGTTTCAAAACGACCCATTCTGGCACAAGCGCTTCGGGACTCAGCCCCGTCCCCGGCGTCCCGCTGGTCACGCGAACACCCGAACCGCTCGGGTGCCCCTCCTGATGCGGCCCAACGTTTACCTGGTGATCTACCACACCAAGTACTACGAGTGGTTTCGCAAGGGCGCAAAGCAAGGCGCGCTGCGCGATGCCAGCGTGCCAAGTTCCGCTCAAGAGGGCGACATCGTCATCGTCTACTTCTCTAGACCGCGCGGCATGGTGTGCGGGTTCGGAATCATTGACTCGCCTCCCGTTCCGAAGCCAACGGCCGACTGGAAGGCGCCAGGTCGAGCTTGGTTCTGCCGACTGTCGCCTGCATTCGCACTTACGGAGCCATTGAGCCTCAGGCAACTCGCAGATCGCGCTGGACTGAAGCGCTGGTATTCAAGCAGGCCAAACCAGACTGCGCATCTTCTCGCACCTCAGGTTGCGCATGAGCTCCTGCTGGTGCTGAGGGATCGTGAACCACGCGCGCCAGACGAGGTGTGGGAGGGAATGCCGCCCCATGGACCCGTCGAGGTCGAAAGGGGAATCACTTCAAGGCAGGAAGGAGCCGTGAAGGAAATCACCGTCGAGATCCGCAGGCGTGATCCCGAGCTCCGCCGCGATGCGTTGGCCGAGTACGGTAATGTCTGCCAGGTGTGCGACGTGGACCCTGCGCTGGTTTACGGCCGGTTCGGAGATCGTCTGGCGGAAGTACACCACCTTAAACCGATTTCGCTCGCACGGAGGACCGGCCGGAATGCGACGGTCAAGTCCGTGAGAGTCGTCTGTCCGAACTGTCACAGGGCTCTTCACAGAAATGGTGCAGTGCCCGTTGAGATTGAGACTCTTCGACTGATCGTGCAGGCGAACCGCCGCCGGAGCTCGTTGTGAAACGTTGCAAGTAGCTCGTGGAGAGTCCGAGGACCTGATAGTCCAACACTCCTTCTCGCGAGAGAGCGATGCCTCTTCCCGAACCCGTCCACGTGCACTTCCGATGCGAGGTCGAGCTATCCCCGGCCGACGGTGTTGAGGGGGCCCGGAAGCGTGCCCTCCAGTACGTGCGAGATTGGGTCGGGCGAGTTCTGGAGACGAGGGACTCGGGACACGGACTTTGGTTCACTCATTGTCGGGTGCCTCTCAACCTTGCGTCGGGATCGACGCCGCGAGGTCCGAGTGTGGCTTGGCGAGGTCGGTCTTCTCTAGGTCCATCCTCGGAACGATGAAGGAAGCTGCCCGGCGAGGTGGGGCTCAGGTAAGGCCATTGGTCGGGATCAGGGTAGTGAGGGAGGGAACCCCCCGTTTCGCCGAGCAGCGCGGGATTCTAATTGCCGGGCTTTCCGGGTCCAGAGGTACGCGCCTCCGCGGAGAACGCCAAATTACCTCGACCTCTCTCCGTAAACTCCAGCCGAGTGGCCTGGATTCAGGCCTCGTCCAGGTGGGCGGGCCTCCCTTGGCGGATTGAGTCGAACGCCCGGAAAAAACGACGCGCAACACGGACGGGGTCGTCGCGGAACACTCGGCAGAGCAGGTACAGCTTCACCAAGTCCACCCTGCGCTCGTGCGACTCCATCTTTGAAATTTCGGAACGCGACACGCCGGCCATCTCGGAAAGTTGCTTCTGGGTCAGACCGAGGCGTAGCCGCGATGTCTTCACCCACTTGTTCGCGAGCTCGCCCTCCACCGAGTGCAGCGTCTTCTTCACCGGCGAATTCTGGCCCTATCCGGTAATATGTTCCGAAAGCGATCATTAGTGTCAGACAGTAAAAATGGGTCGTTTCAGAGACCGACGTCTGTCGCGACCTTCAAAGGAGCAACTCGATGAAATGGAAGCGCGCTCTCTCAATCTTGGCCATCGGGGTGACTTTGACCTCCTGCCACAAGACTGCCGATCCGGCGCTGGAGAAGAAGTGCCACGACCAGCTCGGGAAGGTCGGCGTCTACCTGGCGCTGTACGAGGCGAAGTATCACGGGTATCCAACGGAGCTCGGAGGCATCGAGAAGCCTGACATGTGCACGGACATGTCCATCTGCCACTGCCCCTTCGCGCCGGCCGGCGAGAAGTACGCGTACCGCGGCGAGAAGGCCGGCGCAGGCCCGGGCTACGACTTCATCGTCGCGTACGACGCCACGCCACACCCCGACGGCTGCCGCCACGTGGTTGACGTGAAATCGCGGGTGCGGAAGGTAACGGAAGCCGAGTTTCAGAAGGCGCTGGAGGCGAAGTGACCTGCACCGTCGCCGCCAGCCGGGCTGAGCGACACAAAACCGGGAGCACCCACATGAAATCGCTGACTCGGATGGCTGGACTCTTCCTCCTCTTGATCGGCCTCGGCGCGGCCGTGTACTTCTTCATGTTCTTCGACGTGTCCGTCGAGACGAACAGCGGGGACCGCGTCGTGAACCTGAGCCTCATGTCGCAGAGGCAGAACGGGATCGTCTTCGGCTTCGGCATGGCCGTGGTCGGAGCAATAATCGTCGCGATCGGGAACATGGGCGCGAAGGCCGCCGATCGCGTGCCCGCACCGCCTCAACCGGTGCGCAGGGCGGCGAAGCCGGGCGAGGGGCCAACCTGGAAGTCCGCGAAGGAGATCGAGTCCGACATCGACTGGGACAAGATGTGAATCCTCGGAGTCCTTAGTGAGGAGGCGGCATGCTGAGCGCCGTGGAAGAACGCCGTCGTCGCCATCTTCAGCTCCAGAACTACCTAGGCCTGATGTCGAGGCGGGTGCTCCGGGAGGGCAAGGGCGAGTCTTACGCGGTCATCGACGAGGAACCGGAGGTCGGGACTGGCCGCGGGCTCCAGCTCACCGGACGCGTCCACGCCGCGGCATCGGCGGGCGACATGGCGGGGAGTGAAGCTGATCTTCAGGGCGATCAGGACCCATTCCTCAATCGCGACCCCGATCCGTGGACGGTCCAGGACCGCTCCTTGCGCTTCATGCAGTTCGGGTTCTGCGAGAAGTGGTTCTTCGTGGAGATGACCAGC
>JAIOPR010000349.1 GCA_021413805.1 Planctomycetota bacterium
CGCGCCGGCGGCGGCGTCCACGGCCTTGTCGGTCTGCCCGAGCCCGCTCCAGGCACCGGCTTCGTCGCGGTAGTACGTGCTCAGGATGCCGTCGCCGACTCCGCGGTTGGGGGCGGTCTTGACATGAAGCGCGATCGCTTCGTCGTCGTAGGCGATGCACTGCTTGTAGAGGTGGGTTTCGAGGCAGATGGAGCCGAGGGTGGCCATGGCGCTTTCGATCCAGCGGCCGTCCTTGTGGAAGTGCGCATCGGCCTGGGCGAGCGCTTCGAGCAGCATCTTCTCGTCGGAGGTCCTGTAATAGGCCCGGAGGAGGAGGACGCGGTACGCCAGTTCGTCGGGCGCCTGGGCGATCATCGGCACGAGGATCGGGATCGATTCCGCGTACCGGTTCTGCTGCTGGAGGTAATCGCAGAGCTGGTAGCGGCCGTTGAGACCGAGGAGCTGCCGGCCGTGGGCGGCGAGAAGGGCATCGATCGCGTCGCCGTAGAGATTGAGACCGTGGTAGAGGTAGGCCGCGATGTACAGGACGTGGGCCTCGGAGCGCTCGTATTTCGCGAGGACTTCAAGCGCCGTCTGCTTGAAGTCGCCCTTCTTCGCCGCCCAGAAATCACCGGAGCCGATGGTGTACATGCTCCGGTTCTGGGGGGACATGGAGCGAAGATCTTCGCGGATTTCGCGGAGGAGGAGGGCGAGCAGCCTGTCGGCGAGGGCCGGGGCGATGTTCTTGGCCTCGTTCCGGCAGCGGCCGGCCTCGTGGCCGTGCTGGGCCCAGAATCCCTGGTTCTGGAGGCGGAGCCAGCCCGGCTCGGTTTCCGCGCGGATGACGAGGAATTCGAGCGCCCGCTCGGCGCCGACGATTTCCCGCAGGCGTTCGGCGACCGTCGAGATCATCCCGGCAGCGTTGCGGAAGTTGTACTGGCCCAGGAGCGGCGGCAGGGTTTCGAAGGCAAAGGTGGCCACGTCCGCGCCGACGTTCGGGTACTTCAGGTCGCGGTGACAGTTAAGCCAAATGTTGGCCAGGATGTTGATGAGATTCCACAGGTGGTTCTCGTTCGTGTTCGCCTTCATATCCTCGACGATCTTGCGCGTCACCGCGGTGTAGAGATCCTGTCCTTTCCCCAGCGAGACCTCGGCGCGGTTGGCCAGCGCGGAGGCGTACAGGTAGTAGAGCGTCTGCTTCATCCAGAGCGCCTGCTGCTCGTTCGTCTGGCCGGTGAGCTCGTCGAGCCAGACCTTCTCCGCCGCACGGTAGTCCCCGACGGCCTGCAGGTACGAAGCGTAGCTGCCCAGGAGTCCATTCGCGCTGACCGGCAGACGGCCTTTGCTCGCCTGGCGGAACTCGTCCAGCGCGCCGCCGAGCGTGACGATCGCTTCCTTCTGCCGCCCGTTGGCCCACTGGGCCGACGCCAGGTCCCCGCCGATCGCAAAACGGACCTCGGAGTTCGCGGGGGCGTTGCCGTACAGGACCCGCAGCTCGCGCAACTGCTCTTCCGCCAGCGAGGCCGGTTTCAGCGCGCCCTGGCCCGCCAGGAACGCGGACATCATCTGCGGCTCGCCGTCCGCCCACGTGAGCTTGAAGGCTTCCTTGAGCGCGGTCAGCGCGGCCTCCGCGTGCGTCTCCGTGCCGTGTGCCTGCTCGGTCGCCTTGCGCTCCACCATGAACTGCAGCAACCGAAGCGCCCGGCGATTGACGTCGTGGTTCGACGACGCGTACAGCGATTCGAGGTGCTTCGTCAGGCGGTCCAGCGTCGCTTCTTCCTGGATCGAATCCGTGACCGAACGGAAGCTGCTGAGGAACGGATAGATCTGCTGCGAGGACTGGCCGATCACGGCCTCCGGGACGCATTCGAGAATGCGGAAGTCGCGCGTCGCCCCGTAGAACTGCTGCAGCACCCAGACGTAGTTCGCGGGCGACTGCGCCTTCCGGAACAGGCCGATGAAGGCGAGCGGCACCTCCGCGTCCATTTCCGACGGCACGTCCGGCCCGGAGCGCTGGTACTTGTACACCTGCGTCTGGAGCCAGTTCTGGATTTCCCATTCGTTGTGCGCCTGCCACGACAGGATCCGCGTCTCGCGCGACTTGTCCTTCGCGTCGAGCACGATGTACCAGTCGGCCAGCGTCTTCAGCTGCTCCGGGTTCAGCTCGCCCATCTTGCGGAGCTCTTCGTAGATCGTGACCGCGTCCTGCACCTGGCCGCGCTCGGCTTCAATCGTCGCGAGCGCCATTCCCCATCGCAGCTTCGCGAACTCGCGCTTCTCCCCGTACCACTCCTTCAAAGTCGCTTCCAGGGCGTCGCCGCGATCGAGGGCGGCCAGAAGCGCGTATTTCGCTTCGCGCCACTCGATCAGCTCGCTCTCGTTCTTGATGGCCTCCGTGAGCAGGACGAGGAACGCCGGGTCGGCCGGCGCGCCCGGCTCGCCCGCAGCGCGGACGGCCAGCCACGAAAGCGTGGCGACGCAGCGCTCCGCGAGGATGCGGTCGATCGTGGTGATTTCCTCGGGCTTTTTCTTTGCGTTCGCTTCGGTCACGTTCTTGAGAAGCGCCTGGACCTCGGCATCGAGCCCCTTGGTCTCGCCGCCCAGCTTGACCTGCTGGTAGACGCGCTCGATCGTGATCCACGGGCGGATCGCTTCGAGGTCGGCCTGCTTCTCGAGCTGTTTCAACGTGAGGACGGTCTGCTCGCGGGCCTCGCGAAGCGCCTTCACGCGGGCCTCCGCGACTTTCCGGCGGGGGAGTTCGTTTACGCCGGGGAGAGCGGCGACGGTGGCGTCGGCGTGCGCGTTCGTCATCCAGTTCGCGAGCATCTGCAGCGCGAACACCCGGATCGTCGCATTCAGTTCCTCGGTTTTCGTCGCGCCGGGAGGGGAGTTGAGCTGCGGGAGAAGCCCGAGCAGCTCGACCTGCGTCTCCGCTTTCCACGGTTCGGCGAGCAGGGCATTGAAGAGGTTTTCGCGCGCCGCGGTCTGCTCGGCGGGCGTCTTCGCGTCCTGCAGGAGCTTGCGAAGGCACTTGATCCGCAGTTCGCCGCGGCCGTAGCCGAGAATGATCTGCGCGAGAATCTGTTTTTCCTGCGCGACCTGCTCGGTGAGCCAGCGCTCGTACACCGCGTCGAAAATCTTCTGCCAGCCCGCTTCGCCCTCATCCGACACGAACCCGTACGGCCTCAGCCACGAGATGAACTCGTTGATCTTGGCGGCGGGAAGCGTCGCGATCTGGGTCTTGAGGCGAGCGTAGATCGTGTTCCGCGCCGCACGCGCTTCGTCGGTCACCGTAAAGTTCCCGTACTGCAGGATCTGCCCGGCGAGGTAGGACACCTGCTTGTGGTCGGCGAAGTAAAGGGCGGTCGCGGCGAGCGTGGCGGACAGGCGCTCGTCGAAGCGGTTGTGATAGAGGTTCTGCCCCTGGCCCATCGCGTGGCGGATCGCGGCGTTGACGCGGGCGATTTCCCCGGGTTCGAGATGGTCTTTCCGGAAAGAGACCAGCCACTCCTCGATGAGCTTCGTGGCGCGGGGTTCGCGGTCGGTCATGATCAGCGCCGAGAGGTACATGTCCCACGCGCCCTGGGTGACCTTCCCCGGGTGGGCCTGTTCCCAGGCCTCGACGAACGTGACGAAGGCGTCGAGGCGGTAGTAATTGAAGAGGATCCACGACGCGGTGGACCGGAGCTGGTCAATTTCGTAATCCTGCCACGGGCCGTTTTTGGCCTCGGCGGCGGCCAGGAAGGCGATCGCGGCATCGACTTCGCCGCGCGCCGCCAGATTGTTGGCGACCGCAGTCTGGAGATCGACCTGGAACGGGTACTTTTCCGCCAGCGCCCGCTGCCGGGTAAAGAATTCCTCCGGCTTCCCCGAGTACTGCAGCGCGTAAAGCCACTGCCTGTCCCACGTCAGCATCGGCTCGAAGATCTCCTTCTGCCGCTCGCAGACCGGCTTGAGGATCTCGAGAAGCGCCATCCGTTCGTTGCCGGCGTTCAGGTAATTGGCGTACGCGAGCAGCGTCCAGCCCGCCGCGTAGTCGGCGTCGCGGGGAGCCGCGGCGAGCGCGGTCAACGCCTCGGTGAGCAGCGCCTTCAGCTCCTCGTTCTCGCGTCCGCCCTGCAGCACGGCCACCCGGATCAGCGCGAGCCCCATCTTTCCCTTCAGCCGCTCGGCGATCGCCTGCATCGTCACTTTGGTCTTGTCCCGTTCCTGCCGCGCCGAGTCGTACCCCAGCACCGCAAACAGGTCCTCCACCGTGGCCTTGCCGTCCTGGATCGCCTGCTTCGCCGTCTCGATCTTCTCGGGCGCTTTGCCCAGGAGGATCGCGTCCTTCTTCCGCTCGAGGACCTTGGCCACCGCGGCTTCGAGATCCGCCTTGGCCAGTTCCTTGACCTCGATCCGCGTCGTTGCGGTCTCTTTCCCCGCCTTGTCCTGGCTCACGATCTTCGAGGGCCACCACGCGCCGCCCGCTTCGATGAAATCGCTGAAGAGCGTCGTGCCCGTGATTTCGTTGTCCGAGGTGCTGCGGATTTCCACCACGGCGGCTTTCGCCGGGTCCACGATCACGACCGTCCGAGCAGCGGGATTCGCGGGCCATGTGAACGTGAGCGAAATCCGGCCGTCGGCGAGCTTCTCCATCGTCACCGTGGCTTCGCGGTACGACGCCATCTCGTCGTTGAAATACCACCCGAACGGCGCATCCCAGGCCGCCGCGTCGCCCTCTTCCGTCTTCCGCGTCCGCCCGAGCAGCCACCCCGCGGAGAAAATCCCGCGCTCTTCGCCGGAAACCCACTGCACCTGGTAGTCGTTCCCCGCGAGGTGAGTCGAAAGGCTGAACCAGGTCGCCGCGGAAACGGTGAGCTCATGCGCCCCGTATTCGATTTTCCGGGCACGCCCGTCCACCCCGGCGAAACGGACGGTGAAATGAAGCGCCTTCTCCAGCGCCGCGATCTTCGCGCGGCGGTCCAGCGTCCGGACGACCTCCAGGATCTCCTTCGACCACGTCAGCTCCGGCGTCTTCGCCCGCGGCCCGGGGACTGCGGGGAAGAGCCCATCGATGAAATTCCCCGGTCCGCGCGGTCCGGATCTCCTCAGGGATTCGTCGCGGTTCAGCTTGTCCGACATGCTGTATCCAGCGACGTAACCGAATTCCGCGGGGCTGCGCGCCGGACGGCCGCCCTGGCGTCCGCGCAATCCGCCGGACTTGCCGGCGTAGTAATCCCCCGCCATGGACTTTTCCTTCATCGCCATGACGGGCTCGTCGGAATTCGAGCTCGGGGACTTGGCGTCGTCGTTCATGTCGTCCATCTCGGGACCGTCGGCCGGGCTGGGATCTGCACCGGGATCCGAGGACAGAAATTCTTCCGAGTCCTTCTCCCCGAAGTCCTCGCGCTTCTTGGACTCCTCCAGGCGGTCGAACGCGTCGCGACGCTCAAGGCTCTTCCGCACCCCGCCGCCACCCCACCCGGCCGCCAGTTCCCCGTCTTCGCCCCACTGCTGCTGCGGCTCCGCCATCAGGCTCAGCGTCCGCTCCCGCGCCATCTCCGCCATCCGCGCCAGCACGGCTTCCCGGATCCGTTTGCGGTACGTCTTCGCCGCCAGCATCTGCTTGCGGATGAGGTCGAAATTCGCGTTGTCGCGCCCCTGGGTGAAGAACTCTTCGCCGTCGCGCATCCGGAGCTGCTTTTTCACCTTGAAGCGTTCGCGGTCGGCGTCGCTTTCGAGGACGAGGAACGAGGTGTAGGGCGTGATGATCTGGTAGTCCTCGGAGAGCTCGATGATGCGGTCCTTGACCTGCTGCGTGGAACCCTGCGCGAGCAAGTGGTCGAGGTGGCTGCGCGCCCAGAGGCGGGGGATGAACGAGTTGCCGCTTTCGGCCCCGGCGAGCGTCACGTCTTCCGTGTACTCGACCGGCTTGCCGTCGTACGTCCCGGAAATCGTCACGCTCCCTTTCTTGTCGCCGCCCGCGGGGTTGTAGCGCCCGGTGACGATCTGCTGCGACCCGTCGGGGAGGTTCGGGAGCGGGTCGGGATAGACCGCCGCCGCCGCGATGCCGTTGAAGCGGACCTTCAGGTTCTTGACCGCCGGGGTCGTGATCTCGCGCATCAGCTGGAAGGCCGCCTGCGCCGCATCCGTGCCGCCGCCGATTTCGCGCACCGAGCCGCCGCCCAGCGACGCCATCGCCCGCAGCACGACGCTCTCATACGAACTTCCCGGCGCCACCGCGTGATACGTCCCCGTCCCGCCATACATTTTCTGCAGCCGCTGGCTGAACGCCACCGGGTCCGCGTCGCCCGACGTCGGCAGCCCGTCGCCGACATACACCACCTGCCCGTCCGCCGGCACCCGCTTCACGACCTCCCCGAACACCCTGTCCAGGTCCGACCACCCCAGCGGCGTCCGCTTCTCCAGGAACGCCAGCGCCGTCGCCCGGTTGACCTCCGTGTTCTCCGCGAGATCCTTGAACGCCCAGTTCGCTTCCACGTCGCTCGTCACCAGGTTGAAGCGGTCCTTCTCGCCCAGCGACCCGAAAAGCGCCTCGAGGAACGCCATCTGCGTCTCGCGTTGCGGGCCCAGCATCGAGCCCGACGTGTCCGCGACGACGATGACGTTCAGCGGCGCGGAGGAAGGCAGCAGCGGCCGGCTCTCCTTCTTGTCGCCGCCCGGCGCGGACAGCAGCATCATGAAATACCCGTCCTCGGCCCGCCGGTGCGGGATCAGCGTGATCCGCCGGTCCGACGGCTCCGTCCCGATGCGCAGCTCAAAATCCCGCGTCGGCGTGCAGTCCTCCTCGTCGAACTCCACGCTCGCCGAATGCGTCGTCCGCGAAATCCGGCACGCGTGCGACGGCGACGCCACATCCACCAGCGACTCCACCGAGTTGATCTTCACTTCGATCTTCAGGTCCTTCAGCGGGTGCTGGCGCAGCATTTCGCTCTGAAGCGCATAGTTGTACCGATAGGTCGTCCCGACCTTCGGCAGCACCTGCGTGTACGTGATCCGGATCCGCTTTTCCCCGGCAATCGGGTAGACCCGCGCCTTGAAAATGTTCCCGCCCGTCCACTCCAGCAGCCCCGGGTCGCGCTTTTCGCGCAGAATCGTCTCGTAAATCTCCCGCGCCCGTTCCTTCTCCACGATCTCGCCGTGCACGTACTCGTCCCCGATCCACATCCCGAACCCGGAGATCGACGCGTCCTGGGGAAGCGGGAAATAGAACACGCCCTCGAGGACCGTGGATGTGTGGTTGATGAACGATTCCTCGATGTCCGTCCGCGCGATCTGGTCGCGGATATCGACGATCACCTTGTGGTACCCCATCGTGAGCGGCACGTTCCGCCCGTCCACGGTGGCCAGGAGCGAGCCCAGCGCCTCGGTCGAGGCGTTGTTCTTGTACCCCGTGAGCCATTTCGGGTCCGCGTCCAGCGAGACCAGCTTCCCGTCCCGCGCGCGCACGACTTTCCGCCCCGTCACGTCCAGCGCCGCCCCCCCCGGGCCTTTCACCGCAACCGTCACCTTGTCCGGCGCCGCAACTTCAACCTCGCCCCGGTCCACCTTCAGCGTGTTCCCGTCCGCCAGCTCCACCAGCGCGTCCGGCCCCAGGATGTACACCGCCCCGCTTCGCATCTTCAACTGCACCGCATTCGCCCCGCGCGCCCCCGTCTTCACCCAGTCCCCCGCCATCAGCGGCATGTTCTCCTCCGCCACCGCCCACCGGTCCCCCGTCAGCGCCTTCAGCACCCCGTTCCCTTCGCGATCCACCACCCGCCCCAGCGAAGAATCCTCCGAGAGCGGCGCCTTCTCTCCCGGATCCCCCGGCGCCAGCCGGCAGTAGCTCGCCACCACCGCCAGGGTCGAGAGGAACAGCGCGCCCAACAGGAAACAACGGCCGGACGGGAGGAATCGTTTCGGGATCAAGCGGCACCTTCAGACAGGGGTTGTGGAAGGGAAGTGAAGACGAGGAGGCCAAGGCGCGGCCTGCCGGGGAGTTGGACGCCGGCGAACGGGGAATGTTCCCGCTCAATTTCCGAAATGTCAGTACCATCTCCCCCGTGCGCTCCAAATACTTGTCGGACTTAGGGCAGCAACCTCGATGAATCCCGGCCCTTCCTACGGCGCCCGTCACATTGTTGTCGGCGCACTCATGGTTGTCGGCGGCGCGGTCATCGTCGCGCTGACCTGGCACGACACCGGGACGCAGGGTTTGTTGAACTTTCCTAGCATCGGCGGGCTTGTGTTCGTCGCGTTCGGAATCGCGGGAATCTGCCGAAAGAGAAACACCGCGAAGTAGGAGTCGCGCCTGCTTTCTCAAATTCCCAAGTCCGATTGACCATTTGGCCGGCTTCCGGTGCGACCTCCGGCCCCTTCAGGAGCACGGCCAGCCTCCAAGGAGGCTGGCCGTGACGTCCTGGAAGGAACATACCCCCAATGGGATTTGAACCCATGTCACGGACGTGAAAAGCCCGTGTCCTAGACCGGCCTAGACGATGGGGGCTGAATTTGAGGGAGAGGAGTGCGGCTGTGGCTGCGTCGGGCGGCGCGAGTTGGTGGTGGGTATCACCACCGCTCGCCAGCGCCGCCCGACTCCGCCCCATCCACATTCCTCTCCCTCAAATTCAGGGAACGGCCACAACGGCGAAGGACAACGACAGCTCTCCCCCGGGAACGATCTGTACCTGGGCTTCCTGCCACCCGTTCCAGCAACACCCACAACCTGAGCGAACGACCGGCACCGCACGGATCGGCCGTTCCACTCATTTCGAAGACAGGCACAAGGGGAGGGCGGGAGGGTCGGGCGGGCCGCCGCGAAGCGGCGAGTCCGCCCGGCACTCCCGCACTTCCCGCGGGGCCTGTCTTCGAAATGAGGGCGGTGGGGTTCGAACCCACGACCCACAGCTTAAAAGGCTGTTGCTCTACCGGCTGAGCTACGCCCTCAAATCGAAGAAAAAATCGAACGAACGAAAATGAGCGGGTCGCGCACCAAAGGCTGCGCGCGCCCCTCTCATTTTCGTTCGTTCGATTTCTTCTTCGATTTGGGGAAAGGCATCACGGTTCCTTTGGGGTAAGACGGCGACTCTACTCTATCGGCGGACTGGCGTGGCAGGTTCGGGGCGTTTCTAGACTTCGAGGATCTCTGTGGTCTTCTTGTCGAGGATGGATTCGATCTTGCGTTCGTGCTCGTCGATCGATTTCTGGATTTCGGTCTTGAAGCGGGTGAGTTCGTCTTCGGTCATGATGCCCTTCTTTTCCTCGTCCTCGGCCTGTTTCATGGCGTCGCGGCGGACGTTGCGGAGGGCGATCTTGGCCTTTTCGCAGCCTTCCTTGGCGATTTTCGCGAACTGCTTGCGGCGTTCCTCGGAGAGGGGCGGGATGGCGAGGCGGACGAGTTTGCCGTCGTTCTGGGGGTTGATGCCCAGGTTGGATTTCTGGATGGCTTTCTCGATGCCGGGGAGGGCGGTTAGGTCGTAGGGCTTGATGACGATGAGGCGGGGGTCGGGGCAGGAGACGGAAGCGACCTGCTTGAGCGGGGTGGGGGCGCCGTAGTAGTCGATCATGAGGTGGTCCACGAGCGCCGGGGTTGCGCGGCCGGTGCGCAGGCCCTTGAACTCGTCGGTGAGCACGCTCACCGCCTTGTCCATCTTGTCGTCCGCTTCCAGGATGATGTCGTCGGCCGGCATGCGGTTCCTATCCTGAGATGAGGGTGCCGATGGAATCGCCGCTGACCACGCGGGCGATGTTTCCGGGGGTCTTGAGGTCGAATACGATGATCGGGATGTGGTATTCCATGCACATCGAGATCGCCGTCGAGTCCATCACCTTGAGGCGCTGGTTCAGGACGTCCATGTAGGAGAGTTTGTCGTATTTCTTCGCGGTCGGGTCCTTCTTGGGGTCGCCGGTGTAGACGCCGTCCACCTTCGTCGCCTTCAGGATGACCTCGCAGCCCAGCTCCGTCGCCCGAAGCGCCGCCGCGGTGTCCGTCGTGACGTGCGGGTTGCCCGTGCCGGCCGCCAGGATCACGATCCGGCCCTTCTCCATGTGCGCCAGGACCCGCCGCCGGATGTAAGGCTCGGCGACGCTGTGCACGCTGATCGCCGTGGCGACCCGCACGACCGCGCCGTGTTTCTCCAGCACGTCCTGGAGCGCCAGCGCGTTGATCACCGTCGCCAGCATCCCCATGTAGTCGCCCGTCGCCGCCGTCACCCCGCGCTTCGCCAGCTCCGCCCCACGCACGATGTTGCCGCCGCCGACCACCACCGCGACCTGCGCCCCGACGGCGCACGCCTTGAGGATCTCCATCGCCAGCGAGTCGATCTCGTCAATATCCAGCCCCTTGTTGCCGGGGGCACAGAGCCCTTCCCCGGAAACTTTCAGGAGGATCCGCTTGTAGCGCGAACCGCTCACAGGCTGGCACCGCCGCCCGTGCCGACCTCGCTCCAGGCGAAGCGGCGCACGACGATGTTTTCGCCGAGCTTGCCGGCGACGCCTTTCATCATGTCGGCGATCGTGCCCTTGAACTTTTCCTCATTGCAGAAGGGCTGGTCGAGGAGGACCTGCTGCATGTAGAGGCCCTTTTCGAGCTTGCCGGCGAGGATTTTCTCGGCGATTTCCGGCGGCTTGCCCTTGACGGAGTCCAGATGGCTCGCCTTTTCCTTCTCGACGATTTCGGCGGGGATCTGCTCGCGGCGGACGAACGTGGGCTTGGTGACGGCGATGTGGAGAGCGATGCTCTGGGCGAGCTCGAGGAAATCCGGGGTCGCGGCGACGAAATCGGTTTCGCAGTTGACCTCGAGGAGGACGCCGAGGCGGCCGTTGAAATGGAGGTAGCTGACGACGCGCCCGGCTTTCGCCTCGCGCTCGCCGAGCTTCACGCCCTTCATTCCCTGCTTGGTCTTGAGGATTTCAAACGCCTTGGTCTGGTCGCCGTTGGCTTCTTCGAGGCAGGCCTTGGCGAGCATGAACGGCGCGCCGGTCCTCTCGCGGAATTCCTTAACCTGTGTAGCACTGATCGCCATGTTCTCGACCTCTGGATATGAAGGAGGGGTGGGCCGTGGCCCACCCCGCCCGGTGAACTTAAGTTGGTGAAGAGCAGACCGTTAGGACTTGGGTCCCGGGTTGGGCGCCTGGGGCCTCGGGGCCCGCGGGGCGGTGTCCGTCCGGGGGCCGGCGGGGGGCCGGGGAGCGCCATCCGCCTTCGCCGGTGCGGGGCCCTTGTGGGCGCCTTCCGGTTTCGGGGCGGCGGGAGCCTTGGCAGCGGCTTCGGCCTTCGCGGCGCCGGTGGGATCGGCCTTCTTGGCCTCCTCCGCCTTCGCGGCTTCGACCTTGGCGGCCTCGGCCTTGCGGGCCTCGTCGAGCTTCTTGGCCTCTTCCGCCTGCTTCTTCTTGCGCGCTTCTTCGTCGGCCTTGCGCTGGTCCTCGATCGCCTTGAGGACGATCGCGTACTTGGCCTTGCCGTCGATCACGGCGTCAGCGAGGCGGGAGAAGACGATCTGGATGACGCGCATGGCGTCGTCGTTGCCCGGGATGGGGATGTCAACGGAGCTGGGGTCGCCGTCGGTGTCGATGAGGGCGATGACGGAGATGCCGGACTTGCGGGCCTCGGCGACGGCGTTCTTCTCGCGGCGCGGGTCGGCGATGATGAGCGCCGCCGGCAGCTTCTTCATGTTGCGCAGCCCGTCGAGGTTGCGCTTCAGCTTCCGCTTCTCGCGCATCACCATCGACTTTTCCTTCTTCGTGAACAGGTCCAGCGTGCCCGCGGCCTCCTGCGACTCGATCTCGAGAAGGCGCTTCAGGCGCGAGCTGATCGTCGTGTAGTTCGTGATCGTGCCGCCGATCCAGCGTTCGCTGACGTAGTGCTGCTGGCAGCGCGCCGCCTCGGTTTCGGCGACTTTGCGCGCCTGGCGCTTGGTGCCGACGAAGAGGACTTCCTGGCCCTCGGAAGCGAGCTTTTTGCAGAACTCGTAGGCCTGGATGAGGCCCTTGATGGTCTCGCGGAGGTTGATGATGTGGATCAGGTTCCGCTTCCCGTAGATGTACGGCTTCATCTTCGGGTTCCAGCGGGAAACGCGGTGTCCGAAATGGACGCCGGACTGCAGAAGATCCGAAATAGAGACGAGCGCCATCTGACCTCCAGCCATCTAAGGGTTACGTTCGCTTCCGCCGAGACCACTCCCGACGCCGGGAGCGGCTCCCCCGCGAGGAGGATGCGCAGCTGCGAAGCGAAATTGGGGGGGGTATTGTACGGATCTTCGCGGGGAGGTCAAGCGTGGAGGGCGAAACTGGGGACGGCAAACGGCAAACGGAAAAGGGAAAACGAAAAGGGCCAAAGTAAAAGCGAAAAGCGAAAAAGGAAAACGAGAGCGCGGGGAGGCGTTTTCCTTTTTAGTTTTTCGCTATTCCCGTTTCGTTTTCCCTTTTCCATTTGCCGTTTTTCGTTTGCCGTTCTCCCGGCCGCGCCCTCTATTTCGCCTCGGCCTTCGCAACGTAAGTCCTTCCGCGATCGCCGGTAGCGTCAATCTCTCCCATCAGGATGCTGAGCGACCGCTCTACCTTTCCCTCAAATTTCGTGTCGCCGTTCAGCACGATCTTGACCGGTTGATCCAGATCCATCATCCGGTCGCTCAGGTACACCGTCGCGCTCGTCGGCCCCTTGATCGTGATCGTCTGCCCGCTGATCTCCGCTTCCAGCGGCCCGCTCGCGTCCAGCCAGTACCACCGGCCTGCCCCCGCCGCGCGCCCCAGTTTCTTCGCAAACATATCGCGCTTCGCCCTCGCAAACCTCGCGATGAACTCCGGGAACTCCTTCGGCGGCACCTCGTGGCCCTTCCCCGAAAGTTCCTTGAAAGTCACCTCGCACCCCGCGTCCTTGAGCGCCTTGACCGTCGCCTTCGCGGGCTTGTTGCACATCTCCATATCGAGCTCGCCGATCACGACGTAGAACGGGAGGTTTTTGAAATCCGCCGCGCGGCTCGAGAGATCGACGCACCCCAGGAACGGCGCCGCCATGGCGAAGAAGGTCGGTTTCTGCGAAACGGCCGTCCCCGTGCCGAAGCCGCCCATCGAGCCGCCGTAGACCATCACGTGGTTCGGGTCGATGTTGAAGTTCTCCTGCACGTACTCGACCGCCTTCCACATCGCCTCCATCCCCGACGTGTCCCAGTTCGTGCTGCCGGGGAAAATCGTGATCGCGCCGGAAGCGTCGGCGTACTTCGCGAACCATGACATCATCTCGGTCGCGGTCGTCTTCGCGCTCTCGTAGTCCGTGGTGCTTCCGCCGCCATGGAGGGCGATGATGAGGGGCGACGGGGAAGAGGGCCGGGCGCCGGGGGCGAGGTGGATGAAGACGGGGTGTTTCCCGTCGCTCGCTTCGACGTCGATCATGGACTGCGCGCCCTTGCCCTTGGCTTTCGTGTTTCCCGCGAGCGCCATTTTCTCGGCGGCCTCGGCCTGCGATTTCGTGAGTTTCGCGTCTGCGAGACCCGCGGCGGTCATCTTTTCCAGCGCGGCCTTGCGGGCTGCGGCATCCGGCGCGTTGAAATAGTCCTGCGCGGGGGAGCGGAGCGTGTCCCAGGCGGATTTCGCGGGCGGGTCGCCGGCTGAGGCGGGAAGCGCGGCGAGCGAAAATAAAACAGCGGCGGTGAGTCGGCGCATGGTTGGTCCCCGGTAGATTTCCCCCGGGGGCATTGTGGGCTTACGGGAGCGGGGAATCAAGGAGGGGGAGGTTCAAAGGCTTGGACCGCAGAGGGCGCGGAGAACGGCAACGGCGGAGGAACGGGGAGATTTTTTGGGTTGGATGTGAGTTGCGGCCGGGACGTGAGGCGCAGCCGTCCTCAAAATCCTGCTTTTGTCCTCCGCCAGCCGTTCTTTCTCTTTTTGCCGTTCAGCTGGTTTTTCAATAGACGTCGTGCGGGTCTTCAGGATGCAGACCGAAAAAAACGGAAACAACGGCTGGCGGAGGACAACGGCAGGATTTTGAGGACTGACGTGCCCGCAGTTTTTTCAATCCAATGCCGTTTTCTCCGTTTTTCCTCCCTTTTTTCTCCTCGTCCTCTGCGGCTCGCTGTTCTCGCCGTCTCATGTCAACCTTCACCCCCCCGCCCTCACCGACTTGAATCCCCTCCCCGCCAGGAAATCCGCAATCCGGTCGCGATGGTCCCCCTGGATCTCCACCGTCCAGCCCTTTACCCCGCCGCCGCACCCTAGCAGTTTCTTCAGGTCCCTCGCCAGGTACTCGACGTTCACGTCCCGCGGGAATCCTTCGAGGATCACGACCTCCCGCCCCCCGCCGCGCTTCTCGCGCCGCATTTTTATGACCTCGATCCTCGCTTTCGGCGCGGGGACGACGGGGGCGGGTGGAGGGGGCGGCTCCGGCTCGCTCGGAAGCGGTTCGCATCGGCATTCGGGCTCGAACTTGCCGCAGCGCAGGCAGGGAATGCGGAGGCCCATTATTCGGGGACCTTGTGGCCGCGCGCCGGACGGCGGAGCGTCCGCCAGTCGTCGGCTTCGGTGGCGAGGGCGTTCAGGTCGTCCTCGACCTTCTGGCGGAAATGCTCGCGCATCGTGTCGTCGGCGTCGGGCGGGACCCAGATCGGGTCGCCGTAGTGGAGCCGGACCGTGGTGAACGGCAACGGGATCATGAAGCGGTCCCACGAGTTGAAGACGATCGCGCGGCGGACGCCGGCGATGATCGGGACGATCGGGACGCCGGATTTCTGCGCCAGCAACGTGATCCCGGCGTGCGCCTTGTACCTCGGCCCGCGCGGCCCGTCCGGCGTCACGACGCCGTTGAATCCCGCTTCCAGACGGTCGAGCATGCCGAGAAGCGCCTGGCGCCCGTGTCGTGAGCTGGAGCCGCGGACGGCGTCGCCTCCCATGTAGAGCGTGGTGGCCGCGAGGAGCTCGGCGTCCTTGCTCGCGGAGATGAGGAGGCAAAACCGCGCGCCCTGCGGACGGAAACGGCGCGCCATGTAGTTCAGGGTAAAGAGAATCCTGTCGTGCCAGAGCGCGAGGATGACCGGCTTGCGTTCGCCGAGGACGCGGTGCGCGAAGTATTCCTCGTTGCGGCGCTCGATGAGCCGCCAGGTGCGCCCGAGCGTCCGGAGACACGCCGATGCAAGCGGCGGCAGCATCTTCCCGACCGGGCCCAGCGGCAGCCGCGACGGGGATGGCGGGCGAACGGGCACCACGGCGGGCAACACGTCGCCGCCCTTCACAGGCCCGCCGTCAGTCGATGAGGACTTCATCCGCGGTGCGGTGCACCCCGTTGACGATCAGGACCGTGACCAGATCGCGGTCCTTGGTGTCGAGCTTCGCCACAAGCCCTCTGATCTCGACCAGCTTCTTCCTGATTTCGGCTTCCAGCCGGTCGATCTTGCGCGAAAGTTCGGGATTGTCGGACTTGATGCGCTTGACCTTGTCGAAAACCGAAACCGCCTGCGCGCTCAGGTCGTTGCCGGGGCGGGGTTTGGGTGAAGAGGCCATGGGTGAGTTGTAGCCGGGAAACGGGGGAGAATCAAGGGCCGTGAGGACGGTCCCCGGGTGTTAGACTTCGCGGCTCGCATGCCCGACGCTCCCGCCACGCCGTCCCCGACGGACACTCCCGCGGCCGTGACGCCGCCCGAGCCGCCCGCCGTGCCCCTGCCGCCGCCGGCCGTTTCGCGCCGCGCCTGGATCTTCTGGGGCCTCGCCGTCCTCGGGCTCCTGTTCGCTCTCAACACATAC
>JAIOPR010000350.1 GCA_021413805.1 Planctomycetota bacterium
CATGATCCACGACGAGAACGACGCCTGGCGCGCGGTATTCGGGAAAGTGGAGAAGGTGCTGGTTTCGTGCCAGAATTCCGACGGGTCGTGGACGGGGCATCACTGCATTTCGGCGAGGACGTTCTGCACGGCGTGCGCGATCACGACGCTGGAGACGCCCCTGCGATTGCTGCCTATGATTCAAATGTAGGTCTGCCGTTGATCCGCGGCCGTTTCCGCGTGATCCAGTCGTTATCTGCGTCCGCCGTTCTTTTTTTTCAAAGAAACAACGGTCAACGACGGACGCAGAAAAAAACGGATCTCGCGGAAACGGCCGCGGATACAGCTTCAATTCCGGGGCGTCATTTCGGAGAACTTCGCCTTGCCCCACAACCGACCGCCATTCGGAACGCTGCCGCGACGCGCCCTTCTCGCCGCACTCCCCCTCCTCCTCGCCGCATGCTCTTCCCCCCCGAGCCCGCCACGCCCGTCGCCGACACCGCAACCCTCGACCAGGCGATCCGCCGCGCTTCCGCGTGGCTCGCGGGCAAACAGAAACCCGACGGCAGCTGGGCCAGCGAAACCTACGGCCTCATGAAAAGCGGCCAGTCGGTGACGCCGTTCGTGGCGCGGGCGATGCGGCTGGCGGGCCGGCCGGAGGAAGCGGCGCGGGGGCTGAAATGGGTGCGGGCGCACGTCGGGGCGGACGGATCGCTCGGGAATGAAGGCGACACCGCGGACTACCCGACGTACGCGACGGCGCTGGCACTCGACCTCGACGCGACGATCCCGGGCGCGCGGCGCTATCTCGCCGGCTGCCAGGTGACGAAGGCGGACCACCCTGAAGTCGGTGGCTTCGCCTTCAGCGCCCGCGCCGCTTCCCTCGCCGACGCCCCACACGTCGCCGAGATGTCGCGGACGGCATGGGCGGCGGAAGCGCTGGGGGCGTTCCCGGGGGCGCCGGCCGCGATCGCTTTCGTGGCGCGCTGCCAGTCCGAAGACGGAGGTTTTTATTTCACGCCCGGCCCCGACGGCAACAAGGCCGGCGACGGCCGCCCCTACGGGAGCCCCACCTGCGACGCCATCCGCGCCCTGCGGCGCTTCGGCGTCCCCGCCACCGACGACCGCATCCGCCGCGCCCTCGCCTGGCTCCGCTCCCAGGACGCCTTCGACCGCAACCCCGGCTTCACCGGCGAAGGCCGCCACTGGGAAACCGCGATCCTCTTCTATTACCTCGCCGCCCTCGCGGAAGTCTACGCCGACCTCGGCGGCCCCGAAGGCTGGCGCCAGCGCCTCGCCGCGGAAATCGTGAAACGCCAGCGCGTTGATGGATCGTTCGTCAACGACGTCACCACGATGCGCGAGGACGACCCGATCCTCTCGACGGCGTTCGCGCTGGAAGCGCTTGTGCGGTGCAGGTAAAGCGCCTGGGCCTGGGACCTCCCCGATCCCCCCGGCCCGGACCCTGAAGCCGACTTGTCCGCCGGAGCCCGAAGGGCGGAGGCGGAGGACATCGCATAGGCCCGTCCGGGTTCGCACTCGCCACGGCCGCTGCTCCCCGTGTCTCCGCGCGGCGAATTTCGCTTCCTGAAAAGGCTCTTCGCGCTTGATTCACGGAAGTCCGCAGGTCCAGAATGGCCGCACGTGATTCGCTTCCGCCCCGCCAGCCCCGCAGACCTGCCCGGATCGCCCCCCGGGGGGCGATCCGGGCAGGTCCAGCGCGAAAACCCCGCGGCCGGAGCCGGAAGGGGGAGATGAGTGAATTCCACTCTTCGGTGGGTCTTGGTGCCGCTCTTCGCCACCACCGGAGGGATCGCGATCTGGTATGGCCTGCAGCAGGCCGACGAGGTCCGCAACTGGGGAAGCCTGGGCTTCGGCGGCATGCTCGAGTTGCTCGTGTTTGGGCTGCTCGTGGAAGGGCTGGTCCGCCGGAACCAGCCGGCACCGCCGGAGGAATCTGGTGGATTCACGTTCAACGTTCACCTCCTTTCGTGCGCGGAATGTGGAAGGTGCGTGAAGCTGCGGGAGCTCCAGCCGTGTTCCGGACGCTGTCCCAATTGCCGCGGGCGCTCGTGGAATGTGTCGCTGACGGCGTCGACATACACCCCGCCTTCGGCCGTGGCGGTAGGAGCCGGCGTCGCGAGCGCGCTGCTGATCGGGCATGGCATCGTTCCCCGTGGCGAGCGAACCGAGCTCGCGGTCCGCGTGCCTCGTGTGGAAGGCGAATTCCTCGTCAAAGTCCTTACGGGTCCGAACCAGGGAATCGAAGACTGGCTTGAGACGGTCCGCGCAGAAGAGCTCAAACGAAAGGAGGCTAAAGCCCGCGCGAATCCAGCGCCGAACCAGGGCGTCTGCGTTGTGTGCAATGCACTCTTCATACGCGGCGCATCTGGACCGACGAGCCTGGGGTACTGCTCGCGGATTTGCGAGCGCAAAGCGTGAGGGCCCTGCAGATTTCCCTTACGAGGTCAACCCTCTGATCTGCCCACGCTGCGGCTCCGAGATGAAAGTCGTCGCGGTCATCGCCAAAGAAGACGCCACCTACAGAATCCTCAAGCACCTCGGCCTCCTGGTTCCCGAGGAATCCCGAACGCCGCCGGCCACAGGTCCGCCCGTCACTTCCCCGCAGCCGGCCCAGGCCGTCCCCCCACGACCTCTTTTCAGTGACCACTCTCCTCGCGCACGCACCCTTCCCCCGCCCTGAGCCTGTCGAAGGGTCCGAGATCCCCGCCTGGCCTGCCCGCCGTAGCTCCCGAGAGGGAGCGGAGGCGGGGGACCTCCCCGATCCTCCCGGCCCCGACCACGCTTCTCAGCCGGACTCCGACCCCGGGGATCTCTTCAGTGACCGCGACGACGGCCCCGATCCCGAATCCGACTTGTCCTCCGGAGCCCGAAGGGCGGAGTCGGAGGACATCGCGCAGGCTCGTCCGAGTTCGAACTCGACACGGCCCCCGCTCCCCGTGTTTGCGCGCGACGAAATCTGCCCGCCGACGCCCTTGTTCGAGGTTGATTTGCGGCCGTCCGGGGGTCCACAGTGGCCGTCCGTGAGCCGCTCCCACCCCGCAAACCCCGCTGCTGGCGGCGTTGAGGGCGGTTTCGAAGTTCCTATTCGTCTTCCCGTGTTTCCTCGCGACGAATGCTGCGCCCGCGGGGGATGTTTCTGACGACGCTTGAATTGCTCCCCTCGGCAGGCCTACAGTGCGCGTTCGTTACTCCTCGTCACCCGCCGGTCCCGGCCGAGGCCTTGACGGAACGGAAGCCCCTCAGGAGTGAACGATGCGCAAGCGGCTCGTGATCGCGGCCCTCGCCTGCGCCATTCTCGCGCCGGCGCACGCCGACCCAAAGGCCGGGGCGATCGGTGAGTCGATGGGTGACTTCCGCGCGAAGGACCAGGCCGGGACGGAGCACTCCCTTTCGGACTGCAAGGACGCGAAGGCCGTGGTGCTCGTTTTCGTGGGAACGCAATGCCCGGTCAGCGGCCGCTACCTGCCTGAGCTCGGCGAGATCGCCAGCGATTACGCGTCGAAAGGCGTGACTCTCTGGGGCGTCAACTCGAACCGGAATGAGCAGGGCGAGCTGGCGGCGTTCTCGAAGAGCCATGGGATCGCGTTTCCCGTGCTCGCCGACGGCGACCAGACAATTGCCGATCTCCTCCACGTCGACACCGTCCCTTCCGCGGTCGTGCTGGACTCAAAACGCGCGGTGCATTATCGGGGCCGGATCGACGACGACCCGATGGGCGGCCGGCCGCGGAAGCACGAGCTTCGCGACGCGATCGACGCCGTGCTGGCGGGCCGCGACATCGAGGAACCCGAGACCGCCCCTCGCGGCTGTTGCGTCCACCGCGGCGACCCGCCGAAGGACGGCCCCGTGACATGGGCGAAGGACGTTGCGCCGATCATTCAGCAGAACTGCGTGAAGTGCCACCGCCCCAACCAGGTTGGCCCGTTCGACCTGACCGACTACGCGCAGGCCAGCGACTTCGCCCGGGAAATCCGCACCGCGGTATCGTCGAGGGCGATGCCGCCGTGGAAGCCGACGGGCGGCGTCGAGTTCCTCAACGACCGCCACCTGTCGCAGGCGCAGATCGACACGATCGTAAAGTGGGCCGACGCGGGCGCCCCGCCCGGCGACCTCGCCCAGGAGCCGCCTCTTCCCGAATTCGCGGAAGGATGGACCAACGGAACGCCGGATCTCGTGCTGGAGACGGACGAATTCGAGCTGAGCGCGAAGGGCCCGACGGACCAGTACATGCACTTCGTCTGCCACACGAACCTCCCCGCAGACCAGTGGATTTCCTCCACGGAAATCCGCCCCGGGAACCCGAGGATCATCCATCACGTGCAGGCGTTCGTGGACTTGAGCGGGCGGGCACGGATGCTGGACGAGCAGGCAAAGGGACCTGGGTATCCGACCGACGGGTCCGCGCCGGGGTTCATGCCGGCGAGTGACCTGGGCATCTGGGCGCCCGGCGACACGCCATTCACGCTTCCGGACGGCGTGGGGCGGAAACTTGCGAAGGGCGCGGACGTGGTGCTCCAGGTTCACTACAACCGGTGCGGGACCGCCCAGAAGGACCGGACGCGCATCGGCTTGTATTTCTCGAAAAAGCCGGTGCGGCAGCCGTTCCTCTGGACGGCGGCGGTCAATACGAAAATCGAGATTCCTGCCGGCGCGGAAAACCACGTGGTCACGGCGGCCTGGGAGGCCACGCAGGCATCGACGATCTACGTCGTGTTCCCCCACCAGCACCGGCTCGGCAAGTCGTCGCAACTGGTCGCGGAGCTGCCAGACGGGACCCGGAAAACGATCATCGAAATCGCGAACTGGGAGTTCAAATGGCAGGACGAGTACCTGCTGAAGACGCCGATGCATCTGCCGGCAGGGACGATCGTTCGCTTCACGGCGGTGTACGACAACTCGGACAAGAATCCGCAGAACCCGAACCGGCCGCCGCAGCGGGTCTACTGGGGGGAAAGGACTTCGGACGAAATGTGCCTGGCCTTCATCGGGTACGTGGCCGACGAGGAAGATCCGGCGACGCAGAAGTAGGGGAAAGACGGCGGGATTGAGACCGCTCGCCTTCGGGGCCGGTCGGCCGCGGAAATCTGTGGAGACCGACCCGGCGAAAATCGCGGCCCGCAGACGAAGACACCGAGTCGCACTCGCGGTCGCCGTCGGAATCCCTGTGATCCTGCTGTTGTGTCAGGGCATCCGCATCCTCCTGGCCGGGTCGCAGTTCTCGGCCTCGCAAGATGCCCTTCTCACCCGCCTCGGATCCCGTACGGTGACCCGCGACCCGTGGCTCGACCCAACGCAGGACGGGGATTCCTGGCCCGCCTACGCGGTGGACGCGCCGGGCGACGCGCCGAGAAGTGCCGCGCCCGGGCCCGCCTCATCGCCAAGGTCTACGAGGTCAACCCTCTGATCTGCCCGCGCTGCGGCTCCGGGATGATAGTCGTCGCGGTCATCGCCGAAGACATCGCGCAGGCCCGTCCGAGTTCGCACTCGACACGGCCGCTGCTCCCCGTGTTTCCGCGCGACGAATTTTGCCCGCCGACGCGCTTGTTCGCCGTTGATTTGCGGCCGTCCGGAGGTCTGCAGTGGCCGTCCGTGAAGCGCTCACCCCCGCAAACCCCGCGGCCGGTGGCGTGAAGGGCGGTCTTGAAGTTCCTATTCGTTCTCCCAGGCTTGCTTCGAGGTCGTTCACAAGCCTAGGATGGCCGCGCGTGAAACCCTCCGCCCGGGAGCGGCGCCCGAAATTGAAATACCGCTCCTCCACAATTCCCACATCCCTCCTACCCTCCACAAAACGGAAGCGCTCGACCTCAAGCACCTGGTCGGCAATGCCCTGTGCATTGCGCAGAGCTACCAGGAGGACTATGCCGAGGATCCGCGCCCGGAGAACGCGAAGTATCTGTTCCGGCTTCGGGACATTTTCTACCGGCGCCTGGACCGGTTCGTCCGGAACGGGCGCTACCGCGAACTGTTGACGCCGAACGTGCGCACCGAGTTCGAGTGTTTTCGGGACGCGGATTGGACGGATACGGAAGTCGTCACCTGCCTGGTCGCGACCTACCACCGTCTCCGGGCGTAATCCCCCTCAGGAGAGGACTCGTGAGAACGCTCGCTCTCTTCCTTGCCCTGGCCACTGCCTGCGCGGCGGAGGAAGCGATCACGAGCGAGTCCGGGGGCGAACGGGGCGGCGCCGAAGGCGTCGATGGTGGGGATCGATTACCTCAGGATCGCAATGTAACCTGACCCCGGCCACCACTCCCCGTGTCTCGGCACGGCAAGCGGTTTCGAACTTCCGATCGGTCTTAAAGGAGAAAGTCCATGCGTCTGAAATCGCTTCTCGGGGCAGCCATCCTCGTCCTCTCCCTGGATGCCGTCGGCCGGGCGGAAGACCCGGAATTCATGATCTCCTACTGGGGCGGGCCCCCGGGCGCGGACTCCACGCTGCAGCGATACAAGGAGGTCGCCGACTGCGGGTTCAACGTCGCGATGCCGCCCGCCAACGGGGCCGACCTGAAGGCCAACCTCAAGATCCTGGACGCCTGCAAGGCCGTCGGCATGAAGGCGATCATCCAGGACTGGCGCCTCGACCTCAAGGCGGCGCCCAAGGACCTCACGAAGACGCTCGATGCCATCATGAAGGACTACGCCGCGCATCCCGCGCTCGCCGGCTACATGATCACCGACGAGCCCAACGCCAGCCTCTTCCCGGCCATCGCGACCGCCAGCCAGTACCTCCTCAAGAAAGATCCCACGCGACTCCCGTTCATCAACCTCTTCCCGAATTACGCCACCCCTGACCAGCTCGGCAGCGCGAATTACGCGGAGCACGTTTCGAAATACATCGAGACGGTCAAGCCGAAGCTGGTGAGCTGGGATCACTACCTCCAGATGAAGGGCAACGACAGCCTGTACTTCGAGAACATGGAGATCGTCCGCAGCGAGTGCCAGAAGGCGAAGCTGCCGTTCATGCAGATCATCCTTTCCCTGCCGCACTGGAGCTACCGCAACCCGACCGAAGCGGACCTCCGCTGGCAGGTGTTCACGAGCATCGCGTACGGGGCGAAGGGCATCATGTACTTCACGTACTGGGTCCTGCCCGAGTGGAAACTGGGCGACGGGCCGGCGATCATGAAGAAGGACGGCACGCGGGACGAGAAGTACGAAATGGTCCGGAAGATCAACAAGCGGCTGAAGGCGCTCGGGCCGACGCTGATGAAACTCGAGTCCACCGGCGTGTTCTGCACCGATCCGCTTCCGCCCGGCACGCGGAAACTGGCCGACGATGCCCCGGTCAAGAAGGCCGAGGGCGGCGCATTCGTCATCGGCGTTTTCAGCGACAAGAAGAATGAGCGTTACGTGATGGTCACCAACCGGTCCTTCACGGACAAGGTCGTCGCGAAGCTCACGCTGGACCCGGCGACGGTTTCGACATCCGAGATTTCGCAGGAAACCGGGAAGCCGCTCGAGGCGACGGCGCTGACCGCCAGCGTCCTGGAATCGACGCTGGAGGCCGGGGAGGGAAAGCTTTACCGGCTGAATCCAAAATAGGCCCGGGCGGGCTCACTCGGCCGAAAAGCGCTTGTCCGCATAGAACTCGAGGAATCCACACTCGAAGCAGCGGAAGGCGCCGATGGGGACTCCTTCCTCATACGAAACTTTCGTGCGCCTCCAGAACGACTTCTTGGGCCTCCCCTCATGCCAACTGGAGACCGCGATCGCGCCCTGCGCAAAGTCGGGCACGAATCCCTGCACCATTCTTCCGTTACACTTGGGACACGCCGTCCTTTTGTTCATCGTGGGTCAACTCCTTGACGAGTGGAAGTCCGGGCAACGCGACCGTCACTTTGCTTTTTTCGCCTCATTCCAAAGCGCATCCATCTCCTCCAGCGTCGAAGTCTCCGGCTGCTTTCCACGCTCGCGCAATTTCGCCTCGACGTAACGGAAGCGCTTCACGAATTTGTCATTCGTCCTTCGAAGGGCCCCCTCGGGGTCGATTTTCATTTCGCGGGCGACGTTGGCGAGTGTGAAGAGGACGTCGCCGAGTTCGTCCTCGATGCGGGAGACGTCGCCGCCCTTGACAACCTCCTTGAATTCGCCGATTTCCTCGTCGAGCTTGGCGAGGACGCCGCCGATGTCGGGCCACTCGAACCCGACGCGCGCGGCTTTGGAGGAGAGGCGGAACGCCTTGGCGAGGGCGGGGAGAGTGTCGGGGACGCCGTCGAGGACGCTGGCCTTTTTCTTTTCGCGCTCGAGGGATTTGAGGCGTTCCCAGTTGCGGAGGGCTTCCTCGGGCGAAGCGACCTTTTCGTTGCCGAAGACCCAGGGGTGGCGGCGGACGAGTTTGTCGGCGATGCCGTCGATGACGGCGGCGAGGTCGAAGGCGCCCTTGCGGTGGAAGAGCTCGGAGAGGAAGACGACCTGGTAGAGGACGTCGCCGAGTTCCTCCTTCACGCCGTCGGCATCGCGGGCGTCGAGGGCGGCGAGGACCTCATGGGTTTCCTCGAGGAGGAACGCGCGGATGGTGTCGGGGGTCTGCTCGCGGTCCCACGGGCAGCCGCCGGGGCCGAGGAGGGACTGCATGACGGAAATGAGGCGGTCGAGCGAAGCGGTGGGAGGCATGCCGACGATGTTAGGAGCCGTCCCGAAAAACGGGACAAATTCTCTCCCCGACCCGTCTATTCGTCTTCATCCGTCGTCATTCGCGTCCAGCCGTTCGTATCCCGTTTCATTCGCACTTTCAATTCCCGATCTTGAGATGCCGGAACCCGATCGCATCCGCCTTCCCGTCCGTCGCATAGACCTTGAGCAGGTAGTCCCCCTCAGCCAGGTCGTTCGGTACCGCCACCTCGCCCTCGAACGCCCCGCCCTTCATCGCGATCTCCACGCGCACCGCGACGCCCTCGTTCATGCGGCTCCAGTTCCGCTTGAGCGCTTCCGAGGCATCCGGCGACTCCAGGTCGATTTTCTCCAGAGGTTCGAGCGACTTCAGCCGCACGGGTTCGAGCGTGACGACGGCCGTGCCGTCGGCAAGCTCGGCGCTTCCGGTCACGGCCAGCGCGGCGCCGGGCCTGGATTCCTTCGCCGCCTTGAGCGTGGCATTGCGGGACCACGGGATGCGCGTCGCGGGGTCGCCGAACAAGTTGTACGCGAGCGAACCGTCGAGGCGGTAGCGGGCCTGGGCGGCGGGACCGCCGACGGAGGAAGCCGCCATGCCGTCGATGAAGCCGCGCATCGCGTCGCCCTCGGCGGGCTTGAGCGCGCGGCGTTTCGCGGCCAGGACGCCCTGGCCGATCGTCGGGGCCTTCTTCTGGAACATCACCGTCATCAGTTCCTTCGCGAAAATCATGTCGGCGTACGGGTGCGAGATGCTGCTCGACCCGATCGCGGCGACGGGGCCGCCCGGGTTGCGGACCAGCGCTTCGCACAGGCAGTCCTCCGTCTCGTCGAACGAGCCCGTGAGGCACGCGAACAGGAACGCCATCGGGAGGCCGTTCTTGACGTCGAATTTCTGCGCGAGCGCGTTGTCGAGGATCGGGTAGCGCTTCCCGTGCCATTTCAGCGACTGGAGGCCGTGTTCCCATCCGTGCCCCGAGTACGCCATCATGAGGCAGCCCTCGTTGACGCACTGCGTCAAAAAGTCGTTGTACTGGTCGTGGGGCCACGTGAAGGGCAGGTCGAGCTCGACGGTGGACTGGACGTGGAACGTGAACGCCTCGGGGACGAGATCGCTCGTGAGTTTCATGCCGCCCGTCTTGAGGAGGTTGTCCATCCCCTGGCCGAATCCCGCCGTGCCGAGCGCGAGGTGGAGGCGGCGGCGCCATTCGCCGGTGGGGGCGTCCTCGAAGCGGACCACTTTGGTAAGGAGCGCCGCGGCCTCGTCGGGCGTGTGCGCCGGCCAGCGGCCGACCGCGAGGTCGGGGAGATCGTCGTCGTCCACCCGTGCGTACCAGCCGTCGGTCGCGGTCCAGCCTGCCCCGAACGCGTCGCGATGCCCGGCCGGGATCGCAGAGTCTTCGCCGCGCGTCGCGTCGCCGACCAGCAGCACGAACTTCAGCTTCGGCTCGGGCCACGCGGTTGCCGCGTGCCGGATGAAGCGCCGGAGCGCCTCTTCGGCCGGAAGATCGCCGCCGCCCCACGAGCGGGCGGCTTCCGCGGAAACGAATCCCGTCGCGAGCCCCTGCGCCTTGCGGCGTTCGATGAGGCCGGCGAGCATCCCCTTGAAACTCGAAGGGGCGATGACGAGCCACTCGACTCCGGTGGCCGGGTCCTGCGCGGCCGGGCGGAGTTCGAGGTTCTTCGGGTGCAGGAGCGAACCGCGGGCGGCGGCCATCACGCGACCGTCCACCGCAATCGCGCCGCCCGGGTTCAGGATCCGCGCTTTCTTCCCGAGCGCGAACACGATGTCCAGCCGCGCGCCCTTGAGATCCTTCAGCTCAACCGCAACTTTCGCGTCGCCTTGCCACGCCGCCTGCGTCGGCCCCGCGAGCCTCGCGCCTTCCACTTCAATCCAGTCGAGGTACGTCGGCCCGTCCCCGATCGGCCCGCTCGCGATCACGCGCGGCGCGGGCTTGTCCTCCGTCCGGAATTCCAGCGTTCGCGGGCCGGGCGGGGCGACGTCGGTCTCGAACTCGGCGGTGAACGGCTCGCCGCCCTCCCACTCCGCGTCGCACGCCTTCTTGCCGTCCCACCACAACTCGATCGCGTGCTTCACGCCCGGCGTCCGCATCGACTGCAGCCGCACCCGCACCTTGACCGTCTTCCGCCAATCGACCCACGGGATTTCGACCTTCGCGCCGTCCACCACCGGCATCCAGAACCACGGCCCGCCCGTCACGTCCATCAGCTCCAGCCGCGCGCACTCCAGCCGGTCGAAGACGAGGTCCTTCTCGAAGCGCTCCCCATCGAGCGGCACGCGGGTCCGGGGAACGTCCTGCGCCCCGAGGTCCGCCACCTTGATTTCCGAGGGCGCCCCGCCGGTCGGCAGGATCCGCACGATCCCGGCGTGCAGCACCGGGAACAGCAGCGTCTCCTTGTCCACGGACCACGGAAGCGCTTCCCCGCCCTGCGTCACCACGAACGCGTCCGTCGCCATCTTCGGCCACGAAGCGCGGAGATCGGCTAGCGGGATACCGGCCACGCCGGCGCGGTCAAAGGTGGCCTCAACGGGGTCGGGGGGCGCGGCGAGGGCGGCGGAAGCCAGCGCGAGAACGAGCAGGAGGAGTCTCATAGGAAAGATGATACGGGCGAGCGGCGCAGACGTCAGGCGAATCAGGAGGATGATTTCCATAGGTTGAAACGCCCTGGGTCATGGGCAAGCCCATTCGTCTTCATTCGTTGTCATTCGCGTCCCCGTCGTTCTTTTCACTCGCCGTGAACGGCAGGTCGGGCGGAATGCGAGGAGAATGGTCGCGAATAAGAACGACGGGGACGCGAATGAAGACGAATGACGACGAATCGAGCTCCCTTCGCGGAAGCATCTTCGATCCGGCCGCACTCACCTCGTCAGCCTGAAATTATCAAACGTCACCTCGCTGCTCCAGCTCGCCAGCCCGATCCGGCCCGAGGTCTCCTGGAGATCCGCTTCGCCGACGAATTTCCCGTCCATCGTCACGCGGGCGTGGTTCGCCTTGACCTCGACGACGGCGTGGACAGGTTTCGTGGCCGTGGTCGCCACGGACCAGCTCGCGTAGGTCGAGTTTTTCCAGTCAGGGTTCCCGTACAACCCCGCGTTTCCCGGGATCATCCAGAGAGCCTCGGCGTGTTCGTGATCGGTCACATGGAACACGAGGGCGGCCCACCCGGCGCTGGTGATGTCCGCTTCGATCGTGAAATCGCCGTCGATGTCCGCGTTCAGGAGGAGCATGTCGCCCGGCGTGCTGGACTTCGAGTGCACCGCCCCGCCGCTGGCACTCCATTCGGCCTTCCCGAGCGGCGTCCAGCCGGCGAGCGTGTTAGCAGCGAAGTCGAAGGAGATTCCCTTTCCCGGGTGAACCATCCGCAGCTGCACGACGTCGCCAACCGGGATCTTGAGCGTGCCGAAGCCCGTGTCGATCTCGAACGACTCCACATCCGCCAACTCGCCTTCGAACGCCCCTTCCGGGCTCAGGACGCAGTCGAGTTCCTCCTTCTTCACCACGCCCCATTTCACCGACCAGACGTCCTTCAACGCGAAGGTCTTCTTCGCGCCTTTCGTCTTCAGCGTCACCTCCGTCACGCCTTTCAGCGTGCCGCGGATGATCGAACCGTTGTGCAGCCGGAGCTCGCAGGCGTCCGGCGCGTTCGCCGGCTCTTCCGTGAAGGCGCCTGAAACGGCGACCAGTGCCGCGATCACGACCAGGCCAAGGCGACGCATGGGGTTCTCCGGTTGAAGTATCAGTCGCGGTCCTTCACACCTCTTCGACGCCCGCCGTCCCCAACAGTTCCAAGACAACCCCGCAACCCCCGTGATACATTACTCATCTTCACGTTGGCGGAGGGGGACATGGCGTCCAAAGAAGAAGTCGAGCTCGCGGTCAAGGCCATCAAGGCCGGGTTCCTGACCAAGGAACAGCTCGGCCCGGCCATGATCAAGCAGGACGCGCTCGCCAAGGCGGGGACCCAGGCGAAGCTCTTCGCCATCCTGTTCGAAAACAAGGCGATCACGCAGCAGCAGTACCAGCTCCTGCTGCAGGAAGTCGGCGGACCTTCCACGAAATCGTTCCCCGCCGACCCGGTGCCCGGATTCAAGATCAGCGGGAAACTCGGGACCGGCGGGATGGCGCTCGTCTATCGCGCCACCGACACCATGGAGGGCGACCAGGTCGCGCTCAAGGTGATGAAGCCCGCCCACATGATCAACCCGCGGTTCGTCGCGCAGTTCCATCGCGAAGCCGAACTCCTGGAACGGTTCGATCACTCGCACATCGTGAAGGGCTTCCAGCATGGGAAAGTGAACGGGCTGGAGTATTTCGCGATGGAGATGGTGGACGGGCCTTCGATGCGGGAGATCGTGGAGAAGGAAGGTCCGCTGACGGAGGAGCGGGCGCTGAAATACACGATCCAGGTCGCGGAAGCGGTGCAGTACACGCACAAGGAAGGAATCGTCCACCGCGACATCAAGCCGGAGAACATCCTGCTGGATCCCGAGGACAACGTGAAGCTGATCGACCTGGGCTTCGCGAAGCCGATCGGGTCGCAGGAAGAGCCCGAGGGGACGACCAGCGGCACGCCGCAGTACATGTCCCCCGAGCAGGCCCAGGGCCAGGCCTCGATCGACGTCCGCAGCGACCTCTACTCCCTCGGCGCCACCCTCTACCACATGGTCCTCGGCGACGTGCCCTTCAAGGGCGGCGACAACATGGAAGTCATGGCCGCCCAGGTCCTGAACGACCTCCAGTCCTCCGAGACCAAGGGCGGCAAGATCTCGAAAATGATGCACTACTTCCTCGAGCGCGCGATGGCGAAGGACAAGGAAATCCGCTACCAGACGCCGAAGGAAATGATCGACGACATGAAGGCGCAGTGGGAAGGGATGAAGTCGCTCGAATTCAACCCCGAGGCGGTTTCCAAGCCGAACATCGACGCCAACCGGAACCAGCCGAAGAACGCATCCAAGCCCCCCGCCGCCAAAGGCAACACGTCCATCTCCGATCGCCTCCGCCGCAACAACCCCCCGTCGGGCCGCTTCGGCAAGCCCTTCCGCAAGGATTAGTCCTCCCCGATGTCCGACACCCCCCCGATGGAACGCCGCGCGTTCGACGCGCGGATCGAAAACCCCTGGAACGAGCTCGCGCTCACCCAGGACGCGGGTTTTTTCGGGGCGCGCCGTGGGCGGAAGCGGCTGGAGAAGCTGGTCGAGAACGTCTCGAAGGCGCTGACGGCCGCGGGGCTTGAGGCGCCGTGGTGGCCCGAGAACGGCGGGGCGAAGCCGGCGGCGCACATCCGGATCGACCGCATCGGCGTGCTCAAGGACCTCAAGGCGTACGCCGCTTCGCTCGAAGGGACGGACGTGACGGAGGTCATGAAAGGCAAGGGAGTGCCGACGAACTTCCCGAACCTGCTCCGGCACCGCGAGAAGAACTCGTACTACTGGCCGGTGGATTTCGCCGAGCCGATGTGGATCAACGTGGACGGCGAGGAACCGGTCCCGGTCGGCTCGAGCGGCGGGCTGCTGAAGGAACTCGACAAGGTGAACGAGACGCTGAAGGTCGAGAAGACGTTCCGGATGCAGAAGATGGTCGATTACATGGACGCGGGCGAGCGCGACATCGCGAAGATCGAGACGCACATGGACGTGAGCGGCAAATTCTGGCTGAAGTTCGGGTTCCTGGTGATCCGGAAGCTCGCGCAGAAGAGCGTGGAGACGAACCTGCCGATCGTTTTCGGGTAGGCCTACCGCTTCGGCAGCAGCGGCTTCCCGATGGCCTTGATCTCCAGGACTTTCAGCACGCGCTGGATCAGTTCCTCGGCCATCACTCCCGGCGCCTCGCCCGCCCCGGAAACCGTCACGCGCCCCCCGGCCATCGTGTCGTGTCCCCCGGCGGTGCCGCGCTTCCCCACGATCCGCAGCGCCAGCGCGCCGGCGTTGAGGCCTTCTTCGGTGGTGCGAAGTGAGAAAATGACCTGGCCGCTGTAATAGCCGCAGACGAAGGTCCAGTGGACGTCCTCGAGGCGGAGGAGCATGTCCGCGATCTCGGGGATCATGTCGGGGTTGTGCACGGCGCCGAGCGGGCAGGTGGCGACGTTGCCGAAGAGCTTTGCGGCGCCCATGCCGCGGTACCAGACCTCGAAGTAGTCCACGGGGATCCGGGCGCGCTCGATGCCGCTCACGACCTCGAGGTCGGCGATCGGGAAAAGCTCCATGTAGGCCTCGACGTCCGCCTTCGAGGCCTCGCGCCCCAGTTCCTGCGTCTCGGTGCGGATCGCATAGAACAGCAGGGTCGCAAGGCTCTGCGGGATCTCGATCTCGGCCTCGGTCAGGTACTCGACGACCATCGTGCATGTCGCGCCATACTGCGTCCGGACGTCCGCGAACGGCACGGCCCGCGTCGCTTTCCTCATCCCGTGGTGGTCCAGGACCGCGTCCGGGATCCGGTCGTGCGGAAGCGAGTTATTCCCGCCGCGAGGCTGCGTATCGACCAGCACGACTCGCGGAAATTGCGCGAACTCGACCTGGTCCACGTGCCGCAACTCCAGCCCAAGCTTCCCGATGAGGGCCTTGTTGGAAGCGCGCCCGATGACGCCGCCGTACGCGATGGTGGAACGGACGCCGCCGCATTTTTCGAAGAGGTACTTGAGCCCGCAGGCGCTGGCAAAACAATCGGGATCCGGGTTGTCGTGCATGAGGATCAGCACGGGGCCGGGCGAGAGCGTGTCGAGGAGCCGCTTGAGTCGGGAGTCCGGGGCGCGAACGGTCAAGTTGAGGCTCCGAGGTGGTGAAGCAATGATTCTATTCCCGCGCAGGAGGGTAAACGCAAGAACAAGCCGAAAGGCGGGTTTCCGCGGATTCGGGGAACCGCCCTCCGCGCGTCGCTTCATTCCCGCCTTTTCCCGTGACCCCTCCCCACCCCCGTGCTACAAAATGGGGCTCGCAAATGTCGCTGAAACCCTCCTGGCTGAAGGTCAAAGCCCCCGGCGGCGAAACGCACTCGCGGCTGAAGAAGCTGCTGCGCGACAGCGACCTCCACACGGTCTGCGAAGAAGCGAACTGCCCGAATCTCGGGGAGTGCTGGAGCAGTGGGACGGCGACGTTCATGCTGCTCGGCAAGGTCTGCACGCGCGGCTGCAAGTTCTGCAACGTCTCCACCGGGAACCCGCGTGGCGAGGTGGACGAGTTGGAGCCGGAGAAGACGGCGAAGGCGATCGCTTCGCTCGGCCTCGAATACATCGTCCTGACGATGGTCAACCGCGACGACCTGCCCGACCAGGGCGCGGAGCATGTGGCGCGGACGATCCGCCTGATCCGGGCGGCCGCACCGGAGCTTTTGCTGGAAACGCTTGTCGGCGACTTCCGCGGGGACAACGCCCTCATCGAAATTGTCGTCCGGTCGGCCCCGCACGTTTTCGGCCACAACATCGAAACCACCGAGCCGCTCCAGCGCCGCGTCCGCGACCCGCGGGCCGGTTACGCCCAGTCGCTCGGCGTCCTCGATTTCGCCAAGAAACTCGCGCCCGAACGCTTCACCAAGTCCTCCATCATGCTCGGCCTCGGCGAAACCGCGGCCGACCTCGAGAAGGCATTCCGCGACCTCCGCGGAGTCGGCGTGGATTTCCTCACCCTCGGGCAGTACCTTCAGCCTTCGGCCCTTCACCTCCCCGTCGAACGTTTCATCACCCCGATGGAATTCGACGAGTGGCGCGACCGGGCGCTCTCGTTCGGGTTCAAGTACGTCGCGAGCGGGCCGCTGGTCCGTTCGAGCTACAAGGCCGGCGAGTTCTACCTGGGCAGCATGATCCGCGAGAACGAAAACCACCACGGCCGCTAAGCGAGAAACCAACGTGACCACCGAAATGCTGCAGGTCATCCGGACCGACGGGTCGCTTCAGGGCAAGAACGAGCCCGGGGTCCCCGAGGAAATGCTGCGGAAGCTGTACCGGACGATGATCCAGGTGCGGACGCTGGACGAGAAGGGGATGCTGCTGCAGCGCACCGGGCGCATCGGGTTCTACGTGCCGTCGGGCGGCCAGGAGGCGGCGCAGGTCGGCGCCGCGGCGGCGCTGGACGCCATCGACTGGATCTTCCCGACGTACCGCGACCCCGGCATGGCCCTCTGGAAAGGCGCTTCGCTCATAGAGATGATCGCGCACGAATTCGGGAACACGGCGGACCGGTGCAAAGGCCGCCAGATGCCGAACCACTACGCGTTCAAGGAACTGAAATACGTCTCGATCAGTTCGCCGATCGCCACGCAGCTCCCGCAGGCCGTGGGGACAGCGATGGCGGCGAAGATGTGCAAGACGAAGGAAGTCGTGCTGGCGTGCATGGGCGACGGCGGCACGAGCGAGGGAGATTTCCACGTCGCGATGAATTTCGCGGGCGTCTACAAGTCCCCCTGCGTCTTCTACTGCCAGAACAACCAGTACGCGATTTCGGTCCCGCTTCGGGGCCAGACCGCGAGCGAAACGATCGCGATCAAGGCGAAGGCCTACGGTTTCCCCGGCGTGCAGTGCGACGGGAACGACGTTCTGGCCGTGTACAAGGCCGTGAAGGAGGCCGTGGACCGCGCGCGTTCGGGCGGCGGGCCTAGCTTTGTCGAAGCGCTGACCTATCGGATGGGCCCGCACAGCTCGAGCGACGACCCGAAGCGGTACCGCCCGGCGGCCGAGGAAGAAGAATGGAAGAAAAAAGATCCCATTGATCGCTTCCGCAAATTCCTCCAGAAGCAGGGGATCTGGACGGAGGCGTTCGAGAAGGAGACGTGGGACAAGGCGCGTGAAGCTGTGAACGAAGCGGTGCACGAAGTCGAAAAAGCAGGGCCGCCGACGGTGACCTCGATGTTCGAGGAGGTCTACGCGCAGGTTCCTCCGCAGCTCGAAGAGCAGCGGGCGGGCCTGATCGAGTACCTGAAGACGGGCGAGATCAAGGATTCGGGGGAGGCTTTTCCGCTCTAATCCCTTTCCCTTTCCCTCTCCCTTTCCCTTTCCCACCTTGCGCAACATGTTGCGTAATCCCGGAAAGCGAGAGAGCGAGGGACTGGGAGAGGAAGACCACTTCCACAGGAGTTCGACAGAATGGCCACGCTGACCCTGCTTCAAGCCGTCAACGACGCGCTCAAGACCGAAATGCGCCGCGACGACAAAGTCGTCTGCCTGGGCGAAGACGTCGGCAAGAACGGCGGCGTCTTCCGCGCGACCGAGGGCCTGCAGGCCGAATTCGGCCTCGACCGCGTGATCGACACGCCGCTCGCCGAGAGCGGAATTATCGGCGCCGCGATCGGCATGGCTCTCTACGGCCTCCGCCCCGTCCCCGAAATCCAGTTCATGGACTTCATCTACCCCGCGTTCGACCAGATCGTGAGCGAGGGCGCCAAGTTGCGCTACCGCTCCGGCGGCCAGTTCCCCTGCCCGATGGTCATCCGCACCCCGTACGGCGGCGGCATCAAGGGCGGCCACTACCACTCGCAGTCGAGCGAAGCCTATTTCTGCCACACCCCGGGCCTCCAGGTCGTC
>JAIOPR010000310.1 GCA_021413805.1 Planctomycetota bacterium
CGCCGGCTCCAGAACCGAGCGCATTTCGTCCGCCGTCGGGTCCGCCGCGCCCTCCGGCGTTTCCGTCAGCGGCTTCACGAGCGCCGCCGGGAGCCGCGCTGCCGCGGGAATCCACACGCTCCACGGCACGGCAAGCTCCACCAGTCCCGCGCCGCTCCGAAGCGCTGCTTCCGCCGCCAGGATCGGCGCGCCCGGCATCCCGACGCTTCCCCCCACAATCAGCGCCCGCCCGAAATCGCCCTTGTGGGCGTCCGCCGGGCGGCGGGGAAGGGGCGGGACGGCGCGGATTTCCTGCATGGCGTCCATCATACGGGAGTGCGGGGATTTCGGTGAAGGCTCGGCCCTTCAGCCTATTTCCAGCTCTTCACTAGCTTCCATTCTTCCGTGTACCCCTTCGACCGGGTTTCTTCGTTGGCCATCACGGTCCTCGTCCGCGTCCAGTCGAGCTGCACGGGGCGGCCTTTCGGCACACTCCAGCGCAGCTTTCCGGTCACCACCGTTTTCGCGGTGCCCATTCCGGACTCTCCCTGCAACTCAATCACGGCCTCGTTCTTGTCCACCGATGCGACTTTCGCGGTGACCTCGCAGCCGTTTACCGTCTCACCCCAGGCCCGCAGGTCCTGGAGCATCGCGCTGAAATCGGTCGTGTGGGCAGCTCCCGCCATGCTCGCCGCGGTGATCCGCTCGAACTGGCAGACCCACTGTGCGTTGATTTTCCACGTGTCGCCTGCCTTCACGGCGGCCGTCGGCAACAGCCAGGACACCGGGTCCACCGGCCCCCTCGCCAGGACGTCCGCGATCGCCTGGGGCATCTTTCCTTTCGCGGCCGAGACGTGGCTGTTCGGCTCCTTTTCCTTTTCCTCGATCAGGAGCGTCACTCCTTCCGCTGTCGTCGGCTCCGCGGTCCGCCCCGCCATTCCCGCTTTCGACGCCGCAACCAGGCGCTTCACCGTCAGCGGCCGCCCGTCCGCATCGACGTCCACCGTGTCCGTCCACGATTCCTTCAACACCCACGCGCCCTTCACGAAAGGCATGTGCTTCCCGGGCGTCCCCGAGATATCGCCCCCCGTTCCCGTCATCTCCAGCGTCTGCTCGACCTTCCAGGACTGTCCCTTCGCCAGCTTGAGCTTCATCTCCACCGGTTCCGGCGCGGCTTCGGCCGAGACGAACAGGGGAGCGGTGAGGAACAGGGCGGCGAGGGCGAAGCGGTGCATGGGGCCTCCGTGGAAGAACTGGTTGAAGTGCCGGCCAGCTGATCAGGGCGGCGTTCTCCTACTTTTTCATGCCAGCGAACCGCGCGTCCGGAAAACCATCCCGGTCGTCGTCCCGCAGCCATTTCAGTTTCATCCCGTACGCGTCCTCGGCGTTCGTGAGGGCGCACGACTTGACCTTCACGCCGTCCGGGTTGACGACCATGCCCTCGATGCGGCCGGGGACGCGGAAGAGCCATTCGGGGTTGAGGCGTTCGACGCCGGTGTCCTGGCCCGCGACGATGAATTTCTCGGAGATCTTCCCGTCGCCGTCCACGTCGCAGGGGATGTCGTCGCACGAGTAGAGGACGAGACCGCGCAGGAAGGCGAGTACCGCCTCGCGGTCCTCTTCGTCCATTGCGGCGTACGCCTTCTGCGATGCATCCGCTTCGCCCCCGTGCCTCCGGATGACTTCGTCGAGGTCGAGTGAAGCGCCGTCGTGCCCGTACGGGGCCGTCGTGCCGACGCCCCACAGCGGCGCGGTGCGGAATTTCTTGAGGATCGAGCCGTCGAACTGCATCTGGTAGAAGGCGGGCCCCATGTCGTGGTGCGCGAAATCGGAGTAGACGCCGCGGATCGCGAACGCGGGGCGCCGAAGCGGGTCGCGCCGGGAGACTTTCCCCTCGAGCCGGCCGGTTTCGGGATTCGGTTTGACGTCGAGGTCGAAGAATCGCCGGTCGCCGACGTAGCGCTTGGTGTAGTCGGGGTTCGTGGCGTCGCCCGCCTGGAGATTCCAGTCCGGCACGTGACACGCGGTGCATCCCGCGCTCGTCATCAGCTTGCGGCCTTTCGACGCCTGGGCCGTCCTCAGTTTTTCGGCTGGGGACGGGTGATTCAGCTGGTACCACTCGATGAGGTCCATGTCGCCGGAGGTGATCTCTTCCAGGACGCCGTCGCGGTCCGGGTCCTCTTTCGAAACTCCCCGCGCATCTTTCACGACGCCGCGGTCCCGCGTCCGGCCGGTGATGAACTGCGGCATCCCCGGGACCGAGACCTGCGCCAGCCCGTCGTTGTTCGGCTCTTCCGAGAGGATCGGGTCATAGGCCTGCAGCCCCGTGTGCATGTCGTAGGCGTTCGCCGAGAAGGCGCGGAGCGAAGACGCGACGGAGCCTTTGCGGTGCCCCCAGCCGAAGATCTGGAATTCGATCGTGTATCCCGCGACGCCCTCGTCGGAGAACTTGCGCGCCCAGGAGATCCGCTTGCCGTCCTTGTCGACGTAGATAATGAGGCAGATCGGGTTCAGGTCCGGCTTCCCGTTGCCGTCGAGGTCGCCAAAGTAGCCGAAGTCGACGCTGACGTGCTCTCCGGCGTCGCCGTTCGGGAGATTCTCGACGACCGCGCGCACCCGGTCCGCTTCGCCTTTCGCAATCCACCCGTCGCGGTTCAGGTCTCCTTTTTCAAGGATCATCAGCCGCAGTTGCCACCCCAGAGATTCCACCAGCCCGCTTCCAAACGCGTGCGGCGTGTTCCGGCCGGTCCCGCCGTTCTTGAAAAACGTCGCGCCCGATCCGCCATCGCGGAACGGCGTGTTGTGGCACAGCGTGCAGCTCGCCACGTGGTCCCGCGTCGCCAGGTGCGTCGCTTCGTCTTCCAGCACCGGCCCCGCCATCTTGCCCGGCTCGCCGAACGCCCCGTCCACCGCGCTGAACTCCCGTACGAACTCCTCCCGGCCGCGCTGGTAGGCCATCCAGGGGTCGTTCTTGAAGAGCCACCCCGTGGTTCCTTCTTCGCCGTCCCATCCGGCGCTCACCGCCCGCACCCGGGGGCATTTGATCGAGCGCCCCGAAAGGTCCTTGGGTTTCTGGATCGGGTCGTCCGACGAATTCCCGGGCCGCTCCGGCGAAGGAACCAGGTCGCCGGAAAATGAGGTCAGCGAAGCGGCCGCCCAGATCGAAGCAGCGCCGGCAAGAAAGACGAATTTCATGGGGAGACGCATGGCGATCATCCGAATGGGAAGGAAAGGTCGTTATTGGACGTCTCAACGTCCGGTCGGTTCCCCGTTACGGGGGCGAAGTAGGCATGATCCGCACGTACTCGTCTTCCGCGCCCGCCGCGACCGGTACGAGCACCAGGTCGTCGGTCATTTCTTCCTTCCGCAGGATCTTGCGGAACTTCGTCACCCACTGGCCTTTCTGCAGGTGCCCCTTGAGCCTCGACAAGCCTTTCAGCTCTTCCGGCGGCGCCTCGCGATTCGGGTACCACATCCACTCGGCCTGCCACGGACCGGACGGTTTTTCAATCCGGACGATCGTGCCCTTCGAAGCCGCGTAGGCCTGCTCGTAATATTTCAGCTGCTGCTTCGCATAGGTGTCGTCGCGCTGGTCCTTCGGCAGCTTGTCGTAGGCGTCCCACACGTCCTTGAGGAACGCCTCCAGCGAGACCGCTTTTGATCCCGCGGGAAGCGCGGCGCCACCCGCCTGCGCGTAGTTCTGAAGCGGGTCTTCGAGCACCGCCATGTCCTCGTCGCCGAGCTTGCGCGCCCATTCGAGCTTCGTGGTCTCGTACTTCGGGTCCTTCGCCTTCTTCGCTTCGACCCACTGGGTGCGCTGCTGGAGTTCGGCCTGTTGCTCCGCATTCGCCGAGCAACCGAGCATGTACGTCAGCCACATCACCCGGTAGCTGTGCTTCCAGGAAAAGTCGCCCGTCAGGTCCATCTCCTGCGCCGACTGCACGTAGAACAGCGCGTCCGTCTGGTCCTTCACGCTCAGCGCTGTAATCCTCAGCGGGTACACGCACTGGTCGCTGGAAAACGTGAATCGCGTCGGCGTGACTTCGCCCAGGTAGGAGCCGTCTTTGTTCTTCTTCATCTGCTTCGGGTCGATCTTCATCACCGTGAAGAACCACTTCTTCTGGATGTAGAAATCCAGCGTTCCCTGGTCGCCCGAGTAGACGTACTTGTTCTCTTTCAGCCAGTCGAACAGGCCTTTCGCATCCTCCGCCTTGATGACCTTGTAGTCGAGCGAGCCGACGACGCCGGCCTCGAGCACGGTCACGCCGTTCTTCGGGAGCGCCCCCAGGAATTCGCCGCCGTCGCCTTTCATTCGTTCGTAGTCATCTTCGCTGTCCGAGGGGAGCTGCCGCAGCTCGACGTAGATCTGTTCGGGAAGCGGCATGAGGATGGTGTAGATCGCAAGGTCCTTGAAGAAGTCGCGGGGCATCTCGTCGAGCTTGGGCTGCGCGGGAGTGGGGATCACCATGCCGAAATCGACCGCGTTGCCCTCGAACTTCGGCTGCACGGTAAAGGCCTCGACCTTGCGCTCCGCGTCCCACGCGATGAACGCCTTCTGGCCCGGCTGGTTGATGTCCTTGTCCTGCGCGGCGAAATAGCAGCAGGCGGCCTGGGCCGGCGGAAGCGACCTGAAGGTCACGTACGCCCCGGCGGCGAGCGCCATCGCGGTCACCACGCCCGTTGCACACATCCGGATCTTCATTCGTTTTCTCCAGGTCTCAAGAGGGGCGTCCGTTACGGGGGCGAAGTGGGCATGATCCTGACGTATTCCTGCTCCAGGCTCCCGGCCACGGGCACGATCACCAGGTCGTCCGTCATTTCGTCCTTCCGGAGAATTTTGCGGAACTTGGTCACCCACTGGCCCTTCTGCAGGTGACCCTTGAGCCGCGACAATCCTTTCACGTCCTCGGCCGGCGCTTCGCGATTCGGGTACCACATCCACTGCGAGCCCGAAAAGCGGCCCGCCGGGTTCGCAACCTTCACGATCGATCCCTTCGCTGCAGCGTACGTCCGCTCCAGGTCCGCGAAGCGCTGCTTCGCGGACGCCTCGTCCTTCGTCCCCCCGGCTTTCTCGTACGCCTCCCAGACGGACTTCAGGAATTCCTCCTGCGTGACGAACTTGTCGCCGGGGGCGAAATTCGCGCCGCCCATTTGCGAGTAATTGCGAAGCGGATCCTCGAGCACGGCCAGGTCTTCCTCGCCCAGCTTCCTCGCCCACTCGAGCTTCGTCGTTTCGAACTTCGGGTCTTTCCGCATTCTGGCCTCTATCCATCCGCTGCGTTCCTGCAGTTCGGCCTGCTGTTCCGCATTGGCCGAACACCCGAGCATGTAGGTCAGCCACATGACGCGATAGCTGTGCATCCACGAGAAGTCGTCCTTCAGGTCCATCTCGGTCGAGGACTGCACATAGAAGAGCGCGTCGGTCTTGTCCTTGACCGAGAGCTGCGTGATCTTCAGCGGATAAACGCAGGCGTCGGACGCAAACGTGAAACGCGTCGGCGTGATTTCCCCGAGGTAATTTCCGCTCTTGTCCTTCTTCATCTGCTTCGAATCGATCTTCATCACCGTGAAGAACCACTTCTTCTGGATGTAGAAATCCAGCGTCCCCTTGTCGCCCGAGTAGACGTACTTGTTTTCCTGCAGCCAGTCGTACAGCCCGCCCGCCTGCTCGGCGACGATGATCTTGTAGTCCAGCGAGCCCACCACGCCGGCTTCCAGCACCGTCACGCCCCTGTCCTCTTTCCGCGGCCGCGCCCTCGGGTCCCCCCGGACTTCCGGATCGAAGCCCTTGACGTACGCGCCTTCATTTTCGTCACCCGACTGCAGATTGATCCAGATCGCCTGGGGAAGAGGCATCAGGATCGTGTAGATCGCGAGGTCCTTGAAGAAGTCGCGAGGCATTTCGTCGAGCTTGGGCTGCGACGGCGTCGGGATCACCATCCCGAAATCCATCGCGTTCCCTTCGAACCTCGGCTGCACCGTGAAGGATTCGAGTTTGCGCTCGGCGTCCCACGTCACGAACGCCTTCTGCCCCGGCTGGTTGATGTCCTTTTCCTGTGCGGCGAAGTAGCAGCACGCCGCTTCGGCCGGGCGGGAAGGGAAAGTGCGGGCCACGAGCAGCGCGAAGGCGAAGGAGGCCACCGCGGCGCCGAGGACCATGATCTTCTTCATCGATTTCCCCTGGTTTGAACGCCGACGCCTATTTCTCGATCTTCAACAGCGCTTCCGCCGCGACCTGCCGGAATGCCGCTTCCTTCCCGGCAGCACGGATCCCGTCAGCAGCGGGTTTCGCGGTTGCGCCGATCTTGCCCAGCGCCCAGATGGCCCAGTTGCGGCCGTGCGCGGCCTTCGAGCGGACGACCTTGTCGAGCGGTTCCACGGCGTCGGAACCCATCGCCACGAACGCATCCGCCGCTCTCATCGCGTCCGGCGTGTCGTCGCCCGTGAGCTGCCACAGCAGGAACGGGATGGCTTCCTTGCCGCCCCTGGCCAGTTCGGCGGAAGACGCCTTCGGGTCGGAAGTCTGGGTCTCGCGGGCCTTGATGACCCAGTCGTACCCGCCGCCGCCCGAGGCAGCTGCCGCTGAACCACCGCCGCCTTCGGATTTCTTTTCGGGCTCGCAGGCCGTCAGCGTAAGGGCGAGGATCGGAAGAGCTGCAAGACGCCATTTGTTCGAGATCATCAGTCCCCCTGGGTTGAGTTTATTTGTATTCACCGCGACTACGGAGGCGACGTCGGCATGATCCTCATGTACTCCTGCTCCTTGCCCGCAGGCACCGCTTCCAGCGTCAGGTCGTCCGTCATCTCGTCCTTGCGCAGGATCTTGCGGAACTTCGTCACCCACTGGCCCTTCTGCATGATTCCCTTCAGCCGCGACAGCCCCTTCACGTCTTCCGCCGGCGCCTCGCGGTTCGCATACCACATGTACTCCGCGGGGCCCTGGGCGTTGCCGCGGCCGAGTTTCACGATCAGTCCCTTTTCGGGGGCGTACATCTGCTGAAGCTGTTTCAGCCGCGCCTTCGCGTAGTCGTCATTCGCGCTGCCGGTCTTCTCGTACTCCGCCCAGACGGATTTGAGGAAATCCTCGAGCGAAACCGCCTTGTCCTCCGCCGGAAGGCCGCCGGTCCCGAGCTGCGCGTAGTTCTTGAGCGGGTCCTCAAGCACGGAGAGGTCGTCGTCTCCCAGCTTGTGTGCCCATTCGAGCTTGGTGGTTTCGTACTTCGCGTCCTTCGCCTTCTTCTGCGCCACCCACTGGTTGCGTTCCTGCAGCTCGCGCTGCTGGTCCGCATTCGCCGAGCAGCCCAGCATGTACGTCAGCCACATCACCCGGTAGCTGTGCATCCACGACAGGTCGCCGGGCAGGTCCATCTGGCCAGCGGCCTGCACGTAAAACAGCGCGTCCGTCTGCGTCTTCACCGAGAGCTGCGTGATCTTCAGCGGGTAGACGCACTTTTCGGAGGCGAACGTGAAGCGCGTCGGCGTGATCTCCCCGAGGTACTTGCCGTCCTTGTCTTTCTTCATCTGCTTCGAGTCGATCTTCATCACCGTGAAGAACCACTTCTTCTGGATGTAGAAGTCCAGCGTTCCCTTGTCGCCGGAATAGACGTACTGGTTCTCTTTCAACCAGTCGAAGAGCCCGTTGGCCTGCTCGGCGACGATGATCTTGTAGTCGAGGGAGCCGACCACGCCCGCCTCGAGGACCGTGACTCCCAGCGATTCCTTCTCCTTGGCTTCTTTCCGGTCGCCTGCACGGCCACCCCGTGCCGCGTACACGCCGCCTTCGTCCTTCGCAACTGCCAGCCCGGTCCAGATGCGTTGGGGAAGAGGCATGAGGATGGTGTAGATCGCGAGGTCCTTGAAGAAATCGCGCGGCATTTCGTCGAGCTTGGGCTGGGAAGGGGAGGGGATCACCATCCCGAAGTCCACCGCGTTGCCCTCGAACTTCGGCTGGACGGTGAACGACTCGAGCTTTTTCTCGGCGTCCCAGGTGATGAACGCCTTCTGCCCGGGCTGGTTGATGTCCTTTTCCTGGGCGGCGAAGTAGCAGCAGGCGGCGTCGGCCGTCCTTGCGGTCCAGCGGCCGGCCACAAGCCCGCCCGTCCCGAGAGCGATCACCGCGGCCCCCGCAACCCAGATTTTCCGGCTCATGAATGCTCCTCTATTGAGTTATTGCCCCGAGCCCCGGCATTAAGCCCCGGCCCCTGGCCCCGGCCTTTTAAGGAGGCGACGTCGGCATGATCCTCACGTACTCGTCTTCGGCTCCCGCCTGCACGGGAATGAGAACCAGGTCGTCCGTCATCTCGTCCTTCCGCAGGATCTTGCGGATCTTCGTCAGCCACTGGCCCTTCTGCAGCATCCCTTTCAGCCTCGACAGCCCCTTGACGTCCTCATCGGGCGCCTCCCGCTTCGGGTACCACATCCACTCGGCCGCCCACCGGCTCTGCGTCTTCTCCGAGTGCACGATGGCGCCCTTGTCGGCGGGGTAGGCGGTGCGAAGCCATTCGAGTTGCTTCTTGGGGTAATCCGTCGTCTCGCTGCCCTTGTTTTTCTTTTCGAAGTTCTCCCAGACCGTCTTCAGGAACTCCTCCTGCGTGACGACTTTCGAGCCCTCCGGCATCGTCCCGCCGCCCATCTGCGCGTAGTTCTTCAGCGGATCATCGAGCACCGCGATTTCCGCTTCGCCGAGCTTCTTCGCCCACTCCAGCTTCGTCGTTTCGAATTTCGGGTCCTTCTTCTTTTTCGCTTCAACCCACGCCGTGCGCTGCTGCAGTTCCGCCTGCTGGTCCGCGTTCGCCGAGCACCCGAGCATGTAGGTCAGCCACATCACCCGGTAGCTGTGCTTCCACGACAGGTCGCCTTCCATGTCCATCTCGTCGGCGGCCTGCACGTAAAAGAGCGCGTCCGTCTCCGTCTTCACCGAGATCTGCGTGATCTTGAGCGGGTAGATGCACTTGTCGCTCGAGAACGTGAAGCGCGTCGGCGTGATTTCCCCGAGGTACGAGCCGTCGGGGTTCTTCTTCATCTGCTTCGAGTCGATCTTCATCACCGTGAAGATCCAGTGCTTCTTGATGTAGAAGTCGAGCGTCGCTTCGTCGCCCGAGTACGTGTATTTGTTCTCCTTGAGCCAGTCGAAGAGCCCGTTCGCCTGTTCGGCGGAGATGATCTTGTAGTCGAGGGAGCCGACGACGCCCGATTCGAGGACATGCACGCCGTTCCTGTCCTTCGACACCGCCTCGTCCTGCAGGGGCGAACCGCCAGGCGCGGAGCCTTTTTCCATCGGCGGCACCGGGTACAGTTCGGAGTAAATCTGTGAGGGAAGGGGCATGAGGATCGTGTAGATCGCGAGGTCCTTGAAGAAGTCGCGAGGCATCTCGTCGAGCTTCGGCTGCGAAGGCGTCGGGATGACCATGCCGAATTCGAGCGCGTTGCCCTCGAACTTGGGCTGGACGGTGAACGCCTCGATCTTCTTCGAGGCCTCCCACGCGATAAACGCCTTCTGCCCGGGCTGGTTGATGTCCTTTTCCTGCGCCGCGAAATAGCAACACGCGGCGTTGGCCCGCGGAGGCAGCACGCTGACCGCGACGACGGCACCGACACCCAACGCCATGGCGACCGCCGTTCCCGCCGTCCAGAACCCGTGTCTCATCTCAGCGCTCCCCGATTGGAAAAGTTGATATCCCGCCCGCCCTACGGAGGCGACGTCGGCATGATCCTCACGTACTCCTGCTCACGCCCCGCCTCCACCGGCACAATCACCAGGTCGTCCGTCATCTCGTCCTTCCGCAGGATTTTGCGGAACTTCGTCACCCACTGGCCCTTCTGCAGGTGACCTTTCAGCCGTGACAAGCCCTTCACGTCCTCGTCCGGCGCTTCCCGGTTCGGGTACCACATCCACGGCGATCCGCTGAATGAGCCGTTCGGGTTGCCGGTCTTCACGATCGCGCCTTTGGCGGGGGAGTAGGCCTGCTCGAGATTGTGAAGCTGCCGTTTCGCGTATTCGTCGTTCTTGTCCCCCGCGCCCTTTTCGTACTCTTCCCAGACCGTCTTCAGGAATTCCTCCTGGGTGATGAACTTGTCGCCGGGAGCGAAATTGGCGCCGCCCATCTGGGCGTAATTGCGAAGCGGGTCCTCGAGGACCGCGATGTCGTCCTCGCTGAGCTTGCGGGCCCATTCGAGCTTGGTCGTCTCGTACCGCGGGTCCTTCTGCATCTTGGCCTGCACCCACGCGTTGCGCTTCTGGAGCTCCGCCTGCTGGTCCTGGTTCGCCGAGCAGCCGAGCATGTACGTGAGCCACATGACGCGGAAACTGTGCGCCCACGTAAGGTCGCCGCCGAGATCCATCTCGGTCGAGGCCTGCACGTAAAAGAGCGCGTCGGTTTTGTCCTTCACCGAGAGCTGCGTGATCTTGAGGGGGTAGACGCACTGCTCGCTCGGGAACGTAAAACGCGTCGGCGTGACTTCGCCGACGTAGTTCCCATTCTTGTCCTTCTTCATCTGCTTCGGGTCGATCTTCATCACGGTGAAGAACCACTTCTTCGTGATGTAGAAGTCGAGCGTCGCCTTGTCGCCCGAGTACACGTACTTGTTCTCCTGCAGCCAGTCGTAAAGCCCGCTCGCCTGTTCCGCGACGATGATCTTGTAGTCGAGCGACCCGACGACGCCCGCTTCCAGGACCGTCACGCCCAGGTTCGGGATGCCTTTGCGTTCAAAAACATCG
>JAIOPR010000081.1 GCA_021413805.1 Planctomycetota bacterium
CTTCCCGATTCGTCCTTCTCCCTGACCCCGGTGGCGCGCCGTTCCAGTGGCTCCAGTCCGCCGATCGCCCCGAGCTGGCGCTCGTGACGTGCGACCCGCTCTTGTTCGCTCCCGACTACCGCATCGAGGTCAAGCCCGAAGACCTCGCGCCGATCGGCCTCGCGGATGTCGCGAAAGGTTTCGTGCTGGCGATCCTGACCGTCCCCGCCGACCCCAAGAACACGACCGCGAACCTCCTCGGCCCGCTGGTCTTCAACCCGGAAACCATGCAGGCCCGCCAGCTGGTGCTCGCCAAACCCGTCACCTTCGCCCGCGTCGCGGTCTTCGGGGCGGTCGCGCCATGCTAGTTCTCACGCGGGGCAAAGACGAAGCGATCATCATCGGCGACGGGATCGAGGTCACCGTCCTCGAGATCAAGGGCGACAAGGTCAAGATCGGCATCGCCGCGCCGGCTTCGGTGCCGGTCCACCGCAAGGAAGTCTGGCTCGCGTTGCGCGACGCGAACGTTGCCGCGGCGGATGCGAAGGACGTGGCGGCAGCGGCGGAGCTGTTTAAGAAGAAGGGGCTGGGGGGGGCGGGAAGCGAGAAGAAGTAAAGTTCGGAGACGGGAGTTCGGAGACGGGAGAAACGGCTCTTTTGGGGAGGGTTTCGTGAGCAATCAGCCCGCTCCTTATTTTGAGCTTCCGCCCCGGTCCCGCGTTCTGGTAGCCTTGGATTCATCAGACCCTGTTGAGGAGGTGAATCGAACGTCGCCGCGGCCTGCCGGTCCGCTCCCATCCGGCAAACCCCCGAGGGCATGGATGCCCCGGCCTTACAACATCAAGGAGGATGAACAATGACACTTCGTATCAATACGAACCTGGCGGCGATCCGCGCGCTGAAGAACCTGCGTGCGACCGACCAGGCCCAGCAGACGTCGCTCGAGAGGCTTTCCACCGGCCTCCGCATCAATCGCGCTTCCGACGACCCGTCCGGCCTCGTGATCTCCGAGCAGCTTCGCGGCCAGATTTCCGGCCTGAAGCAGGCTTCCGAGAACACGCAGAACGCGACGAACATGATCGGCACGGCGGACGCGGCGCTTCAGCAGGCCAGCGATCTGCTCAACGGCATCCGGCAGAGCGCGATCTTTGCGCTGAACACCGGCGCTTCCAGCCCGGACCAGGTGGCGGCGGAGCAGGCTTCGGTGGACCAGGCGATTGCGGCGATCAACCGGATTGCGCAGACGACGCGGTTTGCGGACGGTTCGTTGCTGAACGGGACGAAGGGCTACTCGGTGACGGCGCAGGCGGCGGCGATCCAGAATCTGGATCTGCGCCGGGTAGCGTTCGCGCCGGGCTCGACGTCGCGGACGTTCGCGGCGAACTACAGCGTGGCGGCGACGCAGGCGACGGTGACGATCGGGGCGGGCGGCGCAGCAGCGGGAGCCGTGCTTCGTGTCACCGGTGCGCTGGGCAGCCGTGAGATCTCGTTTGCGGCGGTCGCTTCGGCGGCGGAAGTCGATTCCGCCATCAACGCCGTTGCGCAGGAGACAGGCGTTTACAGCACGGCGGGCGTGGCCACGAGCGGCGCGTTCGGCTCGGACCAGTTCATCAACCTCGAGAGGATCGGCGCGCCGGCCATCGGCACACTCGCGGCCGGTTCGAACACCGACACGGGGTCCGACGGCACGCTCCTCATCGACGGGCAGTCGTTCGTGGGCCAGGGGAATCATTTCTCGATCCACAGCGGAAACATCGACGGTGAGCTCGACATCGCGACGGGCACCGCCACCGGGGCCATCGCTTCCTTCCTCACCATCGCCAACTCCGGCGTCGAGTTCCAGGTGAACGAGACCGCCTCACCGACCGACCGGATCGCCCTCGGCATCCGCGATATCAGCGCTTCACGACTTGGGTTTGACACCCGAAGCGACGTCCTCGGCACGGCGGCAGCAGGATCGGCCGTCACGGAGGGCGGCTTCCTTTCGTCGCTCCAGACCGGCGGCGCGAACGACCTCACCAAGAATCCTGGCAACGCCCTCAAGGTCGTCGAGGCCGCGGTCTCGCAGATCACCGGGCTGCGCGGGTTTCTCGGGTCCATCCAGTCTTTCAACCTCGAGCCCAACCTGAACAACCTCGAGGTCTCCCTCGAGAACGTCACGGCCGCTGAGTCGTCCATCCGCGACCTCGACTTCGCCGCAGAGACCGCTGAGTTCACACGGACCCAGGTTCTCTTCCAGGCCGGCATTTCGGTCCTGGGAAGCGCCAACCTGCTTCCGCAGACCGTGCTCACCCTGCTCAAGTAACAAATCCGGCCGGGCGGCCCGCGATGAAACGGCGGGCCGCCCGGATCGGCCGGACAAGTGACGATTAAAAGGAAACGACCATGACCACAGACGGCCTCAGCACGACAAGGACCGCGCAGCCCGCGACGTTCGGCGAGCTCGCCCGGATCCTCGTTTCGCGGCCGCCGTCGAGCCCGGAGACGTCGCCGGCTCCCGCCCCGCAGGGCGGAACGGTGGCCGGGCTCCAGGAGGCGGTCCAGCGTGCGAACGACGCGGCGGCGCAGCAGTCGGTAAGCCTCCGCTTCGGCATCCACCAGTCCAGCGGCGAGTTCTACGTCCGCGTCCTCGACGGGCAGTCGGGGGATGTCATCAAGACCATCCCGCCGCAGAAACTGCTCGATTTCCGGGGCGCGTTCGCCCACTCCCTCGGGCTCCTTTTCGACGGGACGGCCTAAATGGCCAGCATCGGCAATGTGGCGTTCAGCGGGGCCTCCAGCGGGCTCGACTTCGGCGCGGTCATCGACGCGCTGACGGCCCTCCAGAAGCGCTCCGTCCAGACGCTTCAGAATCGCGTCACGACCCAGACCGCGAAACAGGCCGCGTACCTCGACCTTTCCAGCGCGCTCCTCGGCATCCAGACCGCCGCTTCGCCCCTCGCGGACGGCGCGCTGTTCGGCCGGACCGCGGCGCACAGCTCGAACGAATCCGTGCTCGTCACCTCGTCGAACGGCGGGGTCGCGGGATCGTACGTGTTCGACGTGAAGCGCCTCGCGCAGTCGCAGCAGTTGCGGAGTGGCGGGTTCGCGAGTGCCGGGGCGACGGTCGGGCAGTCGGGCGAACTTTCGATCGAAATCGGCGGTCAGGGGCTGACGCGCAACACGCCGCTCGAGTCGCTTCGGGGCGGTGCGGGCGTGGATCGCGGGACGGTGCTCCTGCGCCAGACGGTCGGCGCGACGACAACCGTGGCGAGCGTGGACCTGCGGGCCGCGTCCGGAGTCCAGGATGTCGTGGATGCGTTCAACTCGAGCGGGGTCCCGATGACCGCCCGCGTCGAGGGCGACCGCGTCCTCCTCACGTATGCCGGGACTGGGTCACTGGAAGTCCTGAACGGCACCGGCGACACGACCGCGTCCGATCTCGGGCTCACCGGGACGCTCGCCGCGGGCGAAACGCGCTTCGGCGCGAACGTGAACGTCGTGACGGCGGCGACGAAACTCGCGGCGCTCAACGAAGGCGCGGGAGTCAGGCAGGCGGCGGGCGCGGATTTCGTTGTGACCGCAACGGACGGGACGGGGTATTCGGTCGATCTTGCAGGGGCGACGACGGTCGGCGACGCGATTGCCGCGATCAACTCCGCGACGGGCGGGGCCGTGACCGCTTCGCTCAACGCGCAGGGAAACGCGCTCGAGCTCAAGGACACCGCGGGCGGTCCCGCGAACCTCACGGTTACCGCTTCCCCCGGCTCGAATGCGGCGCGCGACCTGGGCCTGCTCGTCGCCTCCGAGGCCGCGGGCGATCCCGCAGCGCTCGCGCCGCACGATTTCCTGAGCGGCGAGCGGCTCATTCCCGACCTGAACGGCCTCCTCGTCCGCTCGCTGAATGGCGGCACTTCCGATTTCTACCCGGACGGCACCGCGCCCGCTTCCAACGACATCCAGGGCGTCGCGGGCGGGACGATCTCGATCGCCGACACGCTGGGTGGCACGACGTCGGTGGATCTGGCGAAGCGCTTCCGGACGGACGTCACGGGCATCGTTTCCGCGGACACGCTGACGATTTCCGCGGGCGCCGACATCCGCGCCGGGCAGGTGCTGCGGCTCACGGACGGCGCGGTGAACGAATATGCGGTCGTGAAGAGCACGACCGCGGCGGGGGGCGGCGCGTTTGATGTGACGTTCACGGCGCCGGTCACGGCCGGAATCGGCGCAGGCGCCTTCCGCAGCCGGGAAACCGTGGGTTCCGTGGTCGCGGAGATCAACCGCGCGGGTTCGGGGCTTTTCGAAGCGTCCGTCAACTCCTCGGGCAACGGGCTGCAGCTGCGCGATCTCGCCGGTGGCGCAGGTGCGCTGGCTGTTTCGGAGGGCGGCTCGACGACGGCGCGCGACCTGGGGCTGATCAATGCTTCGCTGGCCGGGGCGGTGGACGCAACTTCGGTGACTTCGGCCGAATTCATCGGGCTCGATGCCGCTGCGTTCGTGAATCAGCCGCTGACGATCACTTCGGGCGCGGCCACCGGGTTCACGGCGACGGTGACGGCGTTCGATTCGGCGACGGGGAAGCTCACGCTTTCGGCCGATCCCGCCGCGGCGGGCGCGCTCGCCGGGGACTCCTTCCGGCTCGGCGGCGACCCGGCGCACGTCACGGGCGCTGATACCAACCCCGCGCTTCTCACCGACAACTCGCTCCTGTCCTCGCTGAACGGCGGCCGCGGCGTGCAGCCCGGCAAGATCCGGATCACGGACCGCACCGGCGCCGCGTTCACCGTTGACCTCTCCCAGTCCACGGACAAGACCGTTTTCGATGTCGTCAGCCAGGTCAACGCCGCCGCTTCCACGGTCGGTTCTTCACTCCGGGCTCGCATCAACGACACGGGCGACGGAATTCTCCTCACGCAGGCCGCCGGTGCCGGCGCTCTTCGCGTGGACGAAGTCGCCGGCGGCCGCACGGCCCGCGACCTCCGCCTTCTCGGGACCGCGTCGGTTTCCACGCCCGGCCAGCTCAACGGCTCCTTCCAGGTCCGCCTCGCGATCGCCAGCGGCGACACCCTCGGGGCGGTTGTCACCCGCATCAACGCGCTTGGCATTCCTGTCTCCGCCGCCGCGGTCTCCGACGGATCCCTCTCGTCGCCGTTCCGCCTTTCGCTGATCGCAACCCAGTCCGGCGACCGCGGGCGGGTCCTGGTCGATACCAATGTCGGGTCGCTGACATTCGGAAGCGTCGCGCCGGCGCACGATGCGCTCGTGCTGGCGGGCGCAGGGTCGGCCACGGCGCTGATCCAGAGTTCCACGAACACGGTGACCGGCGCGGCCCCCGGGCTCACGCTCGATCTTCGCGGAACCGGCGGTCCCGTCAGCGTCACGGTGACCCCGGACGGGGGAGCGGTGAAGGACGCGGTGAAAGCTCTCGCCGCGGCGTTCAACCAGGCGGCCGGCACGATCAACAAGCTCGGTGCCTTCGATACCACCACGAACGTCGCCGGCCCGCTTTTCGGCGATCCCACCCTCCGCGCCGCCGACCGCGCCCTGTTCGACCTCTTCAACCGCCCCGTCAACGGCCTCCCCTCCGGCACGATCCGCGATTTCGCCGCCGTCGGCCTGAAATTGGGCAAGGACGGGCGCTTCTCGGTGGACGAGCCCACGCTCGACGCCGCGCTCGCCTCGACGCCCGACCAGGTCCGCGACTTTTTCGCGGCGAGCCGGTCCGTGGCGCTCGACACGAAGCTGGCCGATTTCCGCAACGGGCTCGGCATCGAGCGCGCGACCTCCGGCGACGATTTCAAGGTCACGCTTCACGACGGATCGTCCGTCTCGGTCTCGCTCGCGGGCGTCACCTCCGTCTCGCAACTCCTCGACCGCGTCAATAGCGACCCCGAAAACACCGGCTCGCTCGTCGCTTCCATCGCCCCCGACGGGCACTCCCTCCAGTTCTCCGATTCCACTTCCGGCCCCGCCTCTTTCCGCGTCGATCCTGTCGGCTCTTCCGCCGCCGCCGCCCAGCTCGGCCTCCAGAAAGCCGTGGACGGGTCGCCGCTTCTCGTCAGCACGCCCGCCGACCTCACCCGCGACCCTGGCGCCGCACGCCGTGCGGTGGAAGGACTTGAATCGCTGGTGACTTCGCCCGAAGGCCAGATCTCGCGCAAGACGCAGGGCATTGAAAAGACGATTTCCACGCTCAACGACGGGATCGAGGCGGCGAACAAGCGCGTGCAGGACACGATCGACCGCCTGACGCGCCGTTTTGCGGCGCTCGAGGATTTCCTTTCGCAGAACAACAGCACCCTGAATCTCCTGAAGGCGACCCTCGCACCGCTCGGCCAGCAGGGAGGTTCCAAGTGAACGAAGCCCGGAGATACCTGGAGACGCAGGTCCTGACGGCCCCGCGCGAGAAGCTGCTCCTGATGCTTCTCGACGGCGCGATCCGCTTCGCCACGCAGGCGCGCGATTTTGCAGCGGCCGGCGACCGCAACGCGGCGGCCCCGCTCTACCTCAAGGCCCAGGCGATCGCGCTGGAGCTCTCGGCCGCCCTGGACGCCTCGCTCGACCCGGCGCTTCGGCGCAACCTCGCGGGCCTCTACATCTTCGTGTACCGGCGCCTCGTGGCCGCCAACATGGAGGGGGCGCCAGGGCCTGCGGACGAAGCCCTCTCGATCCTCGGGAAGCTGCGCGGGATGTGGGGCGAAGCGGTGGCCGCGATGCGCGGTGCAGGTGACAAAGCAGAGCCAGCGGCGCGCGCCGGGTTGACCGGGTAGAGCGTGTGAAATAAAAACAGCGGTCGATTCGGATAATTTCCCTCAGGACTGCCGCCCCGGGCGCCGATATTTAAGGCGTGGCCGGTGAAGTGAAAGAAGTGCGGCGGAGACGCGAGGAAGGCCCGGTGGAAACGCCAGGCAACCGGCCCTCAACGACGCCCCTCTCCGAATGGACCCCGGTTCGGCTTCGGCTGGCCGGGGTCCTCTTTTATTTCCGGAGTGGCGACGCGAAAGACCAGAGATCGACCGTCTCTCCTTCACGGCGCGCGTAGACAATCCTGCCGTCCGGGCCTTCGCGAGGGCACCATTCCTCGACGCCGCCCTGCGTGAGGCGGACCCGCCTGGCTCCCTCGAGTGAAATGGCCCACAGGCCGTCGAACCCGGTGTGCTGATCGCGTTCGACGACGGAGGCGAGCAGGACCCATCGTCCGTCGGCGGTCCACGAAGGGGAGATCGCGCCGCGACCGGATTCCGGCCAGAGGTCGGTCGAGTGGCCGGTGGCGACATCGATGATGACGGTGGTCCACGGGCCGCCGGTGCGTGAAGCGCGCTGGCAGGCGACCAGGTCGCGGGAAGGGTGCCATGCGGGAGCGAAGCCTTCGCCGAGATCGCAGAC
>JAIOPR010000369.1 GCA_021413805.1 Planctomycetota bacterium
CCCGTCACCAGCGACTGCATCTTGACCTCGTACTTCGGTTTCCCGCACCGGCAGTGCAGCCGCGCCACAACCCAGTATTCGCGCCGCAGATCGCTGAAATGCCGCGCCACCGCCTGCGTCCGCGTCTCGACGTAGTGGTCCAGCAACAGCGAAACCCGCCGCAACAGCTCCTCCTCGTACGGCTGCCGCGCTTCGTCCTCATCCAGCCCCAGCCGCGTCAGCACGTTGTCGAATTCCTCGAACATCTTGCGCGCCATGAAGAGCACCATGTACCCGACCGGGTGCTTCTCCAGCTCGGGGAGCTTCGAGAATTCCTCGTCCAGCGCCCCCTCGGCCTCCGGGTTGATTTCCGCGGCCGGCCGCCGTCGCAGCACGGTCTGCGCCGCGCGAAGAAGCGCCTCGTCGAGCACGTCCATCGCGATGATGCCGTCGAACCCGAACACGGAGAAATGCTCGCCGATCATCGCGAAGTACCGCTGCCGCTGCGACAGCGCCGCCAGCAGCGCGCCGATCGCTTCGCGCCCCGTCGGGAACGCGGCCGGCAGGCCTTCCATGAAACGCGCAATGGCGGCGGATTCCCGCGTGACGAGCTTGGTGACCTCGGGGTTTTCGCCGGCGCGCATTCGGGAAGTGTAGCGCGGCAGTGGGCGGTTGGGGAGGAACGATGAGGCGCGCTGATCAGTCTGCGAGGAGCGCGAGAAACTCGTCCTCCGTGATGATCTTGATCCCCAGCGTCTTCGCCTTGTCCAGCTTCGACCCCGCGTTCGGCCCCGCGACGACGTAATCGGTCTGCTTGCTCACACTGGAAGCGGCCTTTCCGCCGAGTTCGGCGACTTTCGCTTCGGCTTCGCGCCTCGCCAATTTCACCAGCTCGCCGGTGAACACGAACTTCATCCCCTGGAACTTGCCGCCTTCGGTTTTCTTTGGCTTGGGCCAGTGGAGACCGGACTTGAGGAGGCGCTCGACGAGGTCGCGGTTGCCCTGAGCCGCGAAGAAATCGTGGATGACGGTGGCGACGCGCTCGCCGACCTCGGGGACTTCCTGGAGCTGTTCGACGGTGGCGTCCATGAGGGGGTGGACGTCGCCGAAGTGATTTGCGAGGTCGCGGGCGGTGGATTCGCCGACGAGGCGGACGCCGAGGGCGCCGAGGAATTTCTCGAGGGTGGTGTCTTTCGAGGACTCGAGTTCGCCGAGGAGGTTTTTCGCGGACTTTTCGGCCATGCGGTCGAGTTCGGAGAGGGTCTTCAGGTCGAGGTGGTAGAGGTCGGCAGCGTCCTTGACGAGGCCCTTGTCCACGAGCTGTTCGACGATCTTGTCGCCGAAGCCGTCCATGCCGAGGGCGTGGGCGAAGTGAAAGATCGACCCCTTGACCTGGGCGGGGCAGGTGGTGTTCGGGCAGCGGGGGATCGCCTCGCCCTCGGGCCACGAAACCGGCGTCGCGCACACCGGGCATTTCTTCGGCATCTCGAGGTCGCGTTCGCTGCCGGTGCGGCGCGCGACGATCGCTCCGACGATCTCCGGGATGACGTCGCCGGCGCGGCGGACCGTGACCCAGTCGCCGATCTTCACACCCTTTTTCGCGACGAGGCCCGGATTGTTCAGCGTCGCGCGGGAAACCATCACGCCGCCGAGCAGGACCGGCTTGAGTTCCGCTACCGGCGTCAGCGCCCCCGTCCGCCCGACCGAAACCGTCATGTCGAGGATCTGCGTGACCTCCTCCCGCGGCGGAAATTTCCACGCGATCGCCCATCGCGGACTGCGCGTCCGGAAACCCATCTCCTCGCGCAGCCGGAAATCGTCCACCTTCACCACGACACCGTCCACCTCGAACGGCAGCTTGTCCCGCCGTTTCAGCCAGTCCTCATGCACCGCCCGCAGTTCCTCCGCCGTCCGGCCGCGTTTCAGGTGCTTCGCGCACGTCGGCAACCCCATCGCCTCCAGGCGCTTCAGCGATTCCTCGTGCGCGGTGAACTTGATCCCCTTTGCTTCGCCGTGGCCGTGGATGACGATGCGAAGCGGCCTGGCGGCGGTCATTTTGGGGTCGAGCTGGCGCAGGGTCCCCGCCGCGGTGTTGCGGGGGTTCATGAAAGTTTTCTCGCCCTTCGCGGCGAGTTCCTCGTTCATCTTCTCGAAGTCGCGGATGGGGAAGTAGACTTCGCCGCGGAGCTCGAGGCGTTCGGGGGCGTCGCCCTTGAGGCGGAGGGGGAGGCCGCGGATCGTCTTGAGGTTGTCGGTGATTTCCTCGCCGACCTCGCCGTCGCCGCGTGTCGATCCGGAGACGAGCAGTCCGTTCTCGTAGACGACCTCGACCGCCGTCCCGTCCATCTTCGGCTCGACCACGAATTCCGGCGCCGTGCCGCCCGCCGATTTCACCGCGCGGTCGTACCACTCGACGAATTCCTCGTCCGCCATCGCGTTCTCGAGCGAGAGCATCGGGACGGTGTGCCGCACCTGCCGGAACGCGTCGCGGGGCGGCGCGCCGACTTTCTGCGTCGGCGAATCGGGCGCCGCCAGCTCCGGGTGCGCCGCCTCGAGGTCCTGCAGTTCGCGGAACAGCCGGTCGTACTCGGCGTCCGACATCACCGGGTCGTCGAGGACGTAATACGAGCGCGACGCTTCCGTGAGTTTTTCGCGAAGGACCGAAGCGCGCTTCATGAAGTCCATCGTCGGTCGCTCCGCAGCCTGCCTAGAGCCGTTCTATTTCCTTCAGATAAACCTTCGTCGTGATCTCGATCTTCTCCAGCACCGCATTGTCGATCAGGATCTTGAGCTGCACCCGGCTGGCCTTGGGCATCGAGAGGAACTCCACCCCGACATGGTGCGCGTCGTGCTCCGCCGACTTCCGGCACCAGACCACCCGCCCCGCCGCGTTCACCTTGTCCCCCGCCTGCGGCGCTTCCAGCTGCAACGAAACCGCCATTCCCTCCGCCAGCGCGTCCCGGTTGATGAAATGGCACCCGGATTCGGAGACGTTCAGGGTGATCAGCTTCTCCCCGAACAGCGACAGGAACGACATCATCCCGCCCCTCTTGAACCGCACGGTGCAGCCGCGCACGCCGAATCGCTTCTTTTTCCGCCGCTCCTGCCCGTCCCAGGTGCTCATGAAGTGGATTTCAGCACGCGCGGCGGGGGCGGTCAAGGAGGCGGGCGGCCACCCGTTTTCCTTCACCCCTTCACGCCGCGCGAGTAGACTCTTCCCAGAGTGCCGTAAGCCCGGAGATCCGCGATGAGCGTGCCGACATCCATCCATGAGCCCGCCGGCCAGGCCGACGCGGTTTCCGCCCTTGAGGCGGGAACCCGTGAGGCGTTGCTGCGCGAGTTCGGCACCCTGTACGCGGAGCTGGACGCAGAAATCGCCGCCGCCAACCCCCTCTGCCGGACGAGCGGCGACTGCTGCCAGTTTGCGAAGTACGGCCACCGCCTCTACGCGACGCGCGCCGAGGCGCTGTACTTCGCATCCCGACGGGGGTGGCCGGCTGAAGCGTTCGAAAAGGACGCCTGCCCCTACCTTCGAGACAACCGGTGCACGGCCCGCCATGCGCGTCCGCTTGGCTGTCGGGTCTTCTTCTGCGATCCCGCCTGGAAGGGTCGCGGGGAAGAATTGACGGAGCGGTACCTGAAGCGCATCGGGATTCTCTCGGAGCGGCTCGGCATCGATCGCGAGTACCGTCCGTTCCTGGAGCACCTTGAAAGCTTTCGTTCCGGGCAGGATCCGGCAGGGGATCTAGGGAGGAGCCTTGGCTAAGCTCGTCATCCGTGAAGGCGATTACACCCACGAGCACCCGCTGGACGAGGTGGAGACGCTGATCGGCAGGTCGCAGAAATGCGTCGTGCGCCTCACCGAGGCGGCGGCGTCGCGCAACCACTGCACGATCCTGAAGACGCCGGAAGGATGGCTGCTCATGGATCTCCAGAGCAGCAACGGCACGATCCTGAACGGGGTGCGCATCACGGAGAGCCCGCTCAAGACCGGGGATGTGATCCGGATCGGGAACGCGGAGCTGGCGTTCAAGGGCGACGGGGACGAATCGAAGCACGTGATGGACGTGCGGGAGAAGTTCCGCGAGCTGTCGGACGGGAAGCAGGTGGTGCGTTACGAGGTCGTGACGAGCGACGACGGGACCGAAGAGCTGAAGGCCGAGTGGTCCGACCGGGCGGCGAAACTGAAGAAGCAGCCGAAGGACCCGCACGAGCCCGAGACGCGCGACCCGGTCCACCCGGACGACACAAACGCCGGGTAGGTTGATTCCGGGGCCTCGACAGGTTCGTCAGTCCGCCGAAGCGCGAAGGCGGATCCGACCGCCGACGACGACCGCTTTTTCCACACGCCCTACCTGTTCATCTCGGCCTCGCGCGCCTGCAACTCCTGCATGTATTTCTGGATGTCCCGCGCCTTGGATTCATCCAGCGGCGCACCCGGGTTTGACACCTGGTAGATCACCGCACTCGTGCTGGAAACGCTTGCCCGGAATTGGTCGCTTCCCGCATTTCCCAGCGCCGAAATGTCCGGGCCTGGCGTGCGCACCGGGAACTCGACCACGTTGACGATGAACACCGCTCCCTCCGCGCCCGAAACGTACACCAGGCGGCGGGCGGAAGTCGCTTCGCGGAGGACGGGCAGGCCGGAGGATTTCCAGAAGAGCTTCAGGTCCGCGGAGCCCGTGTAGGAGCGGCTCTCGGGGGCAAGGTTCCAGCCTCCGGGAATCATGGGGTTGGCGTTGATGAGAATCGGCGACGCGGCGCCGAGGCTGGGCCTGGGTGTCGTGTTGGCCCTGGGCTCGGCTGTCTGGACAAACAGGAACGCCACGATCGCCACGCCGATCCACAAGAGGTCCATCGCGTACGTCAGGACCGCCATGCCGAGACCATGACGACGGCTGGAATTGAAGAGGATGTCGAAGATCCCGATCGTGTTGCACAGGAACCCGAACGCGCCAAGCAGGCCGCCAAGCCCGAACGTCATCACCATCGCCGCGCCCGGCGAGCGCCCGCTCACCGATCCGATCACCAGCAGCCCGATGAACCCGAAGACCACCGAGGCAATCGTCAGCCCGAACCCTGTCCCGACCCACGGGCTCATGCGGCTCTCCGAGGCCGGGACGTTCGGGCGCACCGGCGCGAAGCCCGCCGGCGCCGACCATCCGGCGTTGGGAGAAGCGGGTGAAGGGGCGGAAACGCCGACCGCGGCATGCTGCACGGAGGAAGCGAGCCGCGCGACCGGGATGAATTCCGACACCCGGCTGACTTCGAGTTTCATGTCGCTCGCATGCTGGTAGCGCCGGTCCGGCTGCCGCTCGAGCGCCCGCAGCACCACCTGGTCGAGCCGCGCGTCCAGCCCGCCGTGCTGCGACGGCAACTGCCAGCGGCCGATCGGGAGCTCGCCCGTGAGCAGCTCGTAGAACACCACACCCATCGAATAAATGTCCGCGCGATGGTCCACGTCCTTCGGCGCATCCACCTGCTCCGGCGCCATGTAGTGCGGCGTCCCCATCACCAGCCCCGTCACCGTGTGGTCCGTCCGCCCCGGCTCCACCATCTTCGCCAGCCCGAAGTCCGTGATCTTCACCCGGCCCTTCTTGTCGATCAGGATGTTCTCGGGCTTGATGTCGCGGTGCACCACGCCTTCAGAATGCGCGTATTCGAGCGCGTCGCAAAGCTGCGGCACAATCCGAAGCGCTTCCGCCGCCGTCAGCTTCTTCTCGCGCAGGATCAGGCGCAGGTTCGCGCCGTCCACATGCTCCATCACGATGAAACACCGCCCGTTGTCCACGCCGTAGTTGTAGACCGCCACGATGTTCGCGTGCGACAAGGCCGCCATCGCCTTGGCTTCCTTTTCGAAGCGCTTCACGAAATCCGCGTCGCCCGCGAGCCGGTCGCTCATGACTTTCAGCGCAACAGGGCGGTCGAGCCCGACCTGGCGGCCCTTGTAGACGACGCCCATGCCGCCCTGCCCGAGCACCGTTTCAATCACCACGCCCTGGATCACCGTCCCGGGCTTGAGATACATCGTCGTCTTCCCGTCGTCCGGCGGCACCGTGATCGGCCCCGGGACCGCCCCCTCCAGCGGGCTCTGCGAGACTTCTTCAAACGCAAACGCCGCCACGCAGCCGGGGCAGAGACCCTGGAAATCCTGGTTCACCACCCCCGCGGAATACGTCTTCCCGCACTTCTTGCACTGCACGGCGGTCTGCATGTCCCGGTCCCCCATGAATTCACCCTCGCGTGAGATAAGAGGTAGGGGGAAGGGCGGGCCTTTGCGGAAAACGGGGAATTTCGGAAGGGATTTCCGCGGCGCAACGCGAGGCGACACCGGCAGTTGTGGTGGGTGGGCGCACGGGGGAACTGTACCACGATGCTCAATCGCAGCGCGGCGGAGCCGCAGGCAAACCTGGCGCTGCGTCGGAGGCATGGTCTCCGGCGAACGACCTCACCACGGAGGCACCGAGGCACAGAGAAAAACTTCTCAGAAGAACAAGGACTTGGCGAGTTGTGTACAAAGGAATCCCGAATCCTCTTTTACCCTCTTTTATCGCCGTTGAAAAAAAGCCGTTTTCCTGGGCTACGAAAGAGGGCTTTTTTTGAACTGGGATAAAAGAGGGTAAAAGAGGATTTCGCGGAACGCAGCCTGGACGCGGCCGACTACTTCCCGGCGCTCAAAATCCGCGCCACGTCATCCCGGTACCTCATCGACGCGCGACGCTGCCTTGAGCTGCGAGCGCAGGGGCACTGAGAGAACTTCTCAGAGAAACAAGAAACTGGCGAGTTGAGTGCAGAAGCGGGTCCGAGCCGGCGGCTGGTACCTTCTCCCGGCGGTGTAACTCAGTCACGCGAGTCAGAAACTCTCAAAGAACTCCTTCAACTCCTCCTCCAGCTCCTCTTCCGTCTCCACCGTCTCACGGATCTCCGCGATGATGCGCTCCTTGAGGGACTTGCGTGCGCGGTGGAGGAGGTTGGTGACGTCTGTGACGCTGAGCTTCAGTTCGGCGGCGGTCTCCTGGTAAGTCGGGCGGTCGCCGGGGGAGAGGTGCTTGCGCACGCCGGGCCATTTCGCGCCGAGCTCCTTGCCGAGGCCGTCCATCGAGCGCTGGAGGATCGCCATGCACCAAGCGCGGCGGAAGTGCTTTTCCGGGGACTCCTCGACGCGCATCTCGTCCTCGAGCAGCTCGACGTCCAGCGACACCGGCGGCTTGCCGCGCTTCAGCGCATGCGCCTTCCGGTATTCGTTCGCGAGGAAATGCTCGAGCGTCGCCAGCAGGTAGTTTTTGAAACGCCCGCGGCCCTTTTGCACACGGTCGAGAAGGTCGCTCTCGAAGAAATGGATGAAGAACCC
>JAIOPR010000082.1 GCA_021413805.1 Planctomycetota bacterium
AAATGAAAACGGAATAAGCACGACTGGACGCGAATGACGACGGATGACGACGAATGGCGCCGGCGGGTGGGGAACATTGCCGTCACTCCCCCCGCACCACCCACCCGACAGCCCGCTTCCCCCACCGCACGCACTCCGGACGATCTCCGAAAACGCCGTAGTGAATTTCCGACAGGCCCACGCAAAGGGCGTAGTACGCGACGCGCTCCGGGAGCCCGGGATCGACAGGGTGCGTGAAGTTCCAAAGCGCCGCTTCGAGCGCGCGGCGGCCGCCCCACATCGCGAGCCCCACGAAATCGGCCGCAGGATCGCCAAGCCCCGCGTCGGCCCAGTCGATGACGCCCGACGGCCGCCCGCGCCGGACGAGGATGTGCTCGGGGAGCAGGTCGTTGTGGGATAGAACCGGCGCGCCCTCGAACGGCGCCGGGAGGCGGTCGAGGAGTGCGCGGACGCCCGGAAAACCGTGGCCGAGACGTTTCAGCCACCCGAGCGCTTCCCTCCGCTGCCCCCGCGGCGTCCCGAGAACGACGGGAATCCGGCGGCGCTGCACGTCCACCGCCCGGAGAGCCGACACAAATTTCCCGATCCCCGCGCCGACGGAGAGGACGGCCGAACGGGTGGGCTCCATTTCGGCAAGGAAGCGACCCGTTACCGGGCGGTAAGCCATGAATCCTGTTCCCTCGCTGACAACCCGCGGAATCGCCAGCGGCAGCCGCCCGTCGAGCAGCCGGAGCAGGCGCGCTTCGCGCTTCAGGAAAGGAAACTCCCCCCGTCGCTTGGAAAACCGGTACAGCAGCCCGCGCGGCCCGCGGAAGACGGCGTTGTCCCAGCCCTCGCCCACCTTGACGAGCCGAGCGGCGGAATCGAAGCCGACGCGGCGCGCGAAGTTCTCGGCGGTGGCTGAGGCGTCAGAGTCCCAGGGGAGGCGGGGCATGCGGGTGGGGCGCTGCTCGCTACTTCTGCCCCAGCGCTGCTTTCGCCTCAGCTTCGTATCCGTTCAGACCCTTTTCGAAATCTGCTGCCTCGGCCGCGACTTCGATTTTCTTGAGGCGTTCGCGGCAGGCCGGAAGCGCCTTGAGACCGGCCTCGTACTGGCTTTTCAGGCGCTTGTCGAATTCCTCGGTGGGAAGGTCGGTCACGGCGCCGCCGAAGGTCGCGTACTGGCGGCGCCCGCCGTGGACGTGGGTGCAGAAGAACGTGATCACGTCGTTGCCGGTGTCGTTGTCGAGGATCGGGTACACGTAGTGGAAGCGCGTCGTGTCTTCCGGGAAACAGGGACACAGCAGTTCGGATTCCTTCGCGCCTTCGTTTTTCGTGATCAGGTCCAGGATGTCCACCGCAAGTCGACGGTGCCCCGACTCGTACAGCGCGCCGTAGATCGTGAGCTGCTTCAGCTGGTTCTTGCACTCGATCGCCCGGACGACGGCGCCCCGGAAGGACCCCACGAGGCGCGGCGCGCCCGCGGACCAGACGAAGAAACCGATGTCGAAAGTGCGCTTCGTGGCCACGCCGTCCGCCCGGACCATCATGACCGCGTACAGCGCGGCCTTTTCCTTCATCCACGCCAGGATTTCGCCGGCGCCCGAAGGGTCCTCTTCCCCCGGCTTCGGCGCTTCGACAATTCGCGTCACCTTCGCCTTCGTGGCCTCGGCCTTGGCGGCACCTTCAAAGAACGCGTCCACCTTGTCGATCCCCTTGGCCATCTTCTCGTACGCTTCCGCCCCCCGGGCTCCGGGCTTTTCGCCGAATGCCCGCGCGAGCCACGCCGAGGCGTCGGGAAGCACGAGCTGCTTCACGAAGGCCGCGCGGGATTCCTTTGTGCCGGCGACCGCTTCTTCCATCGCTTTCGCGAGGTCGGCCGAATGGTCCTTGCCGTCATCGAGGGGTTCCGCGGCGAGCGGAATGGAAACGGCACAGGCCAGGGCGAACGTCGCGAGCTTCAGGCGCATGGAAGTCTCCGGAATGTGAAGAATGACACGAAGCGCAGCAGGGGCGCGGTGAAAGACACCCAGCGCCCGGCCCTACCTCTTCGCCGGCTCCATCGGCTTCGACCGCTTCCCCTCGATCGACAGCAGCTTCGCCTTGTCCCAGAGGAATTCCTTCCGCGTCGTGCCGACGGGGAAGTACTCCTCGACGAGCTCGATGGCCTCGCAGGGGCAGGCTTCCTCGCAGAAGCCGCAGTTGATGCAGCGGAGGAAATTGAGGTCGAAGGTCGCGGGGCGCTTGTCGCGGTCCTTCCAGTCGGCGGGGGCGGGCTCGGCGACGATGCGGATGCATTCGGCGGGGCAGGCGGTGGCGCAGAGGAAACAGGCGACGCACTTCTCGCGGCCCTGGGAGTCCTTGTTGAGGCGGATGATGCCGCGGTAGCCGGCCTTGAGGCCCGGTTTCTGCTCGGGGTACTGGATCGTGAAGGTTTTGCCGAGAAGCGAATTCACCATGTGCTTGAGGGTGTGGCCGAGGCCGCGCGCGATTTCGGGGAGGTAGAGCTTTTCCCAGAACGATTCGCCGGGGGCGGTGACGGGTTCCTGCGTGGGAGCGTGACTCATGGGAGGGACAGGCTAGCAGCGCTTTGCAGAAGAGGCAAGAAGCCCGGGAGGGGCGTGGCGGGCCTCGAGGGCGAGGAGGAGTTTCTTCCTTTCCAGGCCGCCGCCATAACCGGTGAGCGAGCCATCGGCGCCGATCACGCGGTGGCACGGGACGACGATCGCGTGCGGGTTGCGGCCGTTCGCGAGGCCGACGGCGCGGCAGCCTTTCGGGTTCCCGACGCGTTTCGCGATGTCGGCGTACGAGCACGTTTCGCCGTAGGGGATCCTCGAGAGCTCTTCCCAGACGCGGAGCTGGAACGGCGTCCCCTGAGGCGCGAGCGGCAGGTGGAACTCTTTCAGCGTGCCGCGGAAATACGCCGCGAGCTGCGCCTTCGCTGTCGCGAACGGCTTCGCCTTGTCGTCTCGCTTCCAGTCCGCTTCCGCTTTCGCCGGGTGCATGTGGATTCCCGTCAATGCTTCGCCATCCGACGTCAGCGTCAGCGGGCCGATGGGGGAGTCGAGCGTGGTGAAGAGCGTCATGATTCCTCCAGGGAATTCCAGAGCGAGATCGCGGCGTAGGCGCGCCACGGGCGCCAGGTTTCCGCGATCTGCAGGATTTTATCGGGGTTGTCGGTCCGAAGCGCGCGGCGGATTCCGAGGTCGGTGTGGGGGAAGGCGTCGGGCCAGCCGAGGGCGCGCATGGCGATGTATTCGGCGGTCCAGGGGCCGATGCCGGGGAGGTCGCGGAGGCGGGCCTTGACGGTTTCGACGTCGGCGCCGGGGCCAAGCGCGACCCGGCCGTCGCGGACGGCGCGGGCGATCGCCACGATGCATCGGGAACGCGCGGAGACGATACCGAGCGAAGCGATGCGGGCCGGCCGGAGGGCGGCGACGCGCTCGGCGGACGGCCACACGCGGTCCAGCCCGGCATGCGGCGTGGCGAGCGCTTCGCCGAATTCCCGCGCGAATCTCCCGGCGAGCGTCGTCGCGGCGCCCACGCTGACCTGCTGACCGAGAATCGCGCGGACCGCGACCTCGAACCCGTCGAACGCCCCCGGCACGCGCAGCCCGGGCCGACCGAGTTTCCCCAGCTGCTTTGCGATTTCCCGCGGTTCCGCCGTCAGGTCGAACAACCGTTTCATCCCCGCCAGCGTCTGCGGCAGGACCGGTGCGAGCGAAGCGGAGACTTCGATGCGAAGCGTGCGCTGCTTTGGCCGATGGGACGCGGCGATCCAGCCGCGGTTTTGGCCGAGCGATACCGTGCGCATGTAGCGATGTCCATCGACGGCTTCGACGCCGGGAATTGCGCGCCGCCCGAGAAAGCGGAGCAGGCCTTCCCAGTCGAGCGGCGGCTGGTACGCGAGGTCGCAGGTCAGCGTCGCCGCGGGCGTGGCGAGGCGCCGGCGGATGTCGCGCGGTTTGAGGCGATAGCGTGAGCGAAAAAGCGCATTGAAGCGCCGCAGGCTGCGAAAGCCGCTCGAGAACGCGACCTGCGTGACCGGCATTGCGGTGTCCGTCAGCAGGCGCTTCGCGAGCAGTAGCCGCTGTGTCTGCGCCAGCTCGACGGGCGCCACGCCGAATTCCGCCGCGACGACGCGCCGCAGGTGCCGTCCCGTCACGCCGAGGCTCTGCGCCAGGTCCTCCAGGCTGCCGGTCGCCAGCGCGCCTTCCTCGATCCGGCCCGCCGCTGCGGCCGCCAGCCGCCCCGCCGCATCGACACTCGCGTTTCCCGGCGCCAGTTCCGGCCGGCACCGCAGGCACGGCCTGAATCCTTCGCGCTCCGCCGCCGCCGCGCTCGGGAAAAACTCGCAGTGCTCCGCCCTCGGCGTCCGCGCCGGGCACACCGTCCGGCAATAGATCGCCGTGGACGTCACGCCGACGAAAAAGACGCCGTCGAAGCGCGGGTCGTGGGTGAGGAGGGCGCGATAGCAGCGGGCGGGGTCGAGGGGCACGGGTGAAGTTCTAGCCGGAATGCGCGGCCGCGTCTCGCCGTTTTCGGACATCCATATCGGATCGTCCGGTTGACGGGAATCCGGCCCCGTTCACTGCCGATCCACCAGCCAGATCAGGTAGGGTCCTTCCTTCGGGTCGGACTCGTCCATCTCGGGAAGCCAGCCCCAGACGAGCGGCGCGTCTTTCGCGAGGATGTCCAGCACCTCGCCGGCCGCCTGCTCCATTCCGTCCGCTTCCCAGGTGGCTTCACAGAATTCCAACGCCGGCATCACGCGCACTTTCTCGCCGAGCTGGGCTTCCAACTGCGCGGCGACGTCGCGGACCGTCAGGACCTTGCCCTCGATGCGGACTCTGCGGGCCGCCAGCGCCGCCTTGTCCTTCGCCATCTCCACCGAGGCTTTCGCCGCGTCGACTTCAAATTCCTCCCAATGTTTCACCTCTTCCACGGTCGAGATGCCACCGCCTTCCGAAGCCCAGAATTCCAGCGCCAGCCCGGCGGGGGCCAGGAGTTGTTCGAGCGACGCGTCGAGCGGGAGATTGTCGCCGACGAGGGAAGCGATTGGCGCGCGGGAGAGGATTTCTTCCGCAGCGTCCGACCAACCGTAGAGCTTGAGGCCGCCGGCGGCCGCGAGCTTTTCGATCGCTTCCCGCAGCGGCAGATTGGCGAGAGTCACCGAGACGGTGCGGTCCTTCATCCAGGTGGCGCGGCGCTGCGCCATTCGGGGGGCATCCGGCGGCGTGTCCTCGACGCGGATCATGCGCGCCGTGAACGAAACGGAGGCGGGGATGGGACTGACGGAGTCGGGGACGAGTTCGCCGACGCGATCCTTGGTCGTGATCCACAGGGTGCCGTTCGCGTCCACGACCCACGTGAGGTCCGCCATCTTGAGCACGAGGTCCACCGCCTGGTCGGCCGCGAGGTCCTCTACACGGAAGGTCACGGTGTGGGCATCCTGGTCGAGTTCCGGGTCGATCCGCGTTTCGAGCCCATACGCCTTGCGGAGACCTTCGAGGAATTCGGCCAGCGGCTGCTCCGTGCAATTCACGGAGATCGAGGTCTCAGCCCATTTCTTCCAGATGGTTTCCGAAGCGATCTCCCGCGGAGTGCGCAGTTTCGGCGCCGGCGACCAGCCGCGCGAAGTCGCTTCGTCGCGGGCGAGGAGGCGGAGGCCGTGAAGGGACAGGGCGGGGGCCGAGCCGTGAGCCGAAGGAGCGGCGGGCATGGGTACCGCGGATTCTGGACCGGAACGAGTCGATGTTTCCGGGACGGGTGCAGCTGCGGTTTCGGCGGGTGGGTTAACAGCGGGCGGTTTCCGGAGCCAGATCGCGATGAAGAGCGCGAGCGCGATGGCGGCGAGCACGGACAAGGTGCGGAGGCGCATGCGTGTGCCAGAAGCAATTGGAGTGCCAAGCGAGGTGAGGCGGATTCGAGGCCGTGGGCCCGGGAAATGTCAGGTGGGTTGACATCGTGGAACGAAAGGGCCGGGGCCACAGAGATCACGGAGAAAAACTGGAGAAAACGGAGAAAAAAATGGCGCTCCATTTTTTCTCCGCCGTTCTCCTTTTTTCTCTGCGGCAAACGCCGTTTGACCCCCCGCCCTTGATATCCCTTCCCCGCCCGGCTACGTTTCCTTCCGCGCGTCCCCCTCCCACAACCCGCTTTCGGCTGATCGCCTCACGCCAAACCACGACACCGAACTCGGAGGCCCCGGCGACTTCCCGCCCACCGCGTGGAGCCGCCTCATCGCCGCCCCGCGCGACGCCGCTTCACTCGATTACCTCGTCCGCGCCTACTGGAAACCGGCTTACCTGTACGTCCGGCGCAAATGGAAGCGGTCCAACGAAGACGCGAAGGACGTCGTGCAGGATTTCTTCGCGCGGCTGGTCGGGACGGACTGGCTCACGAAGGCGGCGCCCGAAAAAGGGTCGTTCCGGCGGTTCCTGAAGGCGAGCCTGGAGAATTTTCTCAGGAACGCACACCGGGACGCGAACGCGATCAAGCGCGGCGGCGGCGCGGTGGTCGTGCCGCTCGACGCCGTCGCCGAGAGCGACCTCCTCGTGGCGCGCGACGGCGACCCCGAAACCCTCTTCGACCGCGAGTGGCTGGAGGCCGCTTTTGAGAAAGCTCTTCCAAAATTAAAGTCTGCCTACGACGCCGAGGGGAAAACCGTGTATTACGAAGTGTTCCGGCGATACGAGCTCGAGCGGCCTGCCGAGGGCGGGGCCACCTACGAGGAGCTGGCGGCGGAACTGCGGGTGGAGGTTTCCGACGTGCGCAATTTCCTTCATCACGCCCGCGAGCGCTGGAAACGCCTCATCCGCGAGGAATTGCGCGAGACGACGGCCGCGCCGCAGGATCTCGAGGACGAAGTGCGCGCGCTTTTCGGCGACAAATGACGCTTCCCGACCACGTTTTCAACCGCCTGCGCCGGCTGGCGACGGAGGGATTGAAGCCCGCGGAGAACGCGGGCGAGCCGGAGGAGGTGTACGCGGCGCGGCGGGCGGGAGGAGAGTTCGGGAAATTTGTGCTGCTGGAAGAGCTGGGGCGCGGGGGGATGGGGGTGGTGCGCCGGGCGTGGCAGCAGGACCTGCGGCGCGAAGTGGCGCTGAAGATGGTGGCGACGGTGCACCCGGAGCTGAGGGAACGGTTTCTGCACGAAGCGCGGACCGGGGCGCGACTGACGCATCCGTCGCTGTTGCCGGTGTACGAGGCCGGGGAGCAGGGCGGGACGCTCTGGCTGGCGATGCCGCTGGTGCGGGGAGTGACGCTCGACAAGGCGTCGCTCGGCCCGGTGGAAGCGGCCCGCGCGATGGCGTCGGTCGCAAGGGCGGCGCACGCGGCCCACGAGCAGGGAGTGCTTCACCGCGACATCAAGCCCACGAACGTCATGAAAGATTCATCGGGCGTGTACCTCATGGACCTCGGGCTCGCGCGCCCGATCGAAGCCGGGTCGTGGGTCACGCAGGGCGGCGACATGGTCGGGACGCCGATGTTCATGGCGCCGGAACAGCTGCTGGGTGGGGGAGTGGACCGGCGCACGGACGTGTACGGCCTGGGGGCGACGCTGTACGCCCTGGTCGCCGGGCGCGCGCCGTGGGCCGAGAACCGGATCCCCGTGCTCCTGGTGCTCATGCAGCAGGGCGATCCGCCGCCACCTTCCCGCCTGCGCCCCGTCGCGCGGGACCTCGAAACCGTCATCCTCAAGGCGATGGATCGCGATCCTTCGCGCCGCTACCCCACCGCCGCTGCGCTCGCGGAGGACCTCGAGCGCTTCCTCCGCGGCGAACCCGTCGATGCCCGCCGGCTCCCGTGGCCCGTCCGCGCCGCCCGCTCGGCGAGGCGCCGCGGGCCCTTCCTCCTCACCGCCGTCGCGCTCGTGGCCCTCGCCGCCGGGATCTGGCTGAGCGTGCGGCAGAAACTGCGCGAAGAGTCCCAGCGCGACCTCCGCGCGGCGCAGGAAATTCTGAAGAGCGCGGAAGACCTGCGCGGGAGCAAGAAGTACGAAGCAGCGATTCCCGAGTACACGCGGACGATTTCGCGCGACCCGTCGCTGGTCGCCGCCTGGTCGGGACGCGCCGAGTGCCTGCTGAACCTGGATCGATGGCAGGAGGCCTCCTCCGACCTCGACCAGGCGTTCAAGCTCGACCCGCGGCGCCCCGGCGACCGCCTCCTTCGCGGCCAGTGCTTCCTCTGGATGGGCAACCCCACCCGCGCCGCCGAGGAATTCTCCGTGGGAATCGCCCTCCAGCCCGAGTCCGCCGAACTTCGCGTCTCCCGCAGCCACGCCCGTTACAAGGCCGGTGATTTCCCCGGCTCGCGCGAGGACGCCGACGCGACACTTCGACTCAACCCCGCTGACAGCTGGGCGCTGCTGATCCGGGGGCAACTGAACGAGCGCGACCGCCGCTTCGAGGACGCCCTGCGCGACCTCGATGCCGCGATGTCCATCTCTCCCGGCGCCGTCACCCTCGTGGTCCGCGGCCGCGTCAAGCGCGCCCTGAACGACGCCGCGGGCGCGATCAAGGACTTCAAGGACGCCATCGCCCTGGGCGGCGAGTGGAAAGTGCACGCGGAGGAAGAGCTCGCCGCGACGAAACCGGCCGGGAATTAGTGGCTCACCGGGCGGGACCTACCAGACGTGCGTGACCGGTCCTTCGAACCTTCCGCGAAGCGTTTTTTCCGCTTCGCCAACCTTGACCGTCACTTCGATGTCCCCCGACCAGGCATCCGTTCCATTTCCGAGCTTCGGGCGCCAGTAGTCGCCGGGGGTCACACTCCACCGGAGAACCCGGCATTTCCCGGCGCCCTCCAGCTCCAGGAAATGTTCCTTGTCTCCACGAAAAGAAAACATCCGTCCTTTCAGGATGTCGCAGGAGCTCGGGTCGTCGATGTCCTTCTCGAAATGGTCCTTTGAATTGCGCTTCCCGTCCCCGTTGAAGTCGAGGGCGTCCTCGACGCTGAGTCCCGGGCCCTCGAAGCTCAGCCGGACCAGGTCGTCGTCATCGTGGGAGAGCCAGCACTCCCATTTCGAAAACGTAACCGGGCGACCTTCGAAATCGAGAGTCATGGAAGCGGCCGGGATGGGGCGGTCGCTCAGGACAGGGTCGCTTCCGTGCCGGAACCAGCCCTTGACCATCGAGATTCCGGCCAGGACCAGGATGCCGAGGAAGATCGAGCCGACTTTTCCGGCGACGGTCTTGAGCATGGGGAGGATCCT
>JAIOPR010000341.1 GCA_021413805.1 Planctomycetota bacterium
CCATCGGGACAAAACAGAGCAGCCGGTACACCCCGAGCAACAGCAAGGTCGCGAAAACGCGGCCTCTCAATTCGGCCAGCCGCACGGCGCGACTGGCGGCAGACGCAAACTCGGGCATTGAAAAATCCCCTCCTGCGGGCCTACTTGAACTCGTCGAGCGCCTTCCCCACCCGCTTCAGCCCTTCCTCCAGCTTTTCCTTCGGCAACCCGATTCCGATTCGGATGTGATCCGGGCACCCGAAATAGTGCCCCGGTGCGACCTGCGCCTGGTACTTGTTGCGGAGAAGCGGCTCGAGCGCGTTCGACGTGGCCTTCGATTTCAGGTGGACCCACCCGATGAACCCGCCGTCCGGCTCGACCCAGTCCACATCCTTGCGCGACTCGACCCAGTTTTTCAGGATGGGGAAGTGGTCGTTGCGGCGTTTCTTCGCCATCGCGGTGAGCTTGTCGAGGTTGCGGTGGCAGCGGATGGCGACGTTGTCGGTCGGCATCGAGTTGAGGACCGAGAGGTAGTCGTAGACGCGGTACGCGCGGTCCACGAGGTCCTTGCGGCCGATCCCCCAGCCCGCGCGGAGATTGCCGAGCCCGTACACCTTCGTCAGCGAATTCGTCGACACGAACTGCGGCCCGAGCGTCGCCGCAATCGGCGGCCGCTTCTCCCACAGCGCATCGAGATACACCTCGTCCACCAGCACCGTCGCCCCGTGCTTCGCCGCCGCGTCGCCGATCGCCTTCAGCCGCGCCCGGTCGATGTGAATGCCGCACGGGTTGTACAGGTCCGTCAGGATCAGCAGCTTCGCGCCCTTCTCGAACGCCTTCACCGCCGCGGCGACGTCGGGCTGGAATCTATCCTCGCGGCGGCGCGGGACCTCGTGGACCTTCGCTTCGAGCGCTTCGAGAATTTTCCCGAGCGGTTCGTAATAGGGCACCTCGATCGCCGCGGCGTCCCCGGTGTTGAGCAGCGCGGCCGCGAAGAGGAAGTTCGCGAGCGACGACCCGCCCGCCGGGATCACCATGTCGTCCTTCACCCCCCAGCGCTTCGCAATCAACTCCTTCAGCACCGGGTGCCCGTAATGGTTTTCCCCCTCCCAATGCGCGTCTTCCGCCGTGACGCCGATGTCCTCGGGCGTCGGCGTGGCCATCGCCGAGTTCGAGAGGTCCCAGGGCAGGGGGTTGATGTGCTGGTTGACCTTCGCCCACTCCATGTACTTGATCGTGTTGAATCGCATGGGGGGATTGTAGGGACTCGAAGGGGCGGAGTCGTGGATTCTTGTCGCGATCGGCAGAACCGCGAACGCGTTTCCACGAAGCCGCTACCCCCCGAGTTCCATCGCCTTCCCCGTCTCCAGCAGGCTCTTCAGCGTCGAGCAGAACGCGGGCCAGGCTTCGCTGATTCCTTTCACGCAGGGTTCCTCGATGTCGAAGTGCCGGAGCGTGAGCCGGACGGCCTTGCCCTGCGGCTCGATTTCGAATTCGAGGCGCGAAGAGCGTTTCTGGAAACCCAGGATCTGGAACGAGTACGAGAGGAAGCGCGGCGGCTCGAACCGGAGCACCTTGCCGTCCCAGTCAACGGCGCCTTCGGGCGAGATGGTCTGGACGGGGGAGCCCACGATCCAGTCGGTGCGGAATCGCCGGCCGTACCAGTATTTCTCGAGGAAGTCGCCGGAGGTCAGCGCCTCCCACATCCGCTCGGGGGTGGTGGCGATGTGGATCTGGTAGACGAACGTGGGTTTGTCCATGGTTCAGCTCTTCCTTTCGAGACGGGTTTTGAGGTCGCTGAGCAAATCCAGGCGATCGGTTTCGAACTTGGCGATCCACCTCGCCTGGACTTGGTGGATCGGCACGGGATTCAGGTAGTGCAGCTTCTCGCGGCCCCGCCAGTGCGTCGTGACGAGCCGGGCGCGCTCGAGGATGGCGAGGTGCTTGGACACGGCCTGCCGGGACATTTTCATCCTTTCGCACAGGTTCCCGAGGGTCAGGCCGTTTTCTGCGAAGAGCCGGTCGAGCAGCAGCCGGCGACTGGGGTCGGCCAGGGCTGCAAAGACCCGGTCATCGTCGCGTCCTTTCACGGAGTGATTATGCAACCATGAGGTTGCATGTCAACAACAAAGCAGGGAGCGTTTAGGTGCTGTCGTTGAGTCGCCCCTCGCTCTCCGCCTATCGATCGTCGAGATCCGCGTCGATGCCGGTGCCACCCTCGACCCCGTCGTGCCCCAGGCAGCGCACGTGAGGGGGACCCGACTCGGGAAGCGAATACACGAACGGGTGCCCCCAGGGGTCTTTCAAGTTTTCCGGGCCGGTGTACGGGATGTTCTGCGGCCCCAGGGTTTCCAGCAGTCCCAGGTCCGGCGGGTACCGGCCGAAGTCGTTGTCGTATTGCATCAATGCGACCCGGAGCTCGTCGAGTTGGTGGTGTGCTTTCGCGAAATGGGGCGCTTCCTTCCGCACGCGCCAGTACCGCCATCCTACCAGTCCACAGAGGAGGGGCAGGAGGATGGCCACGGCCACGAGAAAGAGAAAGGCCGCGACGGTCATGCGCCGTGAATTGCGGGAAGGAATTGCCATTTGTGGGTCCTTTCCCGGCCATCGCCCCTGCGGGCGGCGCTTCAGAAACCCCGGGCGGGTCCGCCCCGATGAGCGGACCCGCCCAAGTTTTTATTTCAGGATGCGCACGGCCTTTTCCGCAAAGTCGCGTCCCGGCCAGCAATGTGGGGCGCCGGAGACGATGGTCTGGAAATCCGAAAGCGCCGCTTCACGGTTCCCGAGCTTTGCCTGGATCCAGCCCCGGAGGAGCGTCGCATCCAGGAGGCCCGCGTGGAGGGCGAGCGCCTGGTCGATGTGGGTCATCGCGCCGGCAAAATCGTCCTGGACCGCGAGCGCCCTGGCGAGCCCGGCATGCGCCCTGGCGCATTTCTTGTCGAAGCGGATCGCCGCTTCGAAGTCCGCAATCGCAAACTCCGTCTGCCCGAGGTCCAGCCGCGCCGCGCCGCGGAAGCACCACGCGAGGGCGCAGGACGGGTCGAGGTCCAGGGCTTTGTCGCAGTCGCGGATCGCGCCGCGCGGATCGCCGTCGCGCCGCCAGACTTCCGCCTGCCATGCCCGGGCCACGGCGCTCTGCGGTTCGAGTTCGGCCCAGCGGTTGAAATCGCCGCTCGCCTCGACGTGCTGGCCCGCTTCCAGGTAGGCCTCGCCCCTCACGGAATACGGGCCCGGCATGTAGCGATCAATCGCGATCGCCACCGTCGCGTCTTCCGCCGCGCCGAGCAGATTTCCCGTTTCGAGGCGGATGATCCCGCGGTTCTGGTACGCCAGCGCGTTCTCCCAGCCCAGTCCCATCGCCGCTTCCAGGTCGCCCTTGGCGCCGACATCGTCCCCGGCGCGGTGACGCAGCAGCCCGCGCTGGATGTAGGCCGTTTTGTCCGTCGGGTCCAGCTCAAGCGCCCGGTTGAAATCCACCATCGCCTGTTCGGCGAAACCCTGCTCGACGTTCGCCACGCCCCGCTGGCTCCAGGCCGGCGCCAGCGTGGGGTCAAGCGAGAGTGCCACGTTCGCTTCCGCCGCCGCCAGCGACGGATACCCCTGGATTGACGCCGTGCGCGCCTTCTTCAGGGCGATCTGCGCCCGCTCGGCAGGCGGAGGCGGGACGGAAGCGGCCGTGTAGTGCAGGCTCTCGTGGATGGCGACGCCGAGGAGCGGAAGCGTGATGCAGACCGCGATGATGGAAGCGTGCGTGCGGTCGAGCCAGACGGGCCACAGGTTGGGCATTCGCACGCGGTGAGAACGATCAGGAACGCCTGGAGCCGCTGTCGTCATGGCATTCTCCTCCGCGAATGGGTCCCCCTGGACCATGCTAGCGCGGCGGGGGGGCAAGGACGAAATGCGAAGTGGCGCACCGGCCGGTTACCTGGTCACGCTCTCAAATATCCCGGTCAGCTCAAACTCAAACCCGCCGCTCCCGTCCGGCCCCTTCCGCGGATACGTCCCCTCGAACACGCCCTTGAGCGACACCGGCACCGCGGCGTCCCCCCGGAACTCGAGCACGACGCGGAGCTCCCCCGAGAACGAGAAGTCGCCGCCGCCGGAGTCGGTGAGCGTTACTTTCCCGTGGAGGAGGGCGAAGCGCGACTCGCCTTTCGTCCCGGCGGGTTCATAGGCCAGGTCGCCCGTGGCGCCGGTGACCTCGTAGACGAACTTCGTCACGGGATCGGTGCGTTCCATCACGCCGCCGGGAAACATTTTCGAGAGCCACGGAAGGAATTTTGAAGCATCGACCGTGCGCTCCTTTTTAGGCCGGGCGAGCGACGTCCAGTCCTCCTTCGCGAAGGGCACCAGCTCGACGACGGGTGCGTAGTACGCCGGCATTCCGCGGTCGTTGAGGCGCGTGAAGACCCGGATCCCGGAATCGACTCCCGCGGGAAGGCCGGGAAGCGAAACGGCGCGCGCGTCACCGGGCTCGTCGAGGCCGAGCGTTTTCCGCGCTTCGCCCAGCTCCTGTCGCCACCATTTCGCAACCGCGCCGCCGCGAAGATCGCTTCCGCCGCGCCCCGGCCCTGGAGACGGCGCGAGGGCCCCGAACGTCCGCACCGTCGCGCCTTTCGAGTCCAGCACGGCCACATCGACATTGCTGCCCTGCGGCGCGCCCGGGCGGAACTTCGCCTTCCACAGCTCCGCCACCGGCGCCGGGATGCCCTCATCGTCCCGGTGCCCGTGCCACGCCGTCACGATGAATTCCTTCAGGAGCCCGGCGACCGCCGGGTCCGCGAGGGCCAGCCCCCGCGCCTGCGTCGCCGTCGCTCAGCAGTGCCCCGTGACCATGTCCCCGTATTTCGCATGGATCACCACGAGCAGCACCGGCCGCTTTTCCTTCGCCGCCCGTTTCTGCGCCTCCTCCAGGCCCGGCGCCCAGTCGAGCCGGTACATCGCGAGGTCGTCGTCGCCGGGGCGGAGTTCGGTGAAGCGCGCGAGAGCTTTCTGCGCCTCGGAACTCTGTGCAGCAGCGGGCAGGGACAA
>JAIOPR010000083.1 GCA_021413805.1 Planctomycetota bacterium
TTCGCGGCGAGCAGCGTCAGCGCCCGGCGTGCCGGGCCTGAGATTCCCTTTGCCGGGTGATTCCGGAGGGTGGCGAAGCGCTCGAAAAATGGCGCGGTGTCAAAGGCGCGGTGAGTCCCCTGGAAAATCGCCTCGGAGGCCGCCGCCAGGAATTCCTCGTTTGGGGAATCGAGCAGTTCCCGGAGGGCCGCGACGTCGTTGAGCCGGACAGATCGCGTGGCGACGATTTCGGCGGCCCGCGAGCGCACGGTGCTGTGGTGCGAATCAAACAGGCCGCGCAACGTGCCGACGATCGGAGCGGGATCTTCTGGACGAATGCGGATTGACTCCAGCACGCGGATCCTGACCGCGTCCTCGCTCGACGTGATCAATTCCGCCAGTTCGTTCCACAGCCCGCGCGCTTCGAAATGCGCCGCGAGGTCGTAGGCCGCTTCTTCACGCACCGCCAGCGCCGGGTGCCGAAGCTCTTCGCGAAAACGCTCGATCCAGCCGCCGAGCGATTTCTCGTATTCCTCGTGCGCCGCGCCCTTCACCCCGGCGAGAACCTCGGGCGGTGTCCACCGCTCGAGCGACCACGACTCCGAGTGCGACATGTCATCCCATTCCTCAGAGTACGAGCGGCCGTAATACCGCCCGCACTCGGGGCACCGCGCGGACCCGCCGCTGCCGGTGAGTTTCGCGTACTCCTTCGGCAGGTCGCTGTCGTGGCTCCAATTCCCGGCTCGCGGCAGCCGCGCGCAGATCGCGCACGCTTCCACCGGTCGCTCGCAGGCGGCCGCCAGCCGGTTCGAGGCCGGTCGAAGAGCGCCGAGTTCCGCGGGGGGAAGCGCCAGGTGCAGGTACTCCGCGACCCGGTCGTCGAGCGAGGCCGCGAGCCGCGACGCCAATTCCCGCGACGGCGCGCATCGGCGGCCCTTTTCTTTCGCTTCGCGGAGCGTCACCAGCGAGCGCGCCGCGGTATCGCTGTCCGCGGAGAGGAGACCCGCAGCAACGCGGTCCACGATTCCCGCGACGTCGTCACCGCTGCCGAGAAGCCGGACGCGAAGAGCCCGCGCGGCGGCCCAGGCGGCCCGGGGGTGTTTCGCGGCGAGAAGGGCGTCCACCGCCGGCCATTCGCGCTTTGCCGCATGGTGGCACGCGAGGCAGTACCCCGCTTCGGCGGCGATGTCCTCTTCTTTCGCGTCGAGGTACGCCTCGAGCGTCCCGGCGACACCCGACAGGTCCGCCCCGAGTTCGACCAGCCACCGGAACGTTGTCGCGGCATTGCGGGCGCGCTTTCCGTCAGCGAGCTGCGCCGCCAGTTCGGGCAGCGCGGGCTCGATCGCAATCTTCTTCGATTGCGCTTCCTTCAGGAAATCCGCCAGCTCCCCCGGGGCGCCTTTCGCGACTTCGCGAGCCGCCTCCGCAAAGCCCCGTTTCCCTGCATGGCGCAGCAGGAGCTGGATGACCAGGTACTGGCGCGCGCCGCAGAATTCCAGCAGCAGCGGGATCGCGGGTGCCAGTTTCAGCCCCTTGCCCACCGCGTCGCCGATGCCCTCGAAGATCCAGTCGCGGTACTGGCTTTTCTCCAGCAGCTCGCGCAGCCGTGCCACGTCGCCGGTGCGCAAGTCGTGCACGGCGACCGCCGCCGCCGCCGCGCGCAGCACTCCAATCTGCGTCGCTTCCAGGTAGACGGCGACGAGCGCAGGAAGTGCGGCCGCGATGTCGGCGCCCGCCGCGCCGTGCTGAAAGATCCACCGCGCTGACGCCTCCCAGTTCTGCTGGAGGTAGTGCATGTCCTCGCGTTCGAGAACCCCGATGTGCTGCTCGAATTCGGAGGGCTTCACGGGGGAGATGGTAGCACCGCGCCGCGGCGAACCTTCTCGAAGCCGGGGCGCGAAGGCTCGCCCTTACTTCGACTTCCACTTCTCCAGCAATCGCTTCGCCTCCTTCGCTTCCACGTGGTCCGGGTACTTGTCCATGATCTCCTCCAGCGCGGCGACCGCCTTGTCCCTCATCCCGTTCTTGTCGAAGCTCTTCGCCATGTTCAGTTTCGACTGGATCCATTTCGCCGCGGCGTCCTCGGCCGGGGGCGGGGCGGTGGGCGGCTCGGCCGGCACTTCGGCCTTCCCGGGACCCGCGGCGTCCGACGGCATGCCGTTGGAATTTTCGTAGTCCTTCAGCCATTTCTCGAACTCGGGAAGGAGGAAGCGTTTCCCGGCCTTCTGCGCCGCCGTCGCGACTTCCTGGGCCTTCTTGAGGTCCTCGTCCACCTTTGCCAACCGGTCGTCGAGCCGCTTGAGCGCTTCGCCCGTCAGTTTTGACCGTGCCTCATCGACGATCGGCTGAGTCTTCGACCTGTCCGCCCCGTGACACCTCAGCGCGCTGGCGGCGCAGTACCCCGCCTCTTCCCATTTGCCGTCCTCCGCATAGACGATCGCCACGTTTCGCCACGGCAGGTACGCGTCGTACGGGTATTTCGTGCACCCTTCCCGCAGGGCGAGATACCCGGCCGGCTTCTGACCGTCGTTGACCAGTTGCATCCCGAGCTCGAATGAACTCAGGCACTCGCCCCCTTCCCACGGCCGCACCGTGTGCGCCCGCACGAGGTACGCGATCGCAATTTTCCGTTCCTCCAGGCTTCCCCACGCGATCCCCACGTTGTGCCAGATGCCGCCGTTCTCGGGGTCAAATCGAAGTGCTTCCCGCCAGAGATAGAGCGCAATCGCCCGGCACGTCATGGCGTTCTCGCTGCTTTTTCCATCGCGAGCCGCGTACTTCCTCGAGAGGTTGTAGTACTCCTCTGCCTTCACGCAGAGTTTCTGGGCCGTGGCCGCGTCCTTGGTCTTCAGGGACGGGAGGAATTTCGAGGCGTCGAAATTGTGAAGCGGGATTGCGAAACCGACGCCTTCCATATCGGTGAGTTTGAACGTGACGAGGCCGAGGACGTTGGCGTCCTTGTCGAGAAGAGGGCCGCCGGAATTCCCGGGGTTGATCTGGGCGGAGAACTGGTAGTAGGAGAGCCCGTCGATATCGCGGTCGGCGGCGCTGAGCATCCCGTCGGTGATCGACTTCGTGAGCGTCACGCCGGAAATCGCCGGGTTTCCGATCGCGTACACGCGCTTTCCCGGTCCCGCCTTCGAGCGCAGGAGTTTTGCGGCGGTCAGGTGGATGCCCTGTTCCGCGGGGTCGATGCGCAGCAGCGCGAGGTCGTAATCGGGATGGAACCCCACGACCTTCGGATTGTTGAAAACGACCGTTCGCTTCGACTTGTCCGTCCCGACGTCCACAAGCACGCGGTACTTCAGCGGCGAGCCCAGCACGTGGGCGTTCGTCAGGATCAGCCCGCCCTCGCTGATGATGATCCCCGTCCCGCTTTCTTCGGGGTTCTCCAGCCCGACCACGCTGGGGTTGGCCACCCGGTAGACCTTCTCAGCTTCTTCCTCGGCGCACGCGACCAGCGGAAGCGCCACAACAGCGAGCAGAGCGAACAATCGCATGCGAATCCCTCCCGGAGAATCGGACACGGACCTGCGAAAATGGGATCAATGAGCGGGCATGGTAGCGAAACGAGGTGGCGCGGGGCAAGGACGCCGGGTCACTTCCAGCCGTAGCCCCAGATCGAAGCCGGAGCCACGTGCTCGGCCGGCGTGTCCCCCGCGAGGCGCAGCAGGTGCGCCATCGGCGCCTCCTCAAGGTCCGTGGCCCTGCCGTTGTACTGCGTGCCGCCCCAGCGCGGTCCTGCCGCGACCAGCTCGAATTCCACGAACCTCTCCTTCGCGAGATCCCAGGTCGCGCTGCCCAGGATCTTCGCCTCGAACCCTCGCTTCTGGTCATCCGCGTTCGGGTCAAAACCGTTCACGCGCCATTTCCCGACCGCGACAGCCTTTGTCTTTCCGGCGAAGCGGATCCGCGCGCGGCCGTCCTTCACCTCGTCCACGACCGTCGCCATCTCAGCCCATGCAATCTCGGCCTCTTTCCACGGGTAGGTCTGGCCGCGGACGTTGTCCACGAAGTGCAGGCGGGCGAGGCGGAGGACGAGCTCCCGGGGGACGGCGTGGAGGGCTCCTTCCACGATCGTCTCGGGAAGGAAACTGCGCGCCTCCACCTTGCGGAACCACGCGAAGTCGAGGTTCCAGGCGTCCGCCCAGGCGTCGGCGCCGGGCTTTTCGCGGGGGAGATCGCGGGAGAAATCCTTCAGGACGAGGCCGTCGGCGGGGAAGAGCTTCTCCCAGCGCGTTCGGTCTACGGGATCGGCCGCCGGGGGTTCTTTCATCAGGCGGTCTTCCGGCTTGAGCTCTTTCCACTTCGCAAGCGCCTTCTCCATCATCCCCGCCATTGCCGCGGCGTCGGTGGTGTTGATTGAGGCGAGGAACGCCCCGTTGGGGGCGCAGGCGTAAATTCCCTGGCGCGTGCTGGTCGGCTTCGTCCGCCCGCCGTAGTGACCCTGCTCCGCGACCTTCCGGAAAAGCTCGGCCTCGGGCCCCGTGACCGTCTGCAGGTGATAGACCTCGTCCGCGCACGCCACGAACTGCTTCGCCAGCTCCTGCACCTTCGCGTCGCCCCAGACGGACCGCCGGGCCGAGACACCGTTGTTTCAGGTGCAGGCGAGCGGGTGGCCGTTCATCGCCCAGAGGAGGATGGGCTTGTCCGTCTTCTGCGCCTCGACGACCCCGTCCCAGAATGACGCGCGCCAGTCCACGGCGGTCCACCTCAGTTCGTCCGCCGAGGGAAGGACCCGGTCGCGGATCTTCTCGTAGGTCGATTCCGTGAGCTCCTGCGCCCCGAGGGTCGCGGAACAGGCCAGCGTGAGAAAGAGGGCGGCAGGACGCATGGTTGTTCTCCGGAAGCGGATTAGAAGGGCATCATATGCCAGGTGAACAGGAAGTTGGCGGTGAGCCAGGCAATCACGCGCCGGGCTCGCCGATGAATGGAATCCCGGCCGCCCGGCATGCGGCGCGCCCCGACTCCGTCAGCCGCTGCCGACAAGAATGAACTCGAGGGGCGGGTCGGGGTCCTACTTCGCCATCTCGACCTTGACCGCAAACGGCGCGCTCGTCAGCACGACGTTCCCGAAACCGTCCTGAGCTTCGGTCGCGCCTTCGGGCCGCGGAGACACTCCGGTTTTCATCTCGACCACGAGCTCGTAATCCCCGGCCGCGGTCCAGCATGCGTAATGTGAAGTGCCCCGAAAGCCGGACCGGAGCGACTTCAGCGGCATCGAGAGCGACTTTCCAGGCGCGATTTCCGCGGAAACGGGCATGCGGAATTCTTCGGTGTAGGCGAGCTGGGGGAGCAGGTTCAGGGCTCCCTTGCCCTTGACGGTCACGGTGAGGACGACCGGGTCGCCGGAGGTCCAGACCTTAATGGCCTTCTCCGAGGTGTTCCGGATTTCGAGCGTAAGGTCGATCTTCGGGGCCTCGGGGAGCTCCGTGCCACCTTTTTTCACGATCTCCTCAGTCTTCGCGAACGCTTCGGCATCCGCTTTGGTCAGCGTGTACGTCGTCGTTTTGCCGGTGATCTTCAACTCGAGGGGCGTTCCTTCGGGGACCGCCCGAGGCCCTTCGGCCTTCTTGTCTTCGGCGGACGCGAACGGCGCGACGAAAAGGAGCGCACAGGCGACGGCGGCGAGCAGGGAGCGGGTGTTGGTCATGGGGAAATCTTAGGCAATCCGGGGCGGCGTCTCAAGGGCGCGGGAACTACTCTGCGACTTCGCGGGGCGGCCCTTCGAGGAAGACCCCGGGCTCTTCGAGAATGTGCCGGATCTTCACCTCCTGGCGCTGGATGAGTTTGTGCGCATGGTCGCGGATCCACGTGATGGTCGGGATGGCGCTCCGGTCGCCGAACCACCCCAGAGCTTCGATGGACCGCTCCATCACCCACCAGTGGAATTCCGTCCCAAGGATCTCGCGGTCGCGCGTGAAGGCGTCTGGAAAGTGGGTTTTCCGCAGGTCGTCCGTCGGAACCGGGGTCCACACGAGGGAATCGAGCATTTCCCGGGCTCGAGCGACGACGACTTGTGGTGCGGCGTAGACGGATTGCCCTCTGCTTCCCGAATATCCGGCAAACTCCCACGTCTTATCCGGAGTGGCGCCGGATCCAATCACCCGGACAAGGACGAAGAAATCGCCCGAGGAGGACCATGCTTGCTTGCTCTCGGGAATCGTCACGCGCGCCGCTGACATCGCACGGACAGCGTCGAGGAGCGGTGCTGCCGTCGTCGTGGGGACTTCCGCACGGCTTGCGCCGCCGGGGATCTTTGCCGGATCCTTGAGATAAGCCTGCCAGCTCACCCGTTCGCATTTCGTCGTGGTTGCGCCGACTTCGAGCCGCACGAACGCGAGGCTTCCGCCGTGCCCGGAACCGTATTCGATGTCGAGCACGCATGGCGGCGCCAGCCCCAGGGATGGCCCGTCGAACGCGATATCGAGCTTCTGCTCACCGATCTTCCCGGCAAGCCAACTGCGGGCTGCTTCAAGACCTGTGTCCTCGGGCCTGGGCGTCGGGGCTGGCGTCGGCGCGGGATCGGCCGGACCGGTTGACGGCGTTCCGCACCCCGCCAGAATCACGGCAAGGGTCGTGGCGAAGACGAAGGTGCGGAGAGCCATGCGAACCGCAACTCTAGACCCCGGGAGGGCCGCAAATCAAGGGAGTCGGCGCCCGTCGACTTTTTCCATCTCTGGTCCAGAACACCCCCTGTTGGATACTGTGCCGGAACAACACCATCCCCCATCCTTGGAGCCCCACCCATGACCTGTCGCGACCGCGCCCTCATGCTCGCCGCCTGCGTCGTCACTTCCCTCACCGCCACGCTCGCCATGAACCTCTACTTCCACGGAAACGCGGTTGCCGAGGACCCGAAGACGACGGACACGATCCGTGTGAAGCGCCTCGAAATCGTGGATGCCGACGGGGACATGAAGATGGTGCTTGCAACGGCCAAAGACACCGGCATGCCGGTCATTGCGATGATCGACGGGGGCGGCAAGGTGCGCTACACCGTGGCCTTGAATGCGGATGGCAGCGGGGCGCAGGTGTTCACGGATACAAAGGGGAAGCCGCGGATCGGTCTCGCGATCAACGCGGACGGCTCGGGTGCAGTCACTTTCTCGGACGCGAAAGGGAACAACCTCGTCGCCCTGGCATCGAGCGACGCAGGCAGTGGCCTCAATCTCAGCGACAAGGCTGGAACCGTGCGCGCGTCGCTGGGTATCGGCTCCGACGGGTCGCCGAGCTTCCGCACGTACGACGAGGAAGGGAAGGAACTGAAGGGGGACTAGAGAAGGGCGGAGTGCCCCTCGCTCCCCGGGAGAAATGCCGATTTCTAAACCGGGGAGTGCTTGTAAATCCGTCTGCTGTGCCAGAGATCCCAATAGTGCTCCGTCACCGCAAAGTCCTTCAATTCCCGCCGGTACTCGGGGTATTCGCGGAGCACTCTGGCCCGATCCCTTAGAACGGCTCCCCCCTCCTGCGCATAGCAGAGGTCAAACGGCTGCACCTTTCTCGAAAGTTCCTCCGGGGTGTTTTGAATACCAAAATGAACTTCGCCCAGGAGTCCGGGACCGGTCAGGTGCATGGGACTGCTCATGTAGGCCCTCAGCTTGACGCCCTCCACGATTCGCCCGATGCAGGTCTTCAGGACTTCGTTGCCGGGCAGGCAAACGAGAAGCGCGTTGTAGAGGCCCCAGCTGCCGGGTCTCCACAAGTTCACTTTTCTCTCCAGCACAAAACGCTCGCGTCCAAGCAGGCTTGAAACCCGAAATTCGCCGACCTCGACGAACTTGATGTCGAGGTAGATGCCGCCCTCCCGGTACAGGACGCAGTACCTCCAGAGGTCCGCCTTGTAGGCCCCGGGCACGAGGTCATCGAACGCTTGCCGCACTTCCGTTCCGAAATGGGCGTCCAGGTAGTCCCGGCAATCCGCGTCCCCGAAGACCTGGTGTTCGAGACCCGCGTTGTTGGACCGAAGGCGTTCCGTCGCCTCCCGCATTCGCGGCGGAAGATTTTTCGCGTCGCGCCAGGTCTGAAATAGCCTGGCCGGGATGACAGGTGCCATTTTGTTCTCTTGAGGGCATGCGGTGTGGCGACTTTCCATGAGCAGCCACCAGGGCGCTTGATGCGCGGAGTTCAAGCGTGGCGGCAGGCGAGTGAACTGGCAAGGGAAGAGCGTGCTCTGCGCCGGGCCGCTATCACGGGTGCGGCGAGAAGGGCGGCGGCGAGGGCTCCCAGGCGGCGCAGGAACTCGCGGCGGTCCTGGTGGAATCCTTCATAGTCGGGGTCGCGCAGAAGCCCTTCTTGGGCCGCGTGATGATCTTCCCGTCGATCACGTTGACCCACATCGGCCGGCCTTCGCGGTAGCGCGTGACGTAGTCGGCGGCGACCGGCGCGTACTGCGGCTCCATCGCGGCGCGCGCCCGGAGGTTCGCGAAATTCCACACTGCCGGGACCGACGCCCCGATCTTTACTCCACCGCGCCTTCGAACGGCGCGACCCCGGCCTTTTCGCAGGCCTGGCGCGCGGATTTCGAAATCTCCCGAAGCCCGCGCGCATCGCCCACCTGGACCAACAGCGCCGCGCCTGCTTTCCAGCGATCCCGCGCTTCCTCGACCTTCCCACGCGCCACCAGCAGAAGCGCAAAGGCGCACTGGTGGAACCCTTCGAACCGCCGGTTGCCGACACGCCGGTGGATGGCGAGAGCTTCGAGGAAACACCGCTCGGACTCCTCCAGCCGCCCGACCTTTTCGTAGAGCATCGCGAGGATCCCCGTCGCAATTCCCTCCGACCGCACGTTCCCGATGTCCCGCTGGATCGCCAGCGCTTCCGTCAGCCTCGCCTCGGCGAGTTCGAACCGGCCCGTCTCCTGGTAGTGGAGCCCGAGGTTTCCAAGCGCGATCCCCTCGTACACACGGTTTCCGACTTCCCGGTGGATCACGAGCGCTTCGTCCAGGCAGCGCTCCGCGAGGTCCCCGCGCTGCGTCATGTAGTAGACAGCCGCGAGGTTCCCAAGCGCGATTCCCTCGGAGCGGCGGCGCTTCATTTTTCGGAAACAGGGGAGGGCCTCATTGAAGAGCTCCTCCGCGCGCTCCAGCCGGCCGCTGTAGATCATGAGCGCGGCCGAAGCCGCCAGCGTCTGCGCTTCCGAGAGAGGGTCGCCTTCCTCGCGATAGATCGTCCCTGCTTCGCCGAGCGCTTTCTCGGCCTCGTCGATGCGGCCTGATTCCTGCCAGAGCCCGGCCAGGTTCAGCAGGATGTCCGCCTGCACGATCCTGTGGCCCGACTCCCGGTGGACCTCGAGGGCTTCTTTCATCGCGGCTTCGCCCTCGGGGACCCTTCCCGTTTCCTTGAACACGCGGCCCAGGTTGTTCAGCACGAGTCCTTCGTGACGGCGGTGCCCGCCGCTTCGCTGCAGCTCACGCGCCCGCTCCAGCAATCGCTCAGCCTCCGAGTACCTGCCCCCGTCGAACGCCACGATCCCCGCCTGCCGCACCGCTTCGCCCTCCTTGCAGCCGTCGGAAATCTCCGCGAGCTCGCGCCAGAGCCTCTCGGAGTCCCGGCCCCGGAAGTTCCGCTTTGCGAATTCGGCGGCGCGTTCCAGGTACAGCGCCCGCACTTCCCGCGGCGCTGTCCCCAGGCGTGCGTGGGATGCCAGTTCTTCCGCGAACGGGTCCGTCGCGTGGGGTGCGCCTTCGTCCGGGCTGCCCGTGCCGGAGGGTGGAAGCGCGGGGGCGCGGCCGCCGCAGACGTCCTCGATCAGCTCGAGGGCGAGGGCGTGAAGCCGCGCGCGGTCTCCCGGGAGCTGGAGCTGGTAGGCGGCATCGCGGAGAAGGGCGTGCCGAAAGAGATAGGCGATTTCTGCGTTCACGAGATTGATGATAAGCGGCCTCGGCTCGGGATGTGCGGCCGGACCTGCGGCATCATGAGCCGCGGGCGTCAGCGCTTCTGGCGACGCACCGCGTCGCCAGCCGCACGACGGACCGCGATGGAAACGTTCGGCTGCACCAGCCGGGCGACCGCTTCCCGGGTCTCGGGAGCGTCGATGGCCTCCAGGAGCGCGATCAACCGGACCATGGCGCCATCTTCGGGCTTCAGTTCGGCCGTCTTGCCCGTCGGCGGCGCGTCGAGGATCAGCCGGAGCCGCGCCTTGACCTCGGGGGACGCGGTCTCGTCCATTTCCTTCTTCAGCAGCACTACCGCGACGTCGGCCAGCCCGAGAAGCGCCGCGGTTGCCTTCTCGCGCACTTCGTACGCGTCGTCGTCGAGATCGTGAATGAGTGCCCGCACACGTTCTTCATCCAGGGCACCGCTGGGGGGAACGTGCTCCACAAGGAACGGCGCGGCCGCAGCCCCCGCCCGCAGGAACGACCCCATTGCGCGCGCCGCTTCACGAGGCTTCGCGGAGCCGAGGGCTGTCCACCACGTTTCCATGTCCTGCTTCGTCGGGGGCTCTGCCGCCGGCGCCTGCGCGTCCCGGCCGGGCCAGCCGATCCAGGCGAGCGCGGGCAACGGGTTCTTGTCCCAATCCCCGGAAGCGAGCACTTTGCCCTTCTCCTCGAATTGCCCGTTGCCCAGGCCGCGATGGACCCGGAACTCGTTTTTCTTTTCCGGGATGGAAGTGCAACAGGCGACCAGGTCGAGTTTCCCGTCGTGGTCCACATCGGCCATGAGCGCCGACGCGATGAAATTGTCCCCCGAGCCCCCTTCGTTTTCAGGGCGAAGGTCCACCGATTCCTTCAGGTTCTCCATCTGTCCGTCGCCGCGGTTGAACGCGACATGGCATTGCCCCTCGTCGGCCACGTCGTCGTCCGGCGGCAGGAATACGTCCAGGTCGCCGTCCCCGTCGAGGTCCTCGAGGACCGGGTTCGACGCGGCGAAGGGACTTGTGAGCAGCAAGACCTTCTTCGGCTCCGCATCGACGGTCCCGTCGCCGTGCCCCTTGAGCATGAACAGGCTGGTCTCGTACGACCCGCCGTAGTCGAAGCTGTGGAAGACGAGGTCCGCCGCGCCGTCCCCGTCCATGTCCCCGGTGGCGAAGTACCCGCCACGGCACCGCGGAATGATCGTCACGGGGTCGGTGACGACGTCGATCCCCTTGTCTTTGTCCCAGACCGCGACCGCGCAGGAGTACGACCGGCTGTCGCCGTCGCCCGCGCTCTTGACCATCAGGAAATCAGCTCGCCCGTCCTTGTTGAAGTCGCGCGCCGCCTGGATCGACCAGCCCGGCTCGAAGGCGTCGCTCCAGACCTCCCGCAACGTGCCGCCGGACGCCTGCAGAATGGACACGGCCGCGCCTCCCGGCCCGTACCAGACTACCAGCGCCTGGTTCGCGGAGAGCGCGCTGATCTGCGGGCGGCCCTCCGAAAGGGCGACGCTCCAGCCGGTGGAGACCGTCTGCCCGAGCGACTTCCCATCGGGCCCCACGATCTCGATGACCGGCCCGCCCGAATTGCGGAGCATCACGACGGTCGAGGCGTCCTCGGCGAACGACGGCGAGGCGATTGCGGCGACGAGGAGCGCGGAGGAGAAGAGGCGGTTCATGAAGGCTCCGGGTTTTGAATGGCTGGGCGGCCGAGAAACAGACAACGGACGCACGAACATGCATCGTAGGCCGCCACCAGAGGCGGAATCAAGAGCGGATCCCTCATCGTGAACTCTGCGCGTGAAGAAATCACCCCCGCTCCCCGCTCCTGCTATGGCCTTTCGCCGCCGTTTATGTAGTATGCCCGCCCGATTTCCCAGGCCCCTCAGGGAGTCCGCCGCACCATGAAGTACACGCGCGTTTCGATTGAATCCCTCGGCTACGAGCTGCCTCCCGTCCTCGTGACGTCGGCCGAGCTTGAGGCGCGCCTGAAGCCGCTCTACGAGCAGCTGCACCTGCCCAAGGGGCAGCTCGAAGCGCTTACCGGCATCGTCGAACGTCGCTGGTGGCCGGCGGGTTTCCGGCTGACCGACGGTGCGATTGCGGCCGCGCGCAAGTGCCTCGCCGCGGCCGCCGTGCCCGCGGCCCAGGTCGAAAGCGTGGTCTACGCGGGCGTCTGCCGTGAAAATTTCGAGCCCGCTTCGGCCTGCCGGGTTGCCGACGCCCTGCGTGTCTCTTCCAACGCCGCGGTCTACGATGTGAGCAACGCCTGCCTCGGCATGCTCAACGGCATGCTTGACGTTGCGAACCGCATTGAGCTCGGGCAGATCCGTGCCGGCCTCGTCGTCTCGTGCGAAACCGCGCGCGAAATCGTGGACCAGACCATCGAACGCATGCTCCGCCAGCGCAACCTGGAGATGTTCAAGTCCTGCCTCGCCACGCTGACAGGCGGTTCCGGCGCGGCGGCGGTGCTCCTGACGGACGGCTCATTCCCGAGGAACCCCGGCGCGGCAAAGTCCCCGCGCCTGGTTGGCGGAGTCGTCCAGGCCGCGCCCGAACACCACACGCTCTGCACGTGGGGCATGCGCCCTTCTGAGTCCGGCCAGTTCGTCCAGCACATGACGGCCGACCCCGTCGCCGTCCTGAAACACGGGGTCGAACTCGGCGTCAAGACCTGGCGTGCGTTCCTCGGGGAGATGGGGTGGGCCGCCGGCCAGGTCGACAAGGTCATCTGTCACCAGGTCGGAAGCGCGAACAAGACATCGATCCTGAAAGCCATCGGCATCGCCGAAGAGAAGGATTTCTCGACCTTCGAGTTCCTCGGCAACATGGGCACGGTTTCGCTTCCGCTCACCATGGCTCTCGCGGTCGAACGCGAATTTCTCCGTCCCGGTGAACGCGTTGGCCTGTTGGGCATCGGCAGCGGCCTGAACTGCCTGATGCTCGGCGCGGAATGGTAGACATGGCTGCCCCGGCGCTGCCACCACGCTGGGAAAAGCTCGTGAAGCAGAACCCCGACCTGTATCCGTTCGAGCACCACTGGCTGGACCGCAACGGCCAGTCGCTGCACTATCTCGACGAAGGACCGCAGGCCCGGACCGGCACCACCGAAACCATCGTCATGGTCCACGGCAACCCGACGTGGTCGTTCTACTACCGCGACCTCGTCAAGGCCCTTCGCGCCGGCCACCGTTGCATCGTCCCCGACCACATCGGCATGGGTCTTTCTTCCAAGCCCGGCGACGATGCCTACACGTACAGTCTCGAAAACCGGGTGAATGATCTCGAAGCGCTGCTCAAGCATTGCGGTGCGACGCAGAACCTTACGCTCGTCGTCCACGATTGGGGCGGCATGATCGGCATGGCCTGGGCCGTCCGCCACCCCGAGGCCATCAAGCGCCTCGTCATCCTCAATACGGGCGCTTTCCCGCTGCCCAAGTCCAAGCGTTTCCCGTGGTCGCTGGCACTCGCCCGCACGCCGCTGGGCGCGTTGCTGGTCCGTGGCTTTAATATGTTCAGCTCGAGAGCTACGAAGGTCGGTTGCAAGCGCCGGTCTCTCACGGCCGTCGAACGCGCCGGCTATACCGCGCCGTACGATTCCTGGGCCAACCGCATCGCCACGCTCCGATTCGTGCAGGACATCCCGCTCCGCCCTGGCGATCGCGGCTACGACATCCTGAAGGACGTCGAGTCGAATCTCCATCGCTTCAGGAACACACCTATCCTGATCTGCTGGGGACCGAAAGATTTCGTCTTCGACCGCCAGTTCCTCGCGGAATTCCAGGCGCACTGGCCCGATGCCGAGGTCCACAGCTTCGACGATTGTGGACACTACATCCTCGAGGATGCCGCTTCCGAGGTCATCCCGCTGATCGCAGGGTTTGTCGCGCGCCAACCCGCCGCCGCCCCATGACCGCCGCCACCGTCAACGTCGCCGCGCACCTGTCGCGCATGGCGCAGTCGCAACCCGACCGCCCGGCGGTCATCTGCCAGCACTACGACGGCGGGCGAGACGCCCCGCGCTACGAACAACTCACCTTTGCCGAACTCAACTCCCGCACCGACCGGATCGCCCACGCCCTGTCGAAACTCGGTCTCGCCCGCGGCACGCGCACCGTCCTCATGGTCAAACCCAGCCCCGCGTTCTTCGCGCTGACGTTCGCGCTGTTCAAGATCGGCGCCGTCCCCGTGCTCGTTGACCCCGGCCTCGGGATCCGCAACCTCGGCGTCTGCCTCAACGAAGCGCAACCCGAAGCCTTCATCGGAATCCCCAAGGCGCACATCGCCCGGCTCCTCTTTGGCTGGGGCAGACGCACGCTCAAGACCATGGTGACCGTCGGCCGGAAATTCGGCTGGAGCGGCCCGACCCTCGCTCGGCTCGAAAGCGCCGCGCCCTCCGATCCGTTCCCCATGGCCGACACTCTCCCCGACGAGCATGCCGCCATCCTCTTCACCAGCGGCGGCACCGGCTCGCCCAAAGGCGCCCAATACACCCACGGCATCTTCTCAACCCAGGTCGAGGTCCTGCGCGCCGTCTACCACATGGAACCCGGTGAACTCGACCTCGCCACCTTCCCGCTCTTCGCCCTCTTTGGCCCTGCCCTCGGCATGACCGCCATCGTCCCTGACATGGATGCTTCGCGGCCCGGAAGCGCCGACCCGCGCAAACTCGTCCGTGCCATCGACGACTGGAAGGCCACGAACCTTTTCGGCTCCCCCGCGCTCATCGACCGCCTCGGGCGCTACTGCGTCGATCAGAAGCGCACTCTTCCGACGCTCAAGCGCGCGCTCTCGGCCGGGGCACCTGTCGCCGCTCCCGTGCTCGAACGCCTCGCCAAGTGCCTGCCTGCGGGCGCGCAGGTCTTTACGCCCTACGGCGCCACCGAAGCGCTTCCCGTCTGCTCGATGGGCAGCGATGAAATCCTGCGCGAGACGCGGTTCGAAACCGAACGCGGCGCGGGCGTCTGTGTGGGCCGTCCCGTCGGGGGCGTTGAGCTCGCCATCATCAGGATCTCGGACGAGCCCATCGCGCAGTGGTCCGATGGCCTCCGCGTCCCCGATGGCGAAACCGGCGAAATCACCGTCAAGGGCCCCATCGTCACGCGCGCTTACTTCAATCGCCCCGAAGCCACAGCGCTCGCGAAGATTCCCGATCCTTCCGGCGGCTTCTGGCACCGGATGGGCGACCTCGGCTATCGCGACGAAAAGGGGCGTGTCTGGTTCTGCGGCCGCAAATCCCATCGCGTCCGGACTCGCGAAGGAACTCTGTACTCGATTCCCGTGGAGGCGGTGTTCAACACCCACCCTGCCGTCCGCCGCACGGCGCTTGTCGGTGTAGGCCAACCCGGCCAGCAGGTCCCGGTTCTCTGTGTCGAGCTCCACGCGGAGTCCAGGAACGCCAACCACGCGAAGCTCATCGAGGAACTCCGGGCGATAGGCAGCGGTTTCGAGCACACTCGCGGGATTCGCCCGATCCTGTTCCACCCTTCGTTCCCGGTGGACATCCGCCACAACGCCAAGATCTTCCGCGAGAAACTCGCGGTTTGGGCCGAAGCGAGAGTTGGCCGATGATCGCGCTCGTGACCGGCGGCGGCGGTTTTCTCGGCGGCGCGATCGTCCGCCGCCTGGTCGCGCGGGGTGACACCGTCCGCAGCTTTTCGCGCGGACCTCATCCCGAAACGAATGTCGAGCACCACCGGGGGGACATCGCCGACGCGGGCGCCGTTACGATGGCCGCGGCCGGTTGCGACATCGTGTTCCACGTCGCCGCGAAGGCCGGCGTCGGGATGAAACGGAAGGACTACGTCCGTGCGAATGTCACCGGCACGCAAAACGTCCTCGCCGCCTGCCGCGCCAACAACATCCGCAAGCTCGTCTTCACCAGTTCCCCGAGCGTCACCTTCGACGGCAAGGACCAGGACGGCGTGGACGAGACGGCGCCCTATCCCCGCGGATTTCTCTGCCCGTACGCCGAAACCAAGGCCGCCGCCGAACGTCTTGTTCTCGCCGCGAATGGCCCGGACCTCGCCACCGTGGCGCTGCGCCCCCACCTCATCTGGGGCCC
>JAIOPR010000318.1 GCA_021413805.1 Planctomycetota bacterium
AGCGTCATCATCCCCTCGTCCGGCGGCACCGGAAAAATCCGGCTCTACGGCAAGCTGACCATGCCGCTGGAGATCGAGCGGACGTTCGACGGCGATTCGACGGCGACCGTTTTCACGACCGACGGGCCGATCACGCTGGTGAACGGCCAGGGCGACCGTGTCCTCGGCATCGGGACCACCCGCGCTTTCGATGCGGCGGGCGATGTCCACGACTGCGACGTTCAGTACACGAAAGTCGCCGACGGGTTCACGTTCATCGTGACCGTTCCTGCGACTTGGCTCGGCGGCGCGACGTACCCGATACGCATCGACCCGATCATCGGCAAGCCCGAGGCGATCAGCAAGGAGTCCGCCCGGGCTGATTTCGAATCGCAGTGCGCGTTCGGCGCCGGCCAGTACTTCGTCGTCTGGACTTCGAAGGCAACAGCCGCGATCGCGGTCAGCGCGCTCACAACCTCGGGTGAAGATGTCTACGCCCGCCGCGTGGCTCCCGACGGCACGTTCATCGGGCCGACCTTCGCGGTCGCGACCGGAAGCACGCTCCAGCGCAAGCCCCACGTCGCCTTTGCGTCGGCGGGCGGAGGCGTGTTCGGGGTCGCGCTCCGGGACGGGAACCTCATCGTCTTCAAGCGGTACAGCCCGACAGGCGCCCTGCTCTCCGTCTCGACGATCAACGATCCGGCTCTGTCCAACCGGGTCACCACGGTTGACATCGCTTCGAACGGCACCGATCGGTTTTGCATCACCTGGACCGGATTCCTCGCGGGCTCGACCTTTCACCAGACCTGGGCCGAGGTGCGGGGCGCGGACGGTTCGGTTATCACCTCAGACACGCCCGTCGGACCGGCTTCAGGGACGAGCGTCCACGCGCGGCCGAGCGTCGTCTGGAACTCGACGCTGTCGCAGTGGTTCTTCACATGGGAAGCCTACGACGACGCTATCGCGGCCGCGCCGAAGCAGGTGAGCGGGCGGGCGTTCGACGCGACGCTCGGGACAGCGGCCTTCGCCGAAATCCTCGTTTCGACGGACCCCGGGTCCAACTACGACGCCCGTATCGCGTGGAGCGCGACCTCGAATGAATACCTGGTGACGTTCGACAACAATCCGCCCACGGGAAAGACCAACGTCCATGGGCGCCGCGTGAGGGCGACGGACGGAGTTCTCCTGGGAAGCGAGTTCAGCGTTGAGACGAACACGAAGGCCAGCAGCGACAGCTCCGTTGCCTGGATTCCGAATTCCAACCGCTGGGTGACGGTCTTCGACCTTGCGGGCGGCGGGATGCGCGGCGCGTACGGGCAAGCCCTGTTGGCCGATGGGACGCCGACAGGCCCGCTCTTTGTGCTGAGCGACGATCCGGAGTTCGGCGAAATTCAGCCGACGCTCGCTCGAAACGGCAGCTTGGATCAGTTCCTCGCGACGTGGACCGATGGCTCCGCGACGGTGCAGGACATCTGGGGGGCGAGGCTGGACCTGACGCCGCCCGCAGCGCCGGGGCCGATCACAACTTCAAACGGCTCCTCGTCCATCACGCTCACGTGGCCCAAGGGCACCGACTCGGATCTCCGGAGCTACCTCGTCTACCGCGCGACGGCAGCAGGCGGCCCCTATGGAACCGGCGTCGCCGTTTTGCCGCCAGTCGGGGCGACGGTGAGCTACACCGACACCGCTGTTTCCGTGAACACCCGCTACTTCTACGTGGTGCGGGCCATCGATACCCACGCCAACGTGAGCGATGCATCGGCGGTAGCTTCCGAATCGATCGACACGATTCCGCCCGCCCCGCCGACCGGGCTGGCCGCGACGCCAGGGGACACGACGGTTGCTCTGACCTGGAGCCCGAATGCTGAGACCGACCTCGGCGGTTACAACGTCTACTATCGCGCGACCGGGGCAACGACGTGGATCACGGCGAACGGCACTCCGCTGGCGCTGACGTCTTTCACGGTGACGGGCCTTATCGACGGAACCTCCTATGACTTCACCGTGACGGCGCTGGAGACCGAGCCTACCGAGTCGGCGGGTTGTGCGGTCGTGGCCGCCACCCCCGTGGATGGGACCGCACCCGCGGCGCCGACAGGGCTTGTTGCAGTCGCCGGAAATCGCTCGGTCTCACTGACATGGGACACGAACTCCGAAGGCGACCTCGCGGGTTACTACGTCTATCGCGCCGCAACGGTCGGGGGCAGCTTCTTGAGGATCACTTCGTCCGTGGTCGGGAGCCCGGCGTATTCTGATATCGGCCTGACGAACGACACCCCGTATTTCTACAAGGTCATGGCGGTCGATTCCTCCACGAACGAAAGCACGCTCTCGTCCGCTGCAGGCGCCACGCCGCGATACCCGACGCCTTCCGGCCTCACCCTCGATTCGACCACCGACACCGGCGCAACTTTCCACTGGTCCGAGGTGACCGGGGTGTCGGATCTCCTGGGGTACAACGTCTGGCGAAGCGGCACGAGCGGGAGTGGGTACGCCAAGCTGACGCCGAGCCCGATTTCCGGGACCACGTTCACAGATTCCGGCCTGACGCCCGGGACCTACTACTACGTTGTGACCGCCAAGGCGACGGGCGGCGACGAGAGTTCAAACTCGAACGAAATCTCCGCCGTCATCACAGGAGGCACCCCGCCGGGGCCGCCCACGCTAGACGCTTCGAACACCCGCAAGACGAATGACAACACGCCCCGAATCACGGGCCTTGCTCTGCCGGGCTATGTCGTCAACCTGTACGAAGGGCTCGATTTCCTCGGTGCCGGGACTGCCGACGGCACGACGGGAGTGTTTGAGATCTTCACAACCGTGACGCTTGCCGACAGGGACCACATCATTCAGGCAAGCCAGCAGGCATCCTCAGGTTCTACTGCATCCGGTCTTAGCTCCGGGCGCGTTGTAACGATCGACACTGTTCCTCCTGCCGCTCCCAGCGGTGTGAGGGTGTTGGGCGGTGATGGCTGGGTCGAGGTGAGCTGGAACGCCAACAAGGAGCCGGATCTTCTCGGCTACAACGTCTATCGCCGCGTGGCCGCTGGCGCTTGGGAGCAGTTGAATTCGAAGCCGCTCCTTAACCTGAAGTACCTCGACAAGCCGGTCACGAACGGCACCGCCTACGAGTACCGAGTCGGGGCGGTAGACAACGCGGTGGATGAGAATTAGAAGATGAAATTCTCCTCTCGAGCGGGACTTCTGGTTGCCGCCAGCCTGTTGGCTGCCCTGACGGCCTTTCTGGTCGTTAGGGTGCGGCCTGCCGGGAATGCGCCGGCGGTGGAACCGTCTGGCGCGTCGCCGACCGGCTCCGGCAAGTCCCCTGCAGACTTGGGTGCCGCAGTTGGGCAGTCCGGTGGCCAACCTACTGGCGCGGGTCCGACGGCAGAACAGAAGAAGATCGGGCGTGCGATGGACAAGACGATGGCGGGCTCGATCGCGCGCAGTTTTGTCGAGAGCATCGACCGGGGGGACAAAACAGGCGCCGAGCGATTCCGCTCCGCCCTGATCTCCTACAAGGATGTTGGTCGCGAAGTCGTTGTGGAAATGCAGGCGAAGGATTCTCACCTGTCCGACGCGGCCAAGGCCGCTCTCAAGGAGATCTCTGAACATGCCCAGTAGCCACCGAATTCAAATTTTCGCCTTGTTGACGTTGGCCGTCGCAGCAGGACTTGCCGACGCCCAGGCTCCCGCTCCCCGAGTGCCGAACGCGAATTGGCCGCGGTGGAGCCAACACGACTACATTCCGCTCGGAGAAGGTATTCGAACACCCGCGCCCGATGGCCTGATCCATTTCGCGAGAACCGTCAACTTCGACGACACACATCTTCGTTACGGGCATACAGGTTCGCTAAACAAGGGCGTGGGCTGGGACGGCGGGTACGACAACATGGCCGAGGCTGAGGTTGCCTACGAGGAAATAGACCCGACGCTTTCCGTGGCCGGAATCGACACGATTGTCAGCGACAATGGAACCGTCCATGCCTTCTTTCTCAAGTCCAACTGGATGACGGACCTGAACGGGTTTGACTCGCCCGTGATGGATCTCTACCACATTTCGCGTTCCCCGGCCGGCGTCTGGTCTGAGATCGACAGAATCTCCACCACGACCGTGAGCGTCGGAACAGCCACGTATTTCGGCAGGTTCGGACAGGCGACGTTCGACTCGAGCGGAAATGTTGTTTTCTTCTACAGCATGATCACTGTGCTCTTCTCTCCGCCCAATCCGGCAATACCCGGGGATATCTGGCACATGATCCCCGGGTCGGCCAGCGGCCAACTCCACGTTTCAATGAACGGCGCCGCAGGAACGCCGGTGCCCGGCTCCGGCACAACCATGGGGCCGGAATTCGGCGCCCCGCCCCTTGACGACATCGTCTGTCACCGGGGCGCGGCGCTGTGGCTGAGAACGAACAAGACCGGCTCCATCTACACCCCGACACTCATGTACGTGACGCCCGGCATGTCGTCCACGGTGCGGGCCTATTCAGGACTTCGCGGGATTCCCGCGTGCGGCCTCTTCGTTGATGGCGCCGCCGTTCCTCACATCACGTTCGCAGAACTTGAGCCGGGAGTTGCCTACCACCTCAAGCACCGCATCGGGGTCAGCGGAACCGATGTGACTTGGGCGTCTGGCTTCAGCCCGGAGCTCGATGGCTGCGTCATTCAGGACCGTACGGGCGTCTACCACAGGTTCGTGTTCACTCCCTCTGGCCTCGCGCACTCCACCAGCGCAGATGACTCCTCATGGACGCCCAGTCCCGCGTACAGCATTCCTGGGGCCACCTCAGACCTGCACGGGCTCATGGTTGATAGCTCCAATCGCCTATACGTCGGCGATCAGATGTGGACGTGGGAGGACAACCTCGGATTCCAGGACTCTTCGGTCGCGCTCCCCGCGGGGCCGGCTTCGTCCGTGAACGCTTCGAATGGCAATTTCACCCTGTCCATCGGCTTGTTCGGGACTGCAGGCCACGGGCCGACGGCAGGCTTTGGCCTGACTTACAATTCACTCGCGCAGTCCGAGGGGATCTGCGGCCAGAACTGGTCCCATCCCTACCTTCTCCACTGGCAGATGGGGATTCTCACCTTCGGTGACGGCCGCAAGGTTGTGTTCGACTACGACGGTGCCGACAATGCGTGGTATCCGCGCGATTCGTACGGCATGTCCGCAAAGGTCAAGGAAATCGACCACCCGTACCCCACGCCATCGCAGTGGGAACTCGAACTTCCGAACGGCGCAAAATGGGAATTCGACGACTTCGGCCGCGCCCTGAAATTCACCGATCGGGACAGCAACCACCTCGACCTCGTCTACCTGGATAACCCGGTCTCCACGCGCGGCGCAACCACCGTGCTGACCAAGGTCATCGACGGGTACGGCCGCGAAACACTGTTCTTCTACGATCTCAATGACATGCTCGACTACGTACAGGATCCTGGCGGCACCACCTACCATCTCACGTACGCGCTCGCCACCCGGCAGTTGCTTTCAATCGAGGTGAAGCCGCCGGGAGGCACAACGGCTATGCGGAAGTGGGATTTCAAGTACTACGGCCTCGACGGCGCTCCGCCCGCGGCGCCAGTAAGTCTGGCCGCGATCACGGGCGTCCCGAACTTGATGTGCTCGTATCGGACGCCAGCCATGGTGAGTACGGCAGGTTCGGCGGACGACATCTGGATCGGCTACGAGCCCTCAGGCAGCTCGATCGCGCGAGTGAACGCCATCTGGGACCCCGCGCTTATCTCAGGCGGCGTCACTTCCCGCCAGCACCAGGAGGTCGCGTACGAGTTCATCGAGACACCCGGCACACCGCCGGCCTTGCAGACGCTGGCGCATTTCAAGGATCGCCGCGGCAAATTCTGGGTGTACGACGTGGACGACCGGCGAAGCCTGGCATTCTCGATCGCCGATCCCATGCATGGCGCGGCGCATCCCACGCTGTTCACGTACGACGCACGTCGCAACGTTCTTTCCGCAACCGATCCCAGCGGACTCCAGAGCGTGTACACCTACATCGACGCGTCCGAAGGGCTCGCTTCGTGGGTGATGGACCTCGTGAAAACTGTGCAACTCCCGGGCGACTCAGACGTCACGACCTACGAGTATCACGCGACCCTGAACACCGTGACGAAGGTAATCCCGGTGAGCGGGCTCCTGGAGGCCACGACACTCGGGTACGACGGATCCGGTCACGTCACCTCGATCCTTCGCCCTGAGGATTCCCTTCCGTCGACCTTTGTCTATACGGGAGGCGGCAAGCTTCTGCAATCGATCGACCCGGAAGGCAAGAAGGTGACGTACACATACGGCGCCTACGGTCTGCCCTCCCAAGTCCAGGTTGATGGAATCACGGGAGCCGGCGGCGTGCCCAAGCCCTACAAGATGACCTACAACACCATGGGACAGACGGCTACCAGCGAGCAGCCCTTCGGCGGCGTCACGACATATGCCTACAACGGAGTGCATGAGGCCGATACCGTGACTCCGCCGGTGGACAGCGGAGGCGGAACCTACACCTACCTGCGCGACGGAGCAGGGCGTGTCACCAAGACGACCGATCCGAACGGCAACGGCCTGGAGCAGACGTTCGACGCCTTCGGGCGGACGATCTCGACCAAGAACGCTCGCGGGGACTCTGCCTACGTTTTCTACGACGAGGCTCACCGCGTAACCGACCAGACCGATTTCGGCGGACACACCACCCACATGGAGTACGACGATCTGAACCGAGTGACTTACTCGTCGCGCCTCGTCGACGCCACGGCCGAGCCCGATCTCTACCTGATCACGCTGATGGAGTACGACGACGCGGGTAACCTCACTCGCGAGATTGTGAAAGGCTCTGACGACAACCCGCCGCCGCGGATCACGATCCACCACTATGACAGCAAGAATCTGCTGTTCCAGACCGACCTTCCCGGCGGCGACACGGAAATCCGGTATGGCTACGACAGCAAGCGCCAGCTTCTGGTCCAGGAGACCTGGTGCGACTCGGGGACAGGGTTCGAGTTCTACAGCGGCACGTTCTACTTCCGCGACAAGCAGGGCCGCGTCGTCAAGCAAGTCGAGGAGGCCGAGCGTTTCGTGTTCGGTGTCCCCCCCGTCGGCCGGCAGACCGTGATGGGCTACAACGGGCGCGGGATGGTCTCGACGCGCACGTCGCACCTCGGGCACACCTCCAGCTATCTGTACGACGACGCTGGGCGGCAGGTCCTCCAGGAAGACCCTACCCACGTCCAGACGCTGACGGAGTACGCCGAGGATGGACAGGTCCGTGGGACGGATATCCTCATTCCAGGCCATGCCGGGTTCCAGCGTCCCGTCACCAACGCCTACGACTCTCGCGGTCAATTGACGGAATCGCACGACAATATCAATCCCCTCGATGGGACCTATAGCGTCTACGACAACGGGGGCCGGCTCACGGTGCAGACGGGCCCGGAAGGGTTGTACCACGAAACTGTGTACGACTCGCTCAACCGCGCGACCGCTCAACTGACAAAGAAAGATGCCTCGACCACGCTTCGAATGGATTACCGGTTCGATGCCGCGGGTAATCTGACTCGCCGGTACAACTCCCCGGGCGAAGCGGCCGGCGGCCCATCCTGGAAATACGAGTACAACGACGCGAACCGTCAGTCGAATGCGACAACGCCTCTGGGCACTGGGCACGAGTCGTTCATCCGGTATGACGCGGTCGGGAACGTCACGTACCAGAAGGATGAGGATGGCAACGAGACGTTCAGCTCCTACGACATCAAGAACCGCCTGACGGTTACAACCTACCGCAAGCCGCCTGTGAGTGGCGTCGAGGGATCAGGCGCCCTGTGGGAGGAGATCAGCCGGACGTACGACCCTGCGGGCAGCCTGCTGGCCATCGAAGGAAGCGTCTCAGGCATCCGGGTGGAGTCCAGCTACAAGCCGGACACTGGCGCCGATCCTCATACGCACGAACTGTACAAGACGGTGTGGAAACTCACCGGCGTGGCGTGGCACACGGTGGTGCATACCTACGATGCCGAGGGACGCCGGGCGACGACGACGGTCGATCCGGGTGGTGCGGGGTCTCACGTTCAGGAGTATTCGTACGACGACGCGAACCGCGTCATCGGGATCAAGAACGACGGCGTGATTCAGGCCTCGTTCGCTTACGAGGCAGGATTCCTTCTCACGACGACGCTGGGTAATGGGAACACGATCAATCGGACCTACGACCTCAAGGGTCGCCTCGAGGCGCTGGAGCATGCGACGGCAGGCGGCACTTCGCTCGCGAAAATCGAGTACGCCTTCGACAAGCGCGACCGCCGGACCGGCGTGACCTACCGGCACCTTGGCATCCAGAGCACGTTCACGTACACCGACAACTCCTGGCTCGCGACCGAGACGCACGAGTTCTCGATCCCCGCTCCCGCCTACGCCAACCTCGAAGTCGCCGTCTTCGGCGGAAATCTGTCCGCACTTTCCACCACCGTCGCCGTCACGCCTTCGCCACCTTCGTCCTCGGGAACCGGTCTGTCCGTGGGGTACACTTACGACGAGCGAGGCAACCGCCTGACAAAGGATGTGGCGGGCGGCACCACAGGTGATTCGGTCTCCATTTTCGACGAAGAGGACCGGCTCTCGAGCGAATCCCGAGACGGGGGCACGACAACGGTCGCCTACGCCTACGCGAAGCGCGGGGACATGACGTCGAAGACCGTCACGACCGCGGGGACGCCGGAGACGTCAACATTTCTGACGGACTACCTAGCGCGCATCACAGCGTACTCGTCTTCGACCAGCTCCTGGCAGTACGTCTATGCGCCCACCGGCGACAGGATCGGCAAGCAGCATGTCGGGCTCGGATTCGAAGACGACAACCAGTGGGACCTCAACTCGGACGGCGACGTCCTCGCCAGCTACCACAAGAGCGGCGCGACCGAAGTTTTCGATTCCATCTACGTGAGTCCCGGCATGGACGGGCGCCAGGCGCGCATCGACGGCAGCGGGACGGCGAGCTACTTCATGAACGACGCGCTCAACTCGGTCCACCAGGTCACGAGCGCCGGCGGCCTGGTGTCAGGAACGGACTTCAACGACGCTTGGGGGAACCCGATTGACATTGGCCTCGGTACGCCGGGCGGACTGAACAATCGCTTCTCGTACACGAATCGCGAGCGGGACGGCGAGTCGGGGCTTATGCACTACCGGGCACGCAGCTACGATCCGATGACGGGTCGATTCGTGAGCCGCGACCCAGTACCGCATTCCAATCTTTATCCGTATGCCAACAATTGCCCCACCGGATTCATCGATCCGTCAGGCAGGGACGAAGTAGAAGATGCAGTACAGAAAGCGGTCAATGAATCGGTTGACGAGATCGCCCAGGAGTATGCGAAGAAAGGTAAAGCCGCAAACGCACTCGGGACCATCGCTCACACGAGGCTCACGGAGAAGATAGAGGCTCTGCGGCCGACGTCTGGCAAGAATCTGTATGGCGCAGTGGGAGTCAAATACGTAAAGGGCGAAGCCACAATTGTATACATTGGAGGCGGAGATAAGAAACTGGTCGACATTGAGCTTGACATCGTGGAGACTGAGAAGGCGACAAAAGTCGGTGACTCACTGCACGGCAATACAAAACGCTGGTGGGACATGAAGACCGGGCTAAAGGATCTTTCGGACGAGCAGTTCTTGAAGTACTCTCGCGCAACAGGAGCGGCTGGGGCCGCAGTGAAACCGACAATCACCATCGCAGAACTTGCGAGGAAGTACGCAAACACAATTGCCGTTGCGGGCGCTATCGTTACCGCCTTCGCAACGGGCCCAAAGGACATTCTCGATGCTGTTGGAGATCAGGCAAAGGACCCCAACAGTCCGTGGCGAAAAGCCTTGCAAGCCGCCGCAGATGGCGACCCCGACACGGCTGCCTATTGGATTGAAAATGAAAGGGATGGCTTTCGCGGAGTAATGCTTGACAAGGGCATTAAGGACGCTGAGGGTTTAGCCAGGAAGCTTGCAGGTGTCATTAGGAGTGTTCGAGATGCCCAGGCGTTGGGAAAGAGCTTGGAGGACATAATCAAGAAGACAAAGAAGTGAAGGCATTCCATTGGCCAACGATAGGAATTGGCTTATTCTTAGCAATTCTGTCTCCTGGCTGCGCTCCGGATAACCTAAAATGCGGGACCGCCCCGATGACGAAAAACCTGAAAGTTGAAGCGTTTCCGAATCACTATACAATGTCAAGCGATGCGCCAATTACGAGCATCGCAATTAGCGACGACCAGTATCTAGTCGCGACTGGTGATGAGACGGGGCTCCTGAGGGTGTTCGATCGCCAGTCTAGGACGCTTCTTAATCACGTGCAATTGCAGTGCTCTCCAATCGCCGCACTCACCTTTGTTGCCAGAGACCAGATTCTGGTGTTTTCTGAGGATGGGAGTGTGCAAAGTGTCTCCTATGAACTTCGGAACACTCGACTGCTTCGAAGGCTCAGGTCCGCAGCCCCCTTTTTGGGGGGGTTTTCGAAGGGAGGCAGGTACCTATGGGCAATTGCTCATCGTGAGAAGGCCGCAATTCTAATGCTTGGCGCGAAGTCCTCGCAGACGACCGTACTATTCGAAAGGCAAGGCTTGTTCGAGTGTGGTGCTTGTGATTCGAGATCGGACACATGGTCATTCAGTTGCGATACAGGTGCGGGACTGATAGTATTCGCGGATGGTGGATCAAAGACCTTTGACATGTCTCTTGAAAGCGACCGCGCTTCTTCGATTTGCGTGAGATGGGCTCCCACGCCACGTCTGATCATTGGCACTGATAACGGCCACCTCCTCAGATCGCTCAATCTGATGAAGCCTGAGCTACTAGCAACTTCACACCGGGGCATGGTCACAACCGTGCTTGAAACTGACGAAGGCGCGCTGGTTTCAATGTCTTATGACAAAACAATCGTTCGAACTAGCCCAACCGGGGAGCAGCGTTCCTTTCTGCTTGATCGCTCCCCGAGGTGCGTGGCATTGGATGAGAACGGGGCGGCACTTGGGTTCCAATCTGGACAGGTTAAATACGTAGATTGGCGTCAGGAAACGTCGAATCTCACTTCAGATTTCTCCCCTGGTGTGAGGCTCATTGCGGTCTCACCCAATGGCGGGCAGCTAGCCATCACAAGAACGAACGGTGAAGTCACGGTCCTGGACTCTGGAACCGGCAGTGTCCTAAGAAGGTATTCTACTCCAACTCCGATCCGATGTGTTAGCTTTGCTACGGATCAGGACCTTGTTTGCATTTGCGGCGAAGGCGCAGTTGAGTTGTCAAAGGACGGTAGTGTCGGAAGGCCAAATCGAATTCTGGGAGAAGAATCGATTTTCTGTTCTGTTGCGAACATTGATGGCTCAACACTCGCGATCCTGGGGCGGAATGATGCGATTGCACTGCTGGACACCCGAACGCTCAGTGTTCGACATCGATTGAAGGCGGCCTTCTCTCCGACGGGCATTGGAGTGTGCCCGTGCGGCGGGCATGCGATAGTGTGGGATGAGAGTCGGATCGGCGTGTCGCAAGGTCTCTCGGAGATGCACGAAATTGAACTCGGGGTCCGATCCGCGATATCCAAGGTCTCGTTCCTCTACTCCTGTTCTAGAGCGATAGCCGGATTCTCAGATGGTTCCGTGGCACTGCTGGATATTGGCAGGGGGGTGCTCTTGTGGAAGCGTCAAGTTCACGATACGGCCATAGCTGACATCCACTGCATCAGTGAAACGGAGGTGTTGGTAGCATCGATTGAATCCGCACTCAAGGTACTGCGAATCAGTACGGGCGATTTGACCCAGGAGTGCGATGCGATGGGCGGGCGATTGTGGATGGTTACGTCCAATATGAAGAATGACATATGGCTTTCGACGGAGGTGAGAGGGCCGATGAGAGGCTCGATTCGATGATCGCACATGGTTGTAGTGGCTCGAGATCAAGTCCGGAAACTAGGGAATCACTTGGCGAAGTTAGTGTAGCTGTAGAGGATCAAAATCGACTCGGAGCGAGACGTGACTTCGAAGTTCGGCACGCGTAGGGCAGGCGTCTCCCGCGACAGGCGTGTCATTGGCGCCGCGAGAGAGGACTCGCGGCGCGCGGAATGCTTGCACGTCGGCGAAATCGGTGTGGAAGGTGCGCAGCGCCGACACGGAGCGCGCTGCGCCCCCCCCCGGATGTAGAGGTTCAAAACCAAGTCGGAGCGCGGCGTGAGCTCGAAGTTCGGCACTCGTCAGGGACGCGCCGAACGCTGCTTCGGCGTCAGTCCGCGGAGTGCCTACCGCAGGTCCCTCGCCATCTCGGCCTCGATCGAAGCCATCCGGTCAGCCTGCGGCTTGGCGAAGTAGGCCGCTTCCAGCGCGTGCTGCATCTCGATCATCTGGACGCCCTGTGGGCACGCTTCGCTGCGATTTCCGGGATTCCCCTCGGCGTCGATGATCGGCGCGCAGCAGCTCCGGCAGTGGCGCGAGTGGTGCTGCATGACGTGGAAGAGCGCGCCCATGGCGTCCTCGATGTCGGGCAGCGACATCGTCTCGGGGTTCGTCGGGATCGTCTCCAGCGCCAGCGTCGTCTTCATGGTCGTCTCCGTAGTCGGGTTAGAGGTGCAGCGTGTCCATCAGCGCGTTGTAGCGGGCGAGCGGGATCAGCCCGTCGTGGATCTGTCCCTTGAAGTGGTTCCGCGGGTTCTTCTGCCAAGCGGGGCTCCCGACCACCTGCGCGATCGCGTCGAAGATCTCGCCGTCCTTGTCCTGCAGATGGAGCAGGCTGGTGATCTTCACCAGCGTCTCCTCGGTGATCCCGGCGATCTGGAAAGTTCCGTCCTGCTTCTTCGTGATCTTCATGGCTGGCTCCTTCGTAGTTGGGGTTAATTCGTTGCGGCGAAGGCGAAGAACCTCGTGGCTTCCTCGCTCATTTTCCCGCCCGCCGATTTCCGGCCCGCTTCGTAGGCCATCTCCAGCGCGCGCTTCAGCGACCAGACCGCCTGCTCCCTGAAGTCCAGGCTGTCGCTCTTCCGCGTTTCCAGCGTCTTCAGCTGCAGGATCTGCGTTGCGATCGCGTTCAGGGTCGTTTCCTTCTTCGTGGTCATGGCGCGCTCCTCTCGTTGATCGGGGTTTACTCGGGCTTCGCCGTTCGTGCGCAGGACCCATCCTTCGTGGCGGGTGCGGCGCAGGATTCCGCCCTCGACCGCGTTCGCGATCATCTCGTGCGTCCAGCCCTCGATCCTGAGCGTCCTCAGGCTGACCTTCGTTTCGTTCGTCGTGTTCTTCATGGCTGGCTCCTTTTCCGTTTCGTGGTTCGCGTTCGTTTCTTTCTTCACCACCATGTTCGCGTGGCAATCGCTTCTAATCAAGTGAGGTATACGATTTATCTCAGATAAAGACGCGGCGCGGGAATCCGGGTGGGGAGCGGTCAGGAATGACCGATCTGGCGGTCAGAAGTGACCGACGTTGGGATGCGCGACGATGCGGCGAGGAGCGCCAGGGGCAGGCGACGAGGCAACCAGGCGCTTGAGGGGGGCTGACGTGCAGCCCGGGCGCAGTGAGGGGGGAAAGCTGCCCGGCGAGGTGGGGCTCAGGTACGGCCAATGGTCAGGATCAGGGTAGGGAGGGAGAACCCCCGCCTCGCCGAGCAGCGCGGGATTCTACTGACGGGGCTTCCCCGGTCCAGAACCAGTCGCCGGCGGCTTCCGCGTCATGTCCGTGACCTGGACATCCACCTCCGGGAGCGTGTCCGTCCCGCCGCGCCGCGGGCAGACCAGTGACCTCGGATCGTGGATGTTCGCGTTCGGCCCGCGCTCGAACGTCGCGTCGGGCTCCCCGTGCTTCGCTTCGCCGTCCAGGCAG
>JAIOPR010000319.1 GCA_021413805.1 Planctomycetota bacterium
CCACGGGCGGCTTCTCCTGGCGCTGACGCTGTTGCGCCTGGGGCGTGCGGCCGAGGCGCGGATCGAGTACGAGGCCGTCGCCTCCGCAGCAAGTTCCGCCCCGGAGGCGCGCCTCCGCGGCCTTGCCGCACGCGTCGCCGGCGAACTCGCGCTCGCCGATGGCCGGCCGGAAGAAGCGGCGCAGCGGCTCGCCGATGCGGCCGCGAGCGGCGGGGACGACGACGACTCCACAGGCGAAATTCTCGAGCGCCAGGCGAACGCGCTCGAGGCGTGCGGGCGGACTTCGGAGGCGCTCCATGCCATCGAGGACGCCATCGCCCACTGTTCCCTCTCCGGCGATCGCGACCTCGTCGTGAATTGCGAGCGGACCCGCGGCCGCGTGCTGCGCCGCGTCGGACGCCATGCCGACGCCCTCGCCGCCTTCGAGCGCGCCCTCGAAATCCGCCAGCGCATGGCCGAGCAGGGCGACCTGGAGCACCTTCACGGCGACATCGCCCAGATCCACCTCCTGTGCGGGCGCGCCTCCCTCGCGCTGGCTTCCGCCGAACGCGCTGTCGCCGCTTCCAAGAGAGCCGGCGACACCCGCGCCGAGGCCCGGGCCCTCTTTGCCCTCGAAGCCGCCTGCCTGCGCCTCGGGCATGCTTCGCGCGCCGAAGAACTTCTCACCCAAGCCGAGGCCCTGCAGGGCGCCGGGGCGGAAGGCCGGGTCCTCCTGCGCCGCGCCGAGCTGGCGCTGTTCCGTGGGAGGATCGGGGAAGCGCGGCAGCTGATCGACCGGTCGGACCTGCTGATCCAGCGGACGGACCCGGAGCGGTGCACGCTGGGGGTCCGCCTCCTGATCGCCGAGGGAAAGACGGGGCAGGCGCAGGCCGCCGCCGACCAGCTTGTGGACCTGCTCGACCGCGCCAATGCTTCGCCCGACGAACGCGCCGCGGCCCGCTCGCTCGCCGGCGAGGCCTTCTTTGCGGCGGGGTGGCTCGCCCGGGCCCACGACCGGTGGACGCGCGCGTTCCAGGAAGCATCGGCCGCGCCGCCCCGGGTGGCCGCCGCGCTGGGCCTTGCCCGCACGGCGTGCGAATGCGGTCGAGCGACGCTTGGGCTCGAGTGCCTGGCGTGGGCGCGCGAAGCGGCGGAGGGGATGGACGACCCGCACATCCTCGCGGAGTTTGCGCTGGCCGAGGCGTCCCTGTGTTCGTTCGAAGGGCGCCACGCCGACGCGCTGATCGCCGCGGAACGGGCGCTCGTCTTCGCCCGCCAGGTCGGCATTCCGCACGCCGAGGCCCGCGCCCTCATCGCCCGGATCGGCATCTACGAAACCCTCGGCGCCTTCGCCCGCGCCGCCGAGGACGCCGACGCGCTTCCCAAAGTCGATCAGCCGACGACCCGGGCCTCCGCCCGCGCCGCGATGACCCGCCTCGGTCGATGGACGACGATTCAGCTTCCGCCCCAGGAAACGCGCCTCCTGATGGACCAGGAGGCCACCGATTTCTGGGGGCGCCTGGACCTGCTCGCCGCGAGGGCGGGGGCCGACGCCGCCGCTGCGCGCGAAGGACTGGCGCTGTGCCGCCACGCGGGGGCCGGCGGCCGCGGCGCCTGGTTCCACCTGATCCTCTCGCAACACGACGCGGCCCACGCAAAGCGCCACATCCGCGCGGCCTACGCGCGCGGCTCCGAGGAAGTCCGCTGGCGTTGCTTCGCCATCCAGGCCCGGCTGGCGTCGAAACGGGGCGCGGCGGCGGAAGCGCAGGACTGGCTGCGGCAAGCCGGGGAGCGCGTGGCCATGATCGCGCCGCGGTGCGGGCAGTTCGGGACGCAGTACCTGGCACACCCCGAGCGCGCGCTGCTTCCCCGCCCCGGCGGGATCACGCAGGTCCTGGGCAACCTGGTGGATGAGTAGGGACGAAGGCCTCCCCGATCAGCCTCGCCGCTTGTTCATCACTCACCAGGGGCCAGTCGTGCCCGCCGTGGACCAGAGTGACGCGCGCCCGTGGCAGCAGGGCCGCCAGTTGGCGGGCTGAAGCGGCCGGAAACACCTGGTCGTGGTCTCCCCAGAGGATCGTGACGGGCTGGACGACCTTCGCGAACGGCCGCGCTTCGCGGTAGACCTCCCGGAGCACGATGCCCGTCATCCTGTTCATCCGGCCCGGGCGCAAGAGCGCGCTTGCCAGGAACGGAATGAACACCCCCAACATGCGCGCCCAGTGCGACGGACGAAGGACGTGTTCGAGGGTCTTCAGGACGAAAAACCGGAACAGAAGCCCGGCTTTCCCCCAGGGCGGCGGGACGGCGAGCGGATCAATCAGGACCAGGCGCCTCACGGCGGAACTCGCCGCGGCACAGGCAATGGCCACCGCTCCCCCGAATGAGTGCGCCGCGATGTCGAACCCGGAAATCCCGAGAGTCGCGGCGAGTTCCAGCACACACGGCACGTAGTCGTCCGCGGTCCAGTCTGCCGGAGGGGTAAACGATCCCCCGAACCCGGGCAGGTCCGGCGCCACGACACGAAAATCCTGCGCCAGCCGCTTCAGCGCCGGCGCGAACGCCGTGGCCTGCACGCCGGCCCCGTGAAGCACGAACAACGCCGGTCCCGACCCCGCTTCGAGGTAGCGGATCGATCCCCCGGAAACAGCGACCGACCGGTATTTCATGCGGCCTCCGACCGGGAGACGAATCGCGGCGGAAACCATGGTCGGCGCACCCCCGTCGCTTGTCTACCGTTCCTCTTTCTCCCCCCACCCCCCCTTCCGGTAGCATGGCGACCGCCTGTAACGGCCGCCCCTCGCCGCCGTCCTTTGATCATCCCCTTCGCCGGAGGTCCGCATGCGCTTCGCCGCTCTCGCCGCTTCCCTCGCCCTCGCTCTCGCTCTTCCCGCAGCGGCGCAGGCGCCCCCGAAGCAGGAGCCGCTGAAGAAGGGCGTGAACGACATCGTGCTGCCGGAGGGAAAGTACTACCTGGAGATCCCGAATGACTACGACCCCAGGAAGCCGCGGCCGGTGATTGTGTTTCTTCACGGGAAAACGGTGGACCTGAAGGCGGACAACGCGATCGGGCAGTTGAGCAACGACTTCGTGATGAAGATGAAGAGGAAGGGGTACATCGCGATGGCGCCGGTGATGCCGCCGGAGCACCGGCCGCACTGGTTTGAGAACGGCGAGTCGTTCATGTTCATGGAAGCGGTGATGACGGACCTGTTCAAGAAGGTGAACGTGCAGTACGTGGTGTGCAGCGGGTTCAGCGCGGGTTCGAACTACACGATGCATTACGGGCAGCACCGGACGTACCACGGGTGGTTCAGCGGGTACCTCGTGATGGCGGGCGGGGGGTTCGTGGACAAGGGAGCGCCGGACGACATCAAGAAGAAGCCGATCTGGCTCGGGTGCGGGGACGTGGACAACGACCAGTACGACGACAAGACGAATACGACGGGCGGCGCGCGGCTGACGAAGGACGACCTGAAGGCGAACGGGTACGACAGCTATTACGACGAGTTCCCGAAGGTCGGCCACGTGATGGACAAGAAGATGGTCGACAAGGCGATGGAGTTCGTCGAGGCGAACGAGGCGAATTTCGCGGCGATTGGCGCCTACCTGCAGGCCGGGAAGATCCGCGACGACAACCCCGGGAAGGCTCTTCTCCTCCTCGAGATGGCCGCGGCCACGAAGGGCAAGGTCAACGAGTACTGGACGAAGAAGCTCACGGACGGGACCACGGCGATGGTCGAGCGCGGGAAGAAGGCGATTGCAGCGGCAGTGGCGGAGTCGGACGACGCGAAGAGGAAGGACGCGCTGACTAAGCTCGGGCAGGCGTGGGTGGGGACGAGCGTGGAGAAGCTGGTGAAGGATGCGATGGGCGCCAAGAAATAAAGTGGATAGGGGATAGTGGATAGAGAAAGGCCGGAGCACATGAATTCGCCGGAGTCGAAGCCGAAGCAGGTCATTGACACGCAGACCCTGCGAGGACTTGGGCTTCGCAATCTCGTGCGGCCGGTGCCTCACCCGGACAAAGTGAAAATTCTGTCGTACCTGCGAGCCTCGAAGCCTCGCGCGGCTGCGGCGGGCCTGTTTCAGGACTTCCTGGCTCCGGGATCACCCAGAATCGAACCCTTACTCGCGTACGGCGACGACGACTGGATCTGGACGAATCAGGTCACGTATTACGTCGATCGATACAACCTGGAGCTTTCTGAGGAATTCGTGGCGCACATGCGTGCACAAGGTTGGCGGTCGCCGGTTGAACGGTCGTGACCCGAATCCAACATTCCGCATCGACGCCGCTATTCGCCCCGCGTGGCCGCTTCGATGGAACCGCCGGCGATCAACTCGCGGACGCGCTCGATGTCATCGGACATCGCCCGGTCGCGGTCGAGGCGCTTCACCTTCGAGCGGATGAGCTTGTGGACTCGCTCGAGGGCGGGGCTGGTGCGGAGGGGGCGGTGGAAATCGATCCCCTGGCATGCGGCGATGAGCTCGATGGCGATGACGCGCTCGACGTTGTCGAGGATGCGGCGGAATTTGAGGGCGGCGGTGACGCCCATCGAGACGTGGTCTTCCTTGTTGGCGGAGGTCGGGATCGAATCGACGCAGGCGGGGTGAGCCAGGATTTTGTTCTCGCTGGCGAGCGAGGCCGCGACGACCTGGAGGATCATCATGCCGCTATTGAGACCGCTTTCCTTTGAGAGGAAGGGCGGCAGGCCGCTCAGGTCCGGGTTGACGAGGTTTTCGGTGCGGCGCTCGCTGATCGAGCCGAGTTCGCAGACGCCGAGCGCGACGAAATCGGCTGCTTGGGCGACGGGCTGGCCGTGAAAGTTGCCGCCGGACAGGATCGCGCCGTCCTCGGGGAAGACGAGGGGGTTGTCCGTCGCTGAATTCATCTCGACCTCGACCACGCCCACGGCGTAGGAAATCGCGTCCCGGGCCGCGCCGTGCACCTGCGGCACGCAGCGGAGCGAGTACTGGTCTTGCACTTTGCCGCATCCTTTGTGCGACACGCGGATCGCGCTTCCACGCATCAGCGCCATGACGCGTTTTGCCGACGCCGCCTGCCCCGGGTGCGGCCTCACCGCCTGGATCCGCGGGTCGAACGCCACCGTCGTTCCCTTAAGCGCGTCCAGCGTCAGCGCCGCCGCGACGTCGGCCGCATCCGCGAGGCGTTTCGCGCGGAGAAGGCCGATCGAGAGCAGCGACGTCATGATCTGCGTGCCGTTGATCAGGGCGAGTCCCTCTTTCGCCTCCAACACCAGCGGCTTCAGCTTCGCAAACGCCAGCGCCTTCGCTCCCGGGACCCGTTTCCCGTTCGGGAGAAACGCTTCCCCCTCGCCGATCAGGACGAGCGCCAGGTGGGCGAGCGGCGCGAGGTCGCCGGAAGCGCCGACGCTTCCCTGCTCGGGGATGACGGGAGCGACGCCGGCATTGGCGAGGCGGGTGAGCTGGTTAACCACCCGGCGGGTGACGCCGCTGTGGCCGCGGACGAGGGTATTGGTGCGGAGGAGAAGGGCGACGCGGGCCTCGGCGGGAATCACCGGGGTGCCGACGCCGACCGCGTGGCTGCGGAGCAGGTTGAGCTGCAGGTCGCGGATCTGGTTGCCCGCGATCCGCACATTCGACAGCCGCCCGAACCCCGTGTTCACGCCGTAAATCGCGCTTCCCGAAGCCAGCAGCTTTTCCACGACGCGGCGCGCGGCGTCGATGCGTTTCCATGCGGAGGGCGCCACCCGGACGGGCTCACCCTTGAGAAACGCGACGATGTCGTCCAGCCCGAGCGAGCGTCCGTCGAGGTTGATGGGCATGAGGGCGGTGTAATCCGCAGAAAACCGCGCGTCAAGAAATCCCCGTTCCCGCGGCGAATTGAATGACCCCTCACCGGGCACTCTGGCAGAATCCGGCTCCCATGAGCCCGCCGGCCGAATCCCTCTGCTCACGCTGCCGCTCCCGCATCTGGGACGCGGGGCCTCAGCGCCTCTGCAGCGCCTGCGTCTCCGAGCTCATGAAGTCCGACCATCGCGAACCCGCCAGGGCGTTCGCTCCCGGGGACCGGGTCCAGATCATCCAGGGAGTCTTCGCCGGGCAGACCGCCGTGGTCATCTCCGTTGAAGAGGACGGCGTCGTGCGGGCCCGGTCGATGATCATGAACATCCCGCTGGAGGTGGAGTACCTGCCGTGGCAACTGCTGAAGGACTTCCGGAGGATCTAGGCTCCCCTACTCGTCCGAGACGCGCGGCACGCTCTCCTGGAGCTCCTTGACGGCCGCTTCAAGCTTCCGCTCCAGCTCCTCCCACTCCACCGCGGGCTTCTTCCCCGCCGCCAGTTCCCTGACGTGGTCGATCATGCGAAGCGTGATCTTCCCCACGGCCTCGGCCCGCGCGAAATAGGACTCGGGAAGCTCGCCCGAGAGCTTGAGCGTCGATTCCATCAGGCGGGCGCCCAGGTCCGCCGAGGCTTCCATCCAGGCCGCCGGGTCGCCGGCCGCCTTGGCGCGCCATTCCTTGACCTCGCCGGCGATTTTCCCGACGGCGCTGAGCGCGGAATCCACACTCTCGGCGTCCACGATGCGGCCAAACCCGAGGTAGTCCAGGTAGTGCCGGTAGTCTTCTTCCGTGTCGGCGAGCGCCAGGTCGAGTTCCTTCGGGTCCGGCCGGTTCGCCGCGGGCTTGCCCAGGTGCTGCGAAGCGGCGTCAAGGAGGGGGCAGAGTTTCTGGAAAGTCCAGTCGATGCGCTGTTTCCCCCGGGCTTCCATCCAGTAGATTTCCGCGGTGCGGCGGCGCCCGTTACGCTGCTTGACGGCGTCGATGCGGCGCGCAGCAGTCTTTCGGAAGTCCGCCCACGTGGCGTCAGGATTGGCCCCGAGGTGCTTCCAGCGGTCCCCGATCGAGTCCAGGATTCGGCCGATGCGCGCCATGTCCTCGTAGACCTCCCGGTCCACCCGCGCCCGCATCGCCCCCAGGTCCTTCGCGTCCCCGATCTCCGCCTCCGCCTCGGCCTTCGCCATCCCGTCGTCCGACGGCGCTTCCGCGTCCGGCCACGAAACCACCACCCGGTACCGCCCGGGCCAGGGTTCGAGATCGGAAGCGCCCATCTCGGAAGCCAGCGCGCCGTCCTTCGCGACGGCGTCGTCCTTGTCGATGTCGATCAGCTCTTCTTCAAAATCCGGCTCTCCCGGGGCGACCAGCCCCGGCGGGATCTTGTAGCGGCGGACGTAGTGGAGCTTGATCTTCAATCTCTCCCCGTCCTTCTTCGTGGTCTTCGCCGCGAAGACGAACACCTTGGCGCGGCCGCGCTCCTCCAGGCGAAGCGTTCCCCCCGACACCGCCGCGGCGGATTCCTCCGCCCCGGCGCGCCCCGCGCAACCGACGGCCGCCACCACCACCATCGCGATCAGTCTCTTCATGCCACCCATCGTATCTCCCCCCGTTCCGCGCCCCGCGGGATTTCGCTTGTTCGCCCCCGCGGCCCTCCCTAGACTTTGCCCCCTCACTGTCCAACGAAAACGCGCGCGAAAGGCCCGGTCAATCCCATGATCGTCATGAAATTCGGCGGCACTTCCGTCGGCTCGGCCGAACGCATCATGAGCTGCGCGGAAATCGTCAAAGCGAACATCCACCGGTCCCCGATCGTCGTGGTCAGCGCGCACTCGAAAGTGACGGACATGCTGATCGCGCTCGCGAAGAAGGCGGTCAAGGGCCAGCCGGAAATCGACGACGTCCGCGAGCGGCACATGAAGATCATCTCCGACCTGGGGCTCAAGCCCTCGCTGGTGGAGAAGCTGCTGGGCGAGCTGGAAGTGCTTCTCAAGGGCATTTCGCTGGTGAAGGAGCTGACGCCGCGCACGCTCGACTACGTCCTCTCCTTCGGCGAGCGCATGAGTGTCCGCACCGTCACGGCGGCATTCGAAAAGGCCGGCCTCCCCGCGAGTCCCGTGGACGCGTTCGACCTCGGGCTCATCACGGATTCGAATTACGGGAGCGCGGTGCCGCTTCCCGAAGCGGACAACATCATCGCGTGGAACGTGAAGCGCTTTGAAAAACTACCGGTCGTCACCGGGTACATCGGCAAGAACAAGGAAGGCGACATCACGACGCTGGGCCGCAACGGCAGCGACTACACCGCGGCGATCCTCGGCGCGGCGTGCGGCGCGGAAGAGATCCAGATCTGGAGCGACGTGGACGGCGTGTGCAGCGCGGACCCGGGAATCGTGAAGACGGCGCACTCGATC
>JAIOPR010000320.1 GCA_021413805.1 Planctomycetota bacterium
GCGACGGAAATAAGCTGGCCATGGGAGTCGAACCCACAACCTGCGCTTTACGAAAGCGCTGCTCTGCCATTGAGCTAGGCCAGCGGTGAGGCACGAATCTTAGTCAGAACTTCTTTCGTGTCAACGGCTTGCTGAGAACGGGGCGCCTCACCGCCTCGAAGCGGATTCCGCGGGCGCCCGCTCTTGTGCCTTCCTTGTGCCAACCGAGGTGTTCACAGCTTCTCCCTCCGCCCGAACTCCTCGACCTCGCGGCGAAGTTCCGCCTCCAGCTCTGCGACCGTGGGCAGGTGAAGCTTGTAGCGGCTGGCGAAGATCCGCTTCTTGCCGGGCCCGAGCGTGTAGCGGACGACGGCGTCGTTCTTGTCGGAGCAGAGGATCAAACCCAGCGTCGGGCCATCGCCCGTCGTGCGCCGGTGCTCGTCGAACCAGTTCACGTAGAGCTGGAGCTGGCCGAGGTCCTTGTGCTCGAGCGGGCCGACCTTGAGGTCGATGACGAGGAAGCACTTGAGCACGGCGTGGTAGAAGACCAGGTCGATGTAGAAATGATCGCCGTCGAGGGTGATGCGCTCCTGGCGCGAGACGAAGGCGAAGCCGCTTCCGAGTTCGAGCAGAAAGGCCTGCAGGTTGTTGATGAGCGCGGTTTCGAGGTTGGACTCCGCGAGCTTCGGCGACTCAGGCAGACCGAGGAACTCGATAACGACGGGATCTTTGAATGCATCCGCGGGTTTCTGGATCACCTGACCGCGGGTTGCCAGCCGCATCAGCCCTTTCTTGTCCGTGCTGAGAGCGAGGCGCTCGAAGAGCAGGCTGGCGATCTGCCGCTCGAGTTCGCGAGCCGCCCAGCCGTTCTTGACCGTTTCGATTTCGTAGAAGGCCCGAGCGTCGGGGCGCTCCACCCGCAAGAGCCGCCGATAGTGCGTCCAGCACAAATTCGGACTCAGGCATCCTGGCGACCATGATTTGGCACGCGGTGCGTGCCGTTTCCGTGCCGGACGGTCAAAATGGGCGCTCCCTGATTCTCTACGCGGTGCGTAGAGAATTCCGCCCTCCGCGTCGAGAGCGGGGTAAACCTGGTAGAACTGGCGCATCAGCCAGAGATTCTGTACGGAGTAGCCGCCTCCGAAATCCCCCTTCAGTCGAGAGGCCAGTCCTTCGAGCAGTCGTTTACCGTAGGCCGCTCGATCTCTCCCCTTCTGCTCCTCCTCCACGATTTCCCTTCCGATCAGCCAGTTCGCGACCACCTGCGTTGTGTTCACGGACCGCGCGACGCCGGCGCGAGCGGTTTCCAGGATCTCCCGCACGCGGCCGTAGAGCGAAGGCGGGGTTGACACTTCCCCGCGACTGCCCGGTTTGCGAGCCATGGCTCACCCCTGTGCGAAGGCCCGCGTGCGCGAGACGGGCGAGAGAGTCGGCGGCCGCGAAAGGGGTTCGCGAAAAAGCGGCGGCGCAAGGGGGGCGCGAGTGACCGCGGGTGCAGGGGGCAAAGGGACGTCTCGCAGGAGTGCCCGCGGAGGCACGGGGAAACATACGATATGTTAGGCAAATGTCAAGGTGCGAAATTCGGAAGATTCTGGCCCCATCCGGTAGCCTGGAAGCGCGACCACGCTCGATCCGCGGGTCGCGGAGTGATAATCTCCATGCCCATTCTCGCGAGACCTCATGCCACTTCCCGACCCCGTCCACACCCACTTTCGATGCGACTTTGAGCTCGCGCCCGCCGGCGACGCCGGGGCGGCGTGGAAGCGCGGGCTTGAGCATGTGCGCGGCTGGATCGGGCGGATCGCCGGGATGCGCGAGGACGGGTGGTTCGAGAAGGGGTCGAACGAGCGACGCCCGCAGGGACCGAAGCGCTGGGTGGAGACGAGGGCGGCGGCGGGGGCCTGGGCGGCGCGCGCGGAGCACCCGGACGGCTCGGAGCCAGCGCGGGTGTGGCGGGTGGACGTGGCGCTGGAGAAGCGGGAGCGCGGGATTTCGGTGGCAGTGGCGACGGGGTGGAGGCTGGAAGCGGGCTGGCTGGGGGCCGAGCCGCGGACGCCGTCGCCGTCGGCGCCGCAGATCGTGAAGACGTTCCTGGGGGACACGGCGTGGCGCGCGTCCTCGGGGGACCTGCCGCTTCAGACGGAGCTCGCGACCCTGCGCACCGGGGACGGCGAGACGCTCCGGGCGCAGCTCGCGTCGCCCACGCGCAACTGCCCGCTGGTGTTCGTGTCGCTGGACCGGCGGACGAAATTGCCGTGCCTGGATTCGAAGCGCCTCGCGGGGCTGCTGGCCGGGGCTGCGGTCGTCGTGCAGCCTGCATCGCTGCTGCTCGACGAAGAACTTGAAGCGGTGCTCCCGGGAAAATTCCAGTGCACCAACGGCGCGGTGCGGATCTACGAGCCGGGCCTGCGCTATGAAGGCGACCAGCGCCGGCACCAGTACCTTTCGCCCTTCCTCATCGCGCAGGCGACGCCGGAAGTTGCGCTCGAGACGATCGTGCGCTCCGTGGCGCGGCTGGCACGGGGGAAATGCGCGGCGGCGGTGAGCACGCTGGAGGACGTCGCGGAGCGCGACCGGGAAGCGAAGCTGAAGGATCTGCGCGAGGGCGACACGAACCGCGCGGAATTCGTAAAGATCCTGGAGCAGGACAACGAAGCCTTGCGGGCAAAGGCGAAGTCGCTTCATGACGCCATGGAGCGGGCCGTGGACGCGCACGTGCAGATGGAGGAATCGCTCGAGGACGAGAAGGAGAAGCGCGAGCAGGCGGACCGGGTCCTGGAACAGTCGCGGGCGTCGGAGAGAGATCTTCGTCAGAGGGTCGAAGCGCTGGAGCGGCGCGCGGCGGCCTTCGGGGAGCTGGAAGAGCTGCCGGACTCGCTGGCCGGCGTGGTGGCGCTGATCGGGAAGGCCTTCGCGGACCGGATCGTTTTCAGCGAGAAAGCGATCGAGTCCGCCGGGAAGTCCACCTACCGGAACGTCCGCGAGGCCTGGCGCTGCCTGCGCGCCATGGCGACCACGCTCTTCGATCTCCACTTCGTCGAGAACCGCCCGAAACGCGAAATCATGATTCTGTTCGGCGAGCGCACCCGCTACGAACTCGGGGGCGAGTCGGAAACGACGATGGGCGACTCGAAGATGGCGGACCAGCGGCGTCTGTCCTGGGGCGGCGCCGTCCTCGACGCTTCCACCCACGTCAAGGTCGGCCGGAAAGCGCCGGATTGCCTGCGTGTCTACTATCATCCCCACGCGACGGAGCGGCGGCTCATCGTCCTCCACTGCGGCGACCACCTCGACACTGTGAAGACCAACTGATGGAACCGGAAGACATCATCACGCCCTACCGCAACCTCAGCGACGAGGATCTCGTCGGCCTCCTCCACCAGGCCGGCGACCGCTTCCCCGGCGAGGCCGTCACCGAAATCGCCTTGCGCAACGACACGACGGTCGTGCTCATCCGCGCCATCATCGAGGACCGCCGCGAGTGGGCGAAGGCCGGCGTCTCGTCCTGGGCCGCCATCCACGCCTTCCGCCTGTACCTGGACTTCGAAATGGGCGACGAGGGATGGTCCCCGGGAAGCGACCGCTGGCCCGCGCTCATCGCCGCCGCGCGCTTCGCCATGGCCTACGACCTCGACGAAGGCCCCGTCACCGACTGGCCCCTCATCGTCGCCGCCCAGGGCCCCTGGGTCTGGCGCGCCCTCCCCGCCCTCGCCCGCGACCGCACCCGCCCCCTCCGCGAACGCCAGGGCTGGCTCCTCGCGCTCTGCGCCGCCGCGAAGCGCGACGGCGGCGAACACGACAAGTACCTCGACATCCTCGCGGGCGTCGCTTCCGACAACCTCGAGTCCCGCGAACTCCGGGCCCGCGCCGCCCGCCGCCTCCTCGACTGGGTGCGCCCGAAGGACCGCGCGCTGATCGAGAAAGTGGCGAGGGAGGAGAAGCGCGCGAGGGGGTTCGCGGAAGTTCTCCCCGAGGAGGTCGAGCCCGCCTTCGCCCGCGGCGCGCCCGATCTCACCGCCTTCGCCCACGACCACCAGCGCAACTACTACCGCGACTACGTCCTCGGCAAGCCCCCGCCCCCGGGGCCGTTGCCGCTTCCGAGCTGGCGCGAAGAAGAGCGCGAGTCCGCCTGGCGCGCCTGCGAGCCGCTGCTCGCGAGCGAAGCGGAGCGCGCGGCGGCCGGGTGGTTGCTGGACACGCTCGTGATCCGGCGGGCGTCCCCTGTTCGCGCCTGGAGGCTGCTCGACATCGCGGCGGCGGTCGAGGCCGCGGCGCGCAAACCGGCGGATATCCCGGAGGCGGCGCGCGGGTCGTTTGCGGCGGCGACGGCGCGCGTGCTCGAGGTGCTCGGCGCGCGGGAGCTGACGGAGATCGGGGATTGGCGGGAGATGGCGGGGTGGGTGAGGAGACGGGAGGAAAGGTTGCGGGAAGTGATGAAATGAAGCGCTCCAGGGCGAATCGATCCCGGACCGAACCTCGCCCGCCATCGATTTCGAGGAGTTCATGAACGACAACGACGCTCTCGACCGCGCGCGCGACCACCTGTCGCGCCCCGCAGACGGAGGAATTCCATCGAAGCGCGACTTGCGCGCGGCCATCGCCGCCTGCACGGAGGCGCTTCGGCGCAACCCCGACGACGTCCGGGCGCTGCTCGACCGCGGCACCGCGCTCGTCATCCTGCCGTCGATGGATGGACGCCGGGCGCGGCAGGCGGAATCGGACTTCGATCGGGCGATCCAGCTCGAGCCAGGCAGTCCGCTCGCGTGGGGTGGCCGGGCCGCGGCGAGGTTCGATCGATCGAAGGTGGAGGACCTTTCCGGGCGCAAGCGCATCGAATTGCTGCGCACCGTCGTGGACGACTGGTCCGAGTGCCTCCGGATCCTCCCCGGCGAGCCCCACAACCTCTCAGCCCGGGCGTTCGCGCTTCACGACCTCGCGCTCCTGGTCCCCGAAGACCGTTCCGCCCTTCTCGGCCGCGCGATGGAGGATCTCGACCGGTCGCTCGCGCTTCTTCCGGTCAACGGCGACGTTCTGGTTCTGCGCGGAACGGTGCGGCTCGCGCGGCTGCCCGCCTCCGGGGACCTCCTTCCCGCCCTGGAGGCCTCCCTGGCCGACTACGAACGCGCTCTCCCGCTCAATCCTCTTCGCGGGAACCTCCACGCCCGCATGGCCGCCGCTCGCGCCCAGGCAGGTGCCTTGAGATTCCAGCGCGGCAAGGAGGCGTGGGGCGATTTCTCACGAGCGGTCCGCGAAATAGACTCGGAGCATGAACACGGTCCGGTCTTCGAAGACGCCCTCGATGAAATCTCGGGCCTTCTGGCCTCCCTCTCCGAATCGCACCCCGGTCACCCGCGCCTCACCCCGATCCTGTCGGCCCTCCATTTCGCGCGGGCCAGGGCCGCCGAGGCCCGGGGCCAGGACCCCCGCGCCGAGCTCGCCGCCGCTCTTCGCCTGTGCGAAGACACTCTGCGTCTCCACCCCCATGACGCCGGCGCCTACGCCAATTACGGCCAGGCGCTGGCGGCGGCCGGGCGAGTCGAAGAGGGATGCCGGGAGCTGGAGGAAGCGTTGCGGATTCAGCCGGGGTTGCCGGGAATACGGGAGTTGATCGATCGGCTGCGAAAAAACCGACGAGATTGAAGTGGGGAGATTCAGGGTCAGGGTTGATGCGGTTCCTTGCGCTGCCGCCGCCTGCTCGTTCAATGACGCCATGTCCGCCTCGCGCACATCCGGCCGCCTCCGCATCGGCGACGAGTTCAACGCCATTTCGCTTCTCGCGAGGACGCAGTCCAACCCGCTGAAGGCCGTCGCGGAATTCGTGGAGAACGCGCTCGACGCGGGCGCGAAAACCGTCGACATCGCCCGCTTCAAGCGCGGCGGCAAGGCGTTCCTCACGATCGCGGACGACGGAAGCGGAATCAGGCTCAACGCGGAGGGGCTTCCGGACTTCGCGTACGTGGCCACGCACATCGCGGACTCCATCAAGCGCCATCTCGCGACGCGCGCCGGCGTGCACGGCGAATTCGGGATCGGGCTGCTCGGGTTCTGGAGCCTCGGCGACGAACTGCGCCTGGCGTCGCGCGGCGCCGACGGCCGTTCGTACGAGATGGTGATGCGCGCTGGAGAGGAACGGTGGCGCGTCCACTCGGCCCGCGAGCGCCTCCCGCTCTCCGGCGCAGAAGTCGTCATCGCCGGCCTCCGCGACACCACGCGCACCCTTCTTACCGGCGAGAAACTCAACCGCTACCTCGCCGCCGAGCTGCGCGACCGCATCCGCTCCCGCGGCGCCACCGTGCGCATCCACGACCGCGTCGCGCGCAAAGCCTTCACGGTCCGCCCGCGCGAATTCGAGGGAGAACGGGTGGAGGAGGTGAAGCGCCTCTCGGTCCCCGGGTTCGGCGAAGCTGCCGCTGAATTGTTTTATCGCGTCCCTGCCGACGGCGAGGCGCTCGCGGTCGACGTCTGCCGCGACGGCACGCGCGTCCTCCGCGACCTTCGGGGTCTCGCCGATTTCGACCGCCCTCCCTGGAACGCGAACCGCCTCGAAGGCGTCATCGACTTTGCCGCGCTCTCCGTCGCCCCCGCCACCCGCGAAGGCGTCGTCCCCGACGCCGCCAGCGTCGCTCTCGTCGAGGCCCTTCAGCGCGTCGAGCCCGTCCTCGTCGAATTCCTGCGGAAGCGCGACGAGGCCGAGGCCGACCACGCCAGCGAGTCGCTTCAAAAGGAAGTCCAGCGCGCCCTCGTCGCCGCCCTGCGCGGCCTCCCGGAAAGCGACTACGCACTCTTCGACGTCGGCCGCAAGCGCGAGGCGCCGCCCTCGGGCGAGCCGCGGACCGAGACGGAAGAAGAAGCGCCCACCACGCAAGCCGATCTCCTCGCCGGCCCGCTCGCGGGAGCCCGCGTCGTGCCCGCGCACTTCACGCTCGCGCCCGACCAGGTGCGTACGGTCGCCGCGCGCGCGCTCGACGCCGACGGTCGCACCGTGGTGTCCGGCCTCGAGTTCACATGGAGTTCTTCCGACGACTCGATCGTGAAACTCGAGCCCGCCGGCCAACGCGCGTCCGTCACCGCCCTCAAGGAAGGAGAAGCAGTCCTGCGCGTCACGGTCCGCCAGGGCGATCTCGGCGTCCGCGCCGAGGCCGCGATCCTCGTCGCCCGCCCCTCCGCAACCGAAGGCGACGCTCCCGGCGACCGCACCGGCCTCCCGCCCTACGCCCTCGCTTCCGCCCCCGGCGAAGACTGGCGATCGCGCTTCCGCGCCGGCCGCATCGAGATCAACTCCGCGCACCGCGACTACGCCGCGGCGCGGGCAAAGGCGCGGACGCTGCGGCGGTACGTGGGAAAACTCTACGCGAAGGAGATCGTGCTCCTGAACTTCCCCGGGCTCCCCGCCGGACCCGTCATGGAGAGGTTCATCGAGCTGATGATGCGGGTAGAGGAGAGGCTGTAGTGGCGAGGAAGCAGAAGAAAGAAGCGAAATGGGCCGAAGCGAAACGCGGTTGCCGGCTGAACGACGAGGAGATCGCCATGGCGAAGGCGCTGGGAATGTCGCCGCGCGGCCTGATGAAGAACGTCCCGGGCGCCTCCCAGCAATGGAAGGCGCCGGTGCTCGAGTGGATCCGCGACCTCCACGCAAAACGATTCGGGAAGCGCCGACCGGGCCCGCCCGCACCGCGGCCTGCCGCGATTACAATACCGGCGCCTCCTGCTCCCGAAGTGCGACCGGAGCCTCAGCCCTGCTCCGACGACATCGAACCGCCCTTCTAACGCCCGCATCGTCTACAAATTCACTCGCCCGGTTCCCTGAGCGCCCAGTGCGCCTGCGGTCCCGAGAGCTGTTCGCCGAACCCGAGGCGAAGCGTGGCGACGATGCGTTCCCAGGCCGGGACGGCCCATGCGGCGTCGTCGGCCCAGTAGTAGAAAGTCATGAGGGCCTGATGAAGCCCGTTCTCGGCGATCAGCAGCCGACCCCGGGCGGGACGATTCACGATGCCGCGGCCGGGATCGTCGGACGCATAGGCGTAATCGGACCACGCGAAGCGGAGATCGCCGCGATCCTGCGGTTGAACGTGCGCCCCTGTGGACCGCTGCCCCAGCGCCGCTCGCACGCGCTCGGCGACGTCCGGAGCGCCGGGCCCCAGCGGCGGCAGGCGCATGTACGAAACCTCGAGGAGGCAGTTTTCGCCGGCGTCCTCAAGCTTGATGAAGCCCGCCTTGTCCGGCTTCACCGACCAGTCCCCCGGAAATGCGAACTCCACATTTCCGCGGTCCAGGATGAGGATCTTTTCCCCGGATCGCTTTTTCATCGCCGCGCGCCTTCCTGGGGGGAGGTCGTGAGGGACGCCGAATTGACGAGGGTGACGCGCATCGGGGCCAAGTCTATTCGCGTCTTCGGGTCAGCTCCAGCTTCGCGCAGTTCGCGCGGAGAAACAGCCGCTCATACACCCATCCGGCATTTCAGATGAATGAACCAAGCGCATTTTCATAGTTATTGGCACTTTCAGCGGATGCTGAAACTGGCTAAGAGGGTGAAGTCTGGAAAGGGCTGAGGACACGAGCCGCTTCTCCGAGGCATCGTTCTCGCGCATAGCCGGCAGGCTCGCAGGCGGACGACCTGCAGCCCTGGGACCTGCCGGAACACTCACGCACCATTCAGCGACTTTTCCGCTTCTCGCAAAACCCCGATCACTTCCGCGAAAGTCGGCGGCTCCACCAGGAACATGGGCTTCATGGACTCGTGGTCCTTCTCGACGATGAAGGGCTGGAAGTTGCGAGGGGCGGCGTACTCGTAGATGAAATCGGCGCGTTCTGATTCGGGAAGCTGCGAGAAGAGTTTCATCGGGGTTTCTCCGCGGCAATCCGTTGGATCAAGGGCCGCATCCATGCCGGCGCGAATCCCTGGTCTCGAAGGAGGCGCCTCCGGTCATCGGGCCGCAGGAGAACGCGGAGGGAATCGATGCGGTCCGGCGTCGCCTCGGTTTTCCCGAGACCACGCAGGGCGGCCATCACCCTCGCGCTCATCGGGCCTGGCGCGGTCACCTTTCGGGCTGCACGATGCATGAGCTCGATTTCGATTCCGCCGACGCGGACCTTCCGACTTCGCCCCGTCGTCAGGTAAATAAGTCGGGCCGGCACCTGATCCGTCAGCCGCAGGAGGTTCGCGGCCTGCGTTTCGTGCTCGACAAACCGGGTGCTCTCGCGCCGGGAAAGCGCTTCCAGGATGGCCTCCGGGCGCGGGTGGAGCACTCCCAGAATAGGATGGGTTCGGGGGGTGTCGTAGAACCCTCGGCCGAGTTTCCGGATCCGCCCGGCGCGGGCAAGCCTGAGCAGGGTCATGCCGACGGCCTGCGGCGAGCCGAGGTCCAGCAGGTCTCGCGGGGTGAAGACCCAGCCGGGGCCCTTGCGGCGGATGCGAAGAGCGATGGTCGTGGACAGCATGATGAAGCGAGTATACAGGTAATATGTTAATAAATAAGCATCAATTTAATAACTAAAAGAACTCGCCCGCAGTCGCCGCGCAAGTCACGTCCGCCCCTTCGCCGCGTTTGCCGCGGTTGAGGCTGTAGACTGCCGGGCGTGAACGCCGAAACCGCGTATCTCTTCAGGCATGCGCTGCTTCGCGATGCCGCCTACCCTTCGACTCGCACGGCGAAGCTCCTGCGGAGCTTCGTCGTCGCTCGCTCAGGGCGGAGCCACCTATGAACTCCGCGGAAACGGCCTACCTGTTTCGTCACGCTCTTCTCCGGGACGCGGCCTATCAACTTCAGATGCCGGCGGATCGCGCGCGGCTCCACGGGCTGGCGATCGAGATGATCGAGGCCCTTTTCGGCGGGCGTCCGAAAAGCGGGAACGACTCGCGTGAATTCGAGGGTCACCCGACCGACGCGTTCGCGGAAGAGCTGGCGGACCATGCGCGGCGCGCGCCCGCCGGGCCGGAGTCGGCGGCGGTTCTTGGGCTGTACCTCGGCCGCGCGGCGGAGCACGCGGGCCGGACGTTCCGGAACGACGCCTGCGTGCGGTTGTGGCTCGAAATTGCCGAACGGGCCGAGGGCGTCGCGAGGGCGGAGTCGCTTCGCCAGGCGGCCGCGGCGCACGTCCGGGCGGGGCAGACGGCTAAGTCCCGCCCGATCCTGGAGCGCGCGCTGCTCCTGGCGCGCGAGGCCGGGCTACGGCGACTCGAGGGCGTGATCCTCAATGAGCTGGGGAACGCCCTTCTGTCCTCGGGCGACACCGGGAACGCGCGGGGGGTACTCGAGCAGGCCCTGGCGATCCACCGCGAGCTCGACGATCCGCGCCAGCTCGCCATCTCACTGAGCCACCTGTCCACGCTTCACAAGAACCTCGGCCGCGTCGAGCTGTCGAAGGGAAACATTGAAGAAGGGCTCGCGATCTGCGAGCGGATCGGCGACCGGGCCCTGACGGGCATCCTCCTTGGCGTCCTCGCGAACATCCTCTTCGAGACCGGGCGGATCGACGTGGCCGAGCGAACGTTCCAGAAATCGCTCGAAGCGCACCGGCAGACGGGAAACCGCCGGGCGGAGGGCATCGGGATGGGAAACCTCGCCAATCTGTACCAGACGACCGGCCGGACGGCGCAGGCCCTGGAAACGTTCGGGCGCGCCCTCGCCATGCACCGCGAAGTGGGAAACCGCCGGTCCGAAGGGGTCCTCCTGGGAAACCTCTCCAACCTCCACGCGGACTCGGGGCGGCTCGACATGTCCCAGGAATTCGGAGAGCAGGCCCTCGCTCTTCATCGCGAAGTCGGCAACCGGCGCTCCGAAGGCATCGCCCTCGAAAACCTCGCGAATCACCTCCAGGATGTCGGCCGGCTCGATGAAGCGGAGGCGACCTACGGGCGGGCGCTGGCGATCCACCGCGAAGTCGGCAACCGGCGCACGGAGGGCGTGACGCTCGGGAACCTGGCTGTGCTGTACCACGTCACGGGCCGGCTCGAGCAGGCGGAGAGCGCGTTCCGGGCCGCCCTCGCGCTTCACCGGGAGCTGTCCTACGCGCGCTTCGAGGGCATCCACGGGTGCCAGTTCGCGATCTTCCTCGTCGAAACCGGCCGTCCGGGCCCGGCCCGCGAAGAGTGGCTCACGGCCGCGGACAAGCTGCGGCGCGTCGGCGACCTCAAATCGCTGGAGGCCAAGGTCGCAGAGATGCGCGAGACGTGCGAGCGGTGCGGGGTGGAGATGTTGGGGGCGTGACCAGCGGCAAAACGACCCGAGCGAGCCCCATCCTCTTTCATCCCCTGTCAAAAGGCCCTTTGTCGCGGCGTTCTCGGCAGGCGCTACTTCCCCAGCCGCTTCCGGTGCTTCTCCACCAGCGCTTTGAACTCCTCGTCCCCCCGGAACGCGTCAAAGTCCACCTCCGTGTCGACCCAGTTCAGGAACGACCGCTCGGTCGCCAGGTCGAGCGCGGCGCCGAGGTGCTCCAGGAATTCCTTCCTCTTCCCTGCCGAAGCCCAGAACCAC
>JAIOPR010000025.1 GCA_021413805.1 Planctomycetota bacterium
CGGTGCCCCCTGGTGAGCGGCGAGCCGGTGGGGGACGCCTGGGTCGGCGTGCCCGGGACGGACATCTGGCTCAAGCCCGCCGACACCGAGCCCGCTTCGCCCGCCTATTTCTCCTATCGCCGCGGCGATGCCCGCATCCCGAAAGTCTATGCCTGCGATGACCGCAACGACTACCCCCGGCTCGTGGCTCTTCGCGAACACCTTCCGTTCAAGACCCAGTACTCCTTTGTGCTGCAGCCCGCGGCCGATCTCTCTGCAGTTCTTCCCGGCGCCGTACCCGTCAGAATCGAGGGAATACCGGAGCCCGCGTTCCTCTCGATGTTCACGGGCACCGGCTGGATCGAGGTCGCGCCGGGCAGGCCGCAGGAGGATGGTTCATCCGATTTCGGCCCGTGTACCCCGGGGCTTCTCTATCTCCCCACCGTTCCCGGGCCGCTCGGCGTCCAGGCTCCCGCCGGCCCGCCGTTCATTCTTCGCGCGGATGGCAGCCTCGAGACGCTCGCCGGCACTCCTCCCAACATCGAATGGGCCTGGACGCCCCCTGCCGACGCCCCGGCCGCGACGCCGCACTTCTGGAAAAACGGTGCGTTCGTGCCGGCGCAACTGCTCGACCGCGACGGGAAGCGGTTTGCCGCGGGGCCGGGGGGCGCGCTCTGGCTGTTCTGGCGCGCGGGGCCGGAGGCAGGCGGAAAAGGGAAGCCGGTGGGGCGGCCTTTTGTTGTGGCGCCGGACGGCGTGAAGGAATATTAGGCGGCCCGTCCCTACCTCAGCCACGCATCCTGCGCCTTCTTCTGCTCTTCCGTCGGCTTTTCCACCAGCTTGAGCAGGTGCGAAATCCGCTTCTTCTCCTGAAGCGTCACGGTCTTCTCGATCATGCGCTCGCCGCGGAAGAGCGTGAAAGTGATCTTGTCTCCGGGCTTCTTCGAGTGGACGTACGCCCAGAATGTCGGCGCGCGGAGGCGCTTGCCCTCGGCGGACAGGATGACGTCGTTCACGTCGAACCCGGCCTCGGCGCCCGGGCCTTCTTCCGGGACGCGCGTGATCCGGACGAGGTCCTCGCCAATTCCCCAGCAGTCGAAACCGGGGTCGCTCTCCACGACATCCACATGCGCTTCGTACGTCACGCCGAAGGGCGTAACTTCGTCCGCGAAGGGCAGCTCCTTCGTCCCGGCGACGTAGTTCGCGAAGAACTCGCGGAAATCGCTTCCCGTTGCTTCGTTGACGATCGCGCAGAAGTCGTCGTCGGGGTAACCCGCGCCTTTCGTTTTTTCGACGGCGAGGCGCATGGCGTCGTCGAGCGATTTCGCGCCCGCGGTGCGCTTCCGGATTTCGAGGTCGAGGGCAAAGCCGAGGATGTGCCCGGACGCGTAGTAGGAAACCTCGACGTTGTCGCCGTCGTCCGCGTCGTACCACGTCCGCCAGCTCGACGCCTCGGGGCTCGTCCGTTTCCGGCCGTCCCGGTGCATCAGGCCGTTCAGCTCTTCCTGCACGTAGCCCAGGTACTCCGCGCGGTTGAGCACGCCGCCACGCCGCATCGCCAGCCACGCGTAATAGTTCGTCATCCCCTCGTGAGCCCAGAGGTTGTGCGTCATCACCTCTTTCGTGTAGTCGAACGGCCCCAGTTGCTCCGGGCGAATCCGCTTCACGTTCCAGAGGTGGAAATACTCGTGCGAGACGACGAAAAGGAATTTCAGGTACCGCCCGCGGTCACCAAGCTCTTCGCCATTCGCGACGATCGACGTCGAGTTGAGGTGCTCGAGCCCGCCGCCGCCCCAACGCGGGAACTGCAGGAGGAACACGTAGCGCTTGTAAGGCGGCACACCGATCGAAGAAATGTGCCCGTTGACGATCTTCTCGACGTCCTTCGTCATGGCGTCGCGGTCGCACACCGGGTTCCCCTCGATGACGACCTGGTGAAGCGCTCCGCCCGCGGTGAATTCGCGGACGTCGAGGGTGCCCATGAGGAAAGGGGAGTCCACGAGGATGTCGTAGTCGGGCGCGGCGTACGTGTTCTCGCCCGCGGCGGGCTCCAGCCCCGTCGCGGTTTTCCACCCGGGCAGCGGATGGACGCGGATCGTGCAGGGAGTGCGGATCGCGCCGACGACGTACATGCAGTTCCACGAGGCATGGAAATACGAGTGCTCATCGGTGAGGTCCGCGCCGGTCGGCGACGCCTGGTGCGCGTACACCCGGTAGTGCAGCGAAATCTTCTTCGCCCCGCCCGTCTGCACCCGCCACGTCTGCTTGTCCACCATCTCCCACGCCAGAACCGCGCCCGCTTCGCCCGTCGCGGTGAAATCCCGGACGTTCTTCGCGTGATTCTGGATCTTGTAATACCCCGGCGTCCACGCGGGCATTGCGACGTCGATCGACGCGCCCTCCACTTCGCCGAGATCCACCGTCATCTCGAACGTGTGGTTCTCCGGCCGGGGATTCGCCGCGTCATAGGCGATCGTCAGCGCGGGGCAGGGAAGAGCGATCGCGAGCAGAAGTCCAATCGCGGGAAGCCGCATGCGACCCTCCGGAAATGTGCCCTACTCCTGCGCGTACCGCCGCGCGATCTCGGCATCCTTCTCCGCCAGTTTCGCCGCCGCCTTCTCGCGCTGCGCCACGAGCGCCTTCCGCAGTTTCTCGTCCGACAGCGCCAGCATCTGCACCGCGAGCATTGCCGCGTTCCGCGCGCCGCCGACCGCCACGGTCGCGACCGGCATCCCGGAAGGCATCTGCACGGTGGAAAGCAGCGAGTCCAGCCCGTCCATGATCCCTCCCGCCAGCGGCACCCCGATTACCGGCCGCACCGTCCGCGCCGCCACCGCCCCAGCCAGGTGCGCCGCCATCCCCGCCCCGCAGATGAACGCCCGGCAGTCCCGCTCTTCCGCTTCGCGCAGGTATTTCTCCAGCGCCAGCGGCGTCCGGTGCGCCGACAACACCCGGATCTCGTACGCCACCTTGAACTCCTGCAACGCTTCCGCCGCCTTGCGCATCACCTCGAGATCGGAATCGGAACCCATGATGATGGCGACCTGGATCTTTTCCACGGGAAGAGCCTCTCCTTGGGGGGTTGAAGGGCCAGAGGTTAAGGGAGCGGGGAAGCCGTGTCCAATGGTCGCGCCTCTCCCCCAGAAGCCCTTTCCCTTTCCCATTCCCTCTCCCTTTCCCACCTCGCTCCAATTTCCGGATCCCTTCCATCTTCTTAAGCCACCCCACCCCAATGTCCGATAATCTCAATACCGCATGCGCGCCGCGCCCACTCTCTGCCTGCTAGCCGCCCTCGCCGGGTGTTCTGCTCCGGATCCGGACCTGCGGCCGGCGCCGCCGAGGAGGACGGCGTTTGGGGAGGCGCGGAGGACCACGCTCGCTGAGAGCGGGGCCTCGAGGATTACCATCGTCGCGGGGGCTTGGGCTTGGGAGTCCGCGATCGGTGCCCACGTCCACGAGATCCATCCGATCGAGGGGGACTGTAAGTCATTCGAAACTCGCGAATCGTATGGTGCCGCGCGACGGGCCGATGCAGTGGATCCAACCCTCTCGGCAGACAGTCACTCAATCGCCTGGGCAAGGCGCTCTTCAGCCGGGCCTCACCATTCCATTGAATTACTGACCCACGTCGAGAGGGAGGGAGACTCGACCTTAACAGGTTGGGGCTGGCTCTCTTTTGAAATGGGCAGTGGCGCACCCCGCGCTATTTCTCCGTCCGAAATGGATGCGAGAAAGCCCTCGATTGACTCGGATGGTCGGCGTATTGCGTGGGAAGACGTGAGCATTCCCGGGTCGCGGATCTGGGTAACCGAAGTTGACTCAGGGCGGCAGACGTTCGTGACGGACGGCTCCTCCCCCTCCTGGTCCCCCGACAACAACTGGATCGCCTTCGAATCCGGCACGCCCCCTTCTATCTATAAGGTGCACCCCGACGGCACTTCCCGCACCCGCCTCACCTCCGGCCGCGACGCGCGCCGGCCGACCTGGTCTCCCGATTCTCAATGGGTCGCGTTCGGCGAGTTCGACGCCGAGGGCAAGGCCGACGACATCTGGGCCGTCCGCGCCGACGGGACCCGCTACCTCCGCATCACCTGGGACCCCGCCCCCGAGTGGGATCCCTGCTGGGCCCCCGACGGCCGCATCCTTTTCACAACGATCCGCAACGGCGCCCAGGGAATCTGGGCCGTCGCCCCGGAAAACACGGAGCTCCTGAAATGAGAAAGCTGAGCTGGCTCGCGATCCTCGCCCTCGGAGGGTGCGTCGGCGAGACGTACCGGAATCCCGAGCCGAACCCGTTCCGCAACGTCAAGCGGATCGCGGTGGCACCGTTCCTGGACAAGACCGGGGCGAAGGACTTCGACGGATCGAAGGCCGGCGATGCGTTCGCTTCCGAACTCCTCCTGCACCCGGGGTTCGACGTCGTGCGGCCGTCGCAGGTGCTGGAAGCGGCCAGCGCGAAAGGGCTGCGCCTCGAGACCGCCGATGACTACATCGCGGTCGCGAAAGCCCTCGATGCCGACGCGATTGTCGCCGCGGAAATCACGGAGGTCCGCTCGTACTTCCCGCCCCGCACCACCGTCGCGCTTCAGCTCCTTTTGACGCAGCGCGTCAAAGCCTCGGCCTCCGATCTCGAGCGCCATGTCGTCAGTGCCCGCCCCCTCGCCATCTCCCCCGAGACGTCGCTTCACCTCGACCAGCATTTCGAGCTCGTCGCCGACGACGGCGATGACAACACCCGGGCCGAGCTGCGCTCCTACGCTTCCGCCAGGGTTGATGAGGATTCGCCGTGGCGGGACGGGGAAGGGATCGCGCGCTCGCGTGAGCCGTGGTGGAGATTCGTCTGCGCGCTCTGCGTCGAGAGGATCGTGGATTCTGAGCTGGACCGCGGACGCGCCGAGCGCGGCCCGCACCGCTGGCACGACCAGGAGGACAAGTGACTTTCGAAGAAGCCGTCGATTCCTTCCTCGAATACCTTCGCCGCCGAAACGTCTCCCCGGAGACGCTCCGTGCGTATTCCTCGGACCTGGCGGGGATGGGGGAAGCGCTCTCGCGGCCGGACCCGGCGTCGTTCGACCCGCTGTCCCTGCGACGCTACCTTGCCCGCCTCCGTGACGATGGTTTCCAGAAATCCTCGATCGCCCGGAAACTCGCCTGCGCCCGCTCGCTTTGCCGCCACCTTCATCGCCTCGGCATCCTCCAGGAGAACCCCGGGCGCGCGCTTCGCACCCCCCGCCTCGAGCGCCGCCTGCCGAAAGCCCTCTCCGAGGCCGAGGTCGAGTCCTTCCTCGCCGGCCCGCAGGGCGACTCGAAACCCGCGCGCCGCGACCGCGCCATCCTCGAGACCTTCTACTCCACCGGCTGCCGCATCGCCGAGCTCGCCGCCCTTTCGCGCGCCGATATCGACGCGGGAAGTGGCGTGATCCGGCTTCGCGGAAAAGGCCGTAAGGAGCGCCTCGCCGTCCTCGGCGGTCCCGCGCTCGCCGCCGTCCGTTCCGCCCTCGAATGCTGGCCGGGCTCGGAGGCGGCGTTCGCCAACAAAGGCGGCCGGCGACTCTCCATCCGCGGAGTTCGCCGGGTGGTCGAGAAATGGTGGAAGCGCGCCGGACTGTCCAAGCGCGTCACGCCGCACACCTTCCGCCATTCCTTCGCGACCCACATGCTCGATCGCGGCGCCGATCTCCGCAGCGTCCAGGAACTGCTCGGGCACGCCAACATCCAGACGACGCAGATCTACACGCAGGTGACGACGGCAAAGATGAAAGAGGTCTACGGCAAGGCGCACCCGCGGGCTTGATTCGACCCGTTCAACCCGGCAGGCACTTCAATTTTTGAAGTACTTCTGCACATCCGCCTCGGGCGCCAGCTTTCTCACGAAGTCCCCCAGGTCTGCCTTCACGATTTTCCCCTCAGCCACCCAGTACACCGCCTTGGATCCCACTTCGATCCGGCGGGCCTTGAACTTCCCGGCGGGCACCTCGACCTCCTCCTCGCCTTTCACCCGGTATTCTTTCCAGCGGATGAAGAGGGCCCTTTCCTGGAGTGAGGCGAAGGCATAGGTGCCCTCGGGGGATCCTGCGAGCGCCACGAGCAGCCCGTCGGAAGCCGAGAGGTCGGGCGGAACGAAAGGATCCGGCTTCGGCGCACGGTCGCGCTGCTCTGTCCCGCCGGGCCGCAGGCGCCGGAATACGATCTCGCTTTCGCCGGTGGCATCGATATTGGTTTCGGTCTGCAGGATCGTCGGGGCGGTTCTCGGCGCGGGGCCTTTCGCCCCACTGTTCTCAATCACCAATTCCCGATATGTTCCCAGGCCTCCCGTCATCACGCTCTCGACGGACGAACCCGGGGAAGGGCGCCG
>JAIOPR010000026.1 GCA_021413805.1 Planctomycetota bacterium
GGCGTCGCCGCCGTCGTCATCTGCATGCGCGCCCTCGGGATGGACGACGAACTCCAGCCCGCCAGGCTCAAGGCGCACAAGGAAATCCACTCCGCCCTCGAGTGGCTGGGGACAAAGTTCTCGGTCGAAACAAACCCGATCCGGGTGTCCGGCGTCCACTACTGGCTTTATGGCCTGGAACGCGCCGGGATGATCGTCGGCATTGCCGAGTTCGGGAAACACGACTGGTACAAAGAAGGAAGCGAAGTCCTGCTCAAGGGCCAGGCGGATGACGGGTCCTGGAAGTGCGCCACCGACCCGGGCGCGGACCAGGACAACGACACGTGCTTCGCGATCCTGTTCCTGCGGAAGGCCACGCGGGGTTACACCGTTTCCGGGCAGGGGAAGTAAACAACCAGGTGCAGTGCCGAAAGTCCGTTGAATTTCCGGCCTTTGTGAGTCCGGAACAAACAGAAACAACGGCTGGCGGAGGACAAGGGCAGGACAACAGCAGGACAACGGCGGAGATTGACGGCTTGCGTGGACGCGGCGGCCCGGAGTTCAACCAACTTCCGAATCAGCGGTTAAGGCGCGCCCGGATCCTTCTTCGCCGCAAACCTCGGCTTGATCAACCCCCAGAGCCACATCATCCCCACCCCGGCCAGGAAACTCAGGATGATCAGCAGGGCCTTCGGCATCTGCACCTGCATCACGATGATGTTGATCGGGACCCATTCCCAGTTGAAGCACACGAACAGCAGCAACGCCAGCGCCAGCCCCGCGATCGCCCCGTAGCGCAGCTTTTCCTTCAGCGTCATGACGCCTCTTCCCCTTCCGCGGCCGGCGCGTTCTCCAGTTTCACCACCATCGTCCCCGCCAGCACGTCGCCCAGCCGCTGCGTGCGCTTGGTCGAGATCATCAGCACGGCGGGGAGAAGCGGGCAGGCGATTTCCACAGCCCGCACCATGTTCCGGACGAGGATCCGCCCCAACCCCGCCGGCGTTCCGTCCTTCCGCTTCACCGCAATCCCCGCCAGCCGCTTCCCCAGCGTCTGCCCCCAGATCGCTTCGCAGGCCGTGCAATACCCGCAGCACAGGGCCACGGCGCCGAGCCAGGCCAGCACCGGGGGCGCGCCGGACTCCACCGCGAGCCAGGCGAAGCCCCAGAGGAAGGGGCCGATGTCCACGGAAGCGGCGAAAACGCGCGAGAAGAACGGAGCGACGATGGAAAGGAGCCGGGCCTGCTCGACGAGGGCATCTTCCGTGACCTTGCGGCGCTCGAACAGGAGGGAGACGCCGATGCCGACGATCGAGAGGCTGGCGAACATCATCGACATGAACCAGGGGTAGGCGCCCGGGCGGTAGCGGAAAAGCGTATGGGCGAGGTCGTCGAACGACCGGTCGGAATCGAGAAGAGCGAAACCGGCGGCGAGCCCGGAAACGGACGCAATCGCGGGCGGGTCGCCGTCGGCGATCGAGACGGAATCGATGCCCGCGAGGAACGGCGGGTCCTTGGTGACGTCGAATTCGCGGCGGGGGCCGTCGGCGGCGACCTGGATGACGTGGACGGGTGATTTCTTCAGGTCGGACACCGCGAACAACGCCGGCCCGTCTTTCGCCGCCGCGGCCAGCAGGCGCGCTTCGGCAGGAACGTCGAACGCGCGCGGTTCCCCCCACCCCGCGGTCCCGATCGGCGCGCCCATCGCAACGCCGTTTTCTCGCCACCACAGCCACGCCCCCGCCGGCCCGCCCGCGGCCGCCAGCTCTTTCACCGTCCCGGGACGCTTCAGCTCCGGTCCCTGCGCCCAGGCTCCGCCTTCGAGGCGAGCCGAAGCGATGGTCCGCTCGTCGAGCGCGCCGAACGCGAACGCCTCGGGGCCGGCGCCTTCGGCTTTGGGCACGCGGGCTGCGGCGAGGACGCTCCAGCCGGGGGTGAAGCGGTCCCAACGTTCGTTTTCGGGGGGGCCGTCCTTGGAGGGAGCGTAGGTCGTGTAGGAAAGCCCGTGAAAGACGACGAGTTTGTCGCCGCCCATCGTGGCGGTCACTCGGCCTTCGAAGGGCTCGGTCTCGTCCCACAGGCCGCCCGCGGTGCGCCAGGAGATGCGGAACGACTCCTCGGGCTCGACGAGCACCAGCGCGACGCCATCGCCGACTTTCTCGGCGAAGACGGGGCCGGCGGGCTCCCAGCCCGGCACCATCACCACGGCGATGGCGATCAGGCCGAGCACCAGGACCATCAGTGAGACGAGCCGGCGGCGTTTCAGGTTGTAGACCAGGGACGGCGTCATCGCGACGCCCTCGAGAGTTCGCCTTCCACCCGGGAGCGGAACGCCTTGCGCAACTCCGCCGCGAATCGCCCGGGGCGGCCCTTCCCGATAGGCCGCTTCCCCACCGCGACGACGGGCAGAACTTCGACGATCGTGGAAGCGAGGAAGGCCTCGTCCGCGCCGTCGAGCGCCTCGGGGCCCCATGTGCCTTCCTCGACGGGAAGGCGGCGGGCTTTCAGGATTTCAAGGATCGCGGTGCGCGTGACCCCGGCGAGGATTCCCGTGGACAGCGCGGGGGTCTGGACGCGGCCGCCGACGACCCAGAAGAGGTTGGCGCGCGTGCCCTCGGAAATTTCGCCGCGCTCGTTCAGGAAAATCGCCTCGAACGCGCCGCGGCGCTTGCCTTCTTCGCGCGCCCAGTAGTTCTCCATGTAATTCATCGTCTTGTGGCCGCTGAGCACGCCCCGGGTGTTGCGCCGGAGAGGCGCCATCCAGACGGAGACGCCTCTTTCGTAGGCCGCATCCGGCGGCGGGTCGAGCGGAAGAACCTGGATCGCCGCGAGCGGCGGCGGCCCGGCGGTCACCGTCAAGCGCACCCGGGCGTCGGGCATCCCGTGCCGCAGCAGCAGGTCCGCGCTCGCACGCCGGAACCCCTCGGCGTCCAGCGGCAGCTTCACACGGAATTTCTTCGCGCTCTTCGCCATCCGCGCGAAATGTTCGTCCGGCCGGAAAAGGCGGCCCCGGTAAGCGCGAAGCGTCTCGAAAAAGCCGAACCCGTGCTGCGCGGCGAGATCCGTGAGCGGAATCCACGGTGCGCCCGCGCTGCACAAGCCGTGGGAGGTCCAGACCAGGGGGAAGGATGCGGGAGGCGCCATGGGGACCGCATCGTATCCGGTTTTCGGCGGAAGCGGCGCTTTCGGAGCGCGAGCAAAAATCCCGCGTGGCAGGCTGTGTCGGCTTCCACTCCGAACACCGCTCGCGCGCTGGATGGGCTGGTGTCGCGGGCCGTAGGACGAGTGTTTCTTACGCTCTCAGAACGCCCTAACGGGAGACGATCCCGAGCGCCTTTTCAATTCCTGAGGCCTTCGCCCGCGTCTCGCGCTCTTCCGCCTCCGCATCGCTTTCCGCGGTAATGCCGCTTCCCGCCTGCCAGGTGGCCCGACCTCCCTCGACGAGGACCGTCCGGATGGCGATGGACAGATCCATGGCGTCTCGCGCCAGCCACCCGATCGCCCCCGTGTAAACGCTCCGCCTCGTCGGCTCCAGCTCTTCGATGATCTCCATCGCGCGGACTTTCGGCGCGCCGCTGATCGACCCGCCGGGGAAAGTGGCGCGCAGGAGGTCCACGTGGTCAACGTCGGCGCGCAACCGCCCCGCGACCGTGGCCACCCCGTGAAACACCTGGGGATACGCCTCGATCGCGCGCGCCTCAGCAACGCGAATGCTCCCTACCTTGCACACCCGCCCGAGGTCGTTCCGCTCCATGTCCACGATCATCGCCAGCTCCGCCCGCTCCTTCTCGCTCTTCTCCAACTCGCGCTTCAGCCGCCCATCCTCCGCCGCCGTCCGCCCCCTCGGCCGCGTACCCTTGATCGGCCGCGTCTCGACGTTGCGACCCGCGACCCGCAGGAACCGCTCCGGCGAAGTGGACAGCACGTGACGGCCCTCTCCCATGTCCAGCCAGGCGCCGAACGGGGCGGGTGAAGCGGCGCGGAGGCGGTCGTGGAGTTCCAGGATGGAGCCGGTGATGCGGGCGGCGAAACGGCGGGACAGGTTGGCCTGGAAAATATCGCCGGCGCGGATGTACCGGACGGCGCGGCGGACGGCGCGGATGTACGCGGCGCGGGACATATTGGGAGCGAGGAGCGAAGCGCTGAAAGGCGCGCAGGGCGCGGGGGGATGCGGGCGATCGGGATCCCAGCCGGACGGCCCTGTTTCGTGGATGTGCGCGCGCCCCGTCGCGCGGTCAACCTCGGCGATGCGGCCGTAGATCGCCAGGTGGCACTCGGGAAACCCGAGGTCGTCAACGGCGATCGAGGGGATCCGCTCGACGTGGCGGCCGAGGTCGTACGAGAGGCACGCGATCGCGGCCGGCGTTCGCGCCTGGCGGCCCCCCGGGAGATGCGCGTGCAGGAATTGACGCAGTGCGTCAAACGGGTCAGCCCGAAGCGACCGCGCCCGCCCCCGGACCTCGACCCTCACCGCCCGCCCGCGCGACCGGAACACCGCCCACGGCTCCGCACCATACAGCGACCGCCGCGCGTAACCCGGGAACCCTTCCCCGCTCTCCAGCGCAAACGCCAGCCGCCCCTGAGCCTTCGCCCTCCACCCCGCCGCAACTTCTTCCGGCGTCACGGCTTCTTCTCCCCCGCCGCCTCCTGCCGCGCTTCTTCCGCCATCTCGGCCCTCGCGCGCCTCACCTCGATCGCGACCGGGATAAACGACACGATGATGATCGCCAGCGCGAGCCAGTGGATTTCCTTCACGATCCACGGGAAATGAATCCCGAGCATGTACCCCGTCAATGTCATCGACGCCACCCAGCCGATCCCGCCCAGCACGTTGAACATCACGAACTTCCGGTACGGCATCTCCGCCGCGCCCGCCACGATCGGGGCAAACGTCCGGATGATCGGCACAAAACGCGCCAGCACGATCGTCTTCGCCCCGTGCTTCTCGTAGAACTTCTTCGCGCGCAACAGGTGCTTCTTCTTGAAGAACCTCGAGTCCTCGCGCTGGTACAGCAGGTGCCCCGCCTGCCGCCCCGTCCAGAACCCCACCGCGTCCCCGACGATCGCCGCCGCCATGAGCGCGAGGTTCAGCCACAGGATGTTCAGGCTGCCGCGCGCGGCGAAGAGGCCCGCCGTGACGAGCAGCGAATCCCCGGGGAGAAAGAACCCGATCATCAGCCCCGTTTCGGCGAAGATGATCACGACGAGCGCCGTGAGGCCGCCCCACTCGATCAGCGCGCCGAGGTCCTTCAGGTAGTGAAACAGGTGCCGGATCGTTTCCACGGTGACGGGCGCTCAGGCGCCCTGCGCCACCGCGATCATCTGCCGGATTTCGTCCGGAAGCTCCGTCGGCCGCCCCGCCTTCAGGCACGCCAGCACCGTGAAACCTTCACACATCAGCTTCTCCCCGCACCAGATTTCATAATCGAAGCGGACGCGGATGCGGCCGGCGCCGGACGGCCGGGTGACGATCCGGAGTTCGTCGTCGTATTTCGCGCCGGCGCGGAAATTGGCGCCGCACTCGACCACGGCGAGCGCGAACCCCTGGTCCTCCAGCGAGCGGTACGTGGCGCCGAGCGAACGCATCGCCTCCGTGCGCCCGATCTCGAAATACTGGAAATAGTTTGCGTGGTAGACGATCCCCATCCGGTCCGTCTCCGCGTACCGGACGCGGACCGAGGTCTGGTGCACCGCGGCCATCACTTGCCCCCGCCCATCGCTTTTTCCAGGCCCGCGATTTTCTTCCGCGCCGCCGCGACGTTCTCGAAGAACCATTTCTCGCCGAGCTTCTTCACCGCGTCGTCCAGGATGTCCCGGGCGTCCTTGAACTTCCCGTCCTTCGCCAGCGTGTCGGCCTGCGCCTCCTGGCCGAGGTACCAGTTGTTCGCGCTCGCTTTCACGTCGCGGATCTTCTGGTCCGCAGGCGCCGCATCCGGCCCCGTCGGGTCCTTCTTGATCCAGGCGTCCAGCAACCCCACCGCCTCGCCGTAGCTCGAACTCCCCGCCAGCCCGTCCACCAGGCGCTTCAGCTCCCCGAAATTTTTCGGGTCCCCGCCCGGCGTGGGCCCGACGTCAGGGCCGGGTCCAGGGTCGCGACCAAGGCCGCGAAGCGCCTGCTGGGCGTCGGCGACTTCGGGGTAGTTGTACTTGCTGTACCGGACGACGAAATTGCGCAGCTCGTTCTTCAGGCGGTCCACTTCATCGGCTGGCAGATCGCCCTTCTTGAACATCTCGACCCGCTGCCCCAGCCGCGCCCAGTCGGCCTGGGATTCCTTCGACAGGTCCTTCTCCGGGGTCCCGGCGCCGACGTTCGCCACATCCTCCGGCTTCCCGCCCAGCTTCACGTAGACGTCCTTCGCCTTCACCGCTTCCGGCGCAGCGCCGTGCCCTTCGAGAAAATGGCGGATGTCGTCGCGAAGCGCTGTTTCGTCAGCGGTGGGAAGATCGCCGTCTTCGTACTTCTTCACGCGCGGTTTCAGGGCTTCCCAGGCGGAAGAAGCGGCGTTGGCGGCAGCGGCGTCGGCGTCTGCCTTGCGGCGCTGCATGATGTCGCCGAGGTAGGTCCGGGCGTTGGCGTATTCGCGAACGTTGCTGGGGATCTTGCGAAACTCTTCGGAGGCCTCGTCGTACTTCCCCTGGTGGTAAAGAGCGGCGCCCTTGTCGAGGGTCGCCTGCCAGCTTGAGACCGGCTTGCCACCGCCGCCGCGGTCGCTGAAGATCATGGCGGCGCCGAGGATGACGGCGAGGAGAACGATGGCAGCGCCGATGATGATGCCGGGGTTGGAGCCCGAGGGAACCGGCACGGGGGCGCTCCGGTGCGACTTCCGGTCGGCGGGAGCCTGCGAAGGGTGCGCGGATGGAACGGGCGACTGGCCGGGAGCGGCGGGGGGCGGATAGCCGGGGTATCCCGGGGCGCCGGCCGGCGGATAGGGCGCGGGGTACCCGGGAGGAGGTGCGGCACCGCCGCCCGGATGGCCGAAGGGCGTGGTGGGCGGATCGAGTGGCGGGGGGACGTAACCCTGGGGCGGCGGTTGGGGCGCACCGTAGGGCGGATACGGATAGGGTTGCGGATACTGGGGCGGGGCGCCCTGCGGGTACGGCGGAGGATAGGGCGGAGGCGGCGCCGGCGGATTCGGATACGGGGGCTGCGCGTAACCGGCCCCCATCGGCGACCCCACGGGCGCAAGCGGCGGCGTGGGAACGCCGGTCGAAGGCACTCTCCCGCCGGGCGCCGGCGGCGTGATCGCCTTCGGCACCCCGGGAATTCGCGCGTCCGTCTCGTCCGGCGCGTCCACAAACGTCACAACCGCATCCCCGATCTCGATCCGGTCGCCACTCTTCAAGACATGCTGGTTGACCGAAACGCCGTTCACTCGCGTCCCGTTCCGGCTGGCCAGGTCCACGACCTTCCACCCGCCCGCAAATTTCTCGACCTGGCAGTGGTTGCGCGACGCCTGGCGGTCGTCAACGTAGACCGCGTTCTCGGTGGACCGGCCGAGAATGACGATGTCCTGGGACAGCGGGACCGTGTCTTCGCGACCCTGGATGCGCAGCTTGAGGACGGGCATAAGGGAAGAGTTTAGGAAGTGGGGCGGGAAGTCGCAAGAAGCGCTCGCCGTCGCTCCAACCTCTCACTCGCCAGGGGGACGGCGAACGGCCGCACCGGCCTTGATCCGGCGGTAGTCCTCCAGGGTGTCGCAGTCTGTCATCGCATCAGCTCCGCCCGGCAGACTCGCTGCCCTCACCCGCTTGACCGCCGCTTCTCCCCACCAGCCGGCCATCCTTGCTTTCCCTTCGAGTGCACGGCCGATCACCGGGAGGAGGCGTTTCAGGTAGAACGCGTGAAGCGGCTCGCGGCTGTCGCCGCTCACCGGGACCGCTGCGTCGTAGCCGCGCAGATGCTCCCAGAGGGCGCGGGCGCTTCGCGGTTCCACCAGCGGCATGTCGCACGCCACGGCGAAGATCGCGGCGGTGCGGGATGCGAAGAGCGACGCGTAAAGTCCCGCGAGCGGCCCGGCGCCGCCGAGATCGGGGATGCATGGCAGGCCCAGCGCGGCGTAACGGGCGGGATCGCCCGAGATCACGATCTCGGCGAAATGCGGCTGCAGCCGGGACGCCACATGCAACGCCAGCGGCCGGCCGCCCCAATCCAGGAACGCCTTGTCCGTTCCCATGCGGGCCGACCGCCCCCCGCAGAAAATCACCGCCGTCGCCGGCAGCACCCCGCGCTTCACCGGCTCTCCAGCGCCGCGGCAACACTGTCCGTGGCACGGAAGGAGGCGACGCGAAACGCCATGAGAAGCGGGTCCGCGCGCTGGTCGGCCGGCGGCGCGTCGAACGCTTCCGTCTCCGTGAAAATCCGGGTCCAGATCAGCCGCGCGTCCTTCCCGAAAACCGACGCCTCGATCCGGATCGCCAGCACCGGGCGCGGGCCGGGACGGACGCTGAACGTCGCCAGCACACGAAGCAGGTTGTCGGTTCCGTGCATCGCGCGAAGAGCGATGCAGGTCGCTGCGTCGTGCAGATCCAGGACGCGCGTCCCGGCGGGGACCGCGACGAACTCCCTCCGCGGGTCCGCCTTCAGCGGCTCGTAGGCCGAAGGGGCCGGCACGCTGCAATCGAACGACTTCCCTTTCAGGCCGCGCAACCGGATCTCGAGCAGGGCCCGGAGCTCGCCGCCGAGTCGCGAAGCATCCGGCAGCGCGACCCCACTCCCGGGGACGACTTCATTCCGGGCACCGAAACTGGCGAGCGCGAATCCTCGAAGCGCGCGGACCCGCTCGTCGGATTCCGTCCGCTCCCGGTGCGCGAACCACGCGATGGTGCCGGCGTAAGCGGCCCCCGCGCAGAGCAGGAATCCCAGGTACCAGAGCGCACGCATTCCCTGCCGGCCCGGCGGCTTGGGAGTCGCCGGACGGTAAATGACGGTGCTCCGCTCAGGCTTGGCTGAACTCATGTCTCAGTTTTTCAATCTCCCAACTCCGAACTGACGGCGCAACACTCTCCACGATCCTGGCGCTGTCTACTTCACAACCCCATGTTTCTTCCCAATCTTCGCAAACGCCTCAAGTGCGCGATCGAGATGCGCCCGCGTATGCCCCGCGCTGATCTGCACCCGGATCCGCGCCGCACCCTTCGCGACCACCGGGTACGAGAAGCCGATGACATAGATCCCCTCCGCCAGCAGGTCTTTCGCCATCGCGCCCGCCAGCTTCGCGTCCCCCAGCATGATCGGCACGATCGGCGTAAACCCCGGCCGGATCTGGAAACCCGCAGCAGTGATTTTCTCGCGGAAGTGCTTTGTGTTTGCCTCGAGCCGGTCGCGCAGCTCCGTCGTCTTCGCGAGCAACTCGAACGCCGTGATCGACGCTTCCACCACCGACGGCGGAAGCGAATTCGAGAACAGGTAAGGCCGCGAGCGCTGCCGCAGGAATTCGACGACTTCCTTGCGCGCCGTCGTGAATCCGCCGAGCGCACCGCCGAGGGCCTTGCCGAGCGTCGAGGTCGTGATGTCCACGCGCCCGATCACGCCGTGGTGCTCCGGCGTCCCGCGCCCCGTTTTCCCGATGAACCCCGTCGCGTGCGAATCGTCCACCATCACCGCCGCGCCGTATTTCTCCGCGAGATCACAGATCTGCGGAAGCGGCGCGACGTCGCCGTCCATCGAGAACACGCCGTCCGTCGCGATCAGCTTGTTCCGCGACGAAGCGGCCGCCTTGAGCTGAGCCTCCAGGTCATTCAGGTCCGCGTGCTTGTACCGGAACCGGTTCGCCTTGCACAACCGCACCCCGTCGATGATCGACGCGTGGTTCAGCTCGTCCGAAATCACCGCGTCTTCCTCGCCGAGAATTCCTTCGAACAGTCCCCCGTTCGCGTCGAAACACGACGAGTACAGGATCGCGTCGTCCATCGAGAAAAACTTCGCGATCGCCTGCTCCAGCACCCGGTGCCGGTCCTGCGTCCCGCAGATGAACCGCACCGACGACATCCCGTACCCGCGCTGGTCCAGCCCCCGGTGCGCCGCCGCGATCAGCTCCGGGTGGCTCGACAGCCCGAGATAATTGTTAGCGCAGAAATTCAGCACGTCCTTCCCGCCCACGCCGATGGAGGCGCCCTGAGGCGAGGTAATGATGCGCTCTTCCTTGAACGTACCCGCCTCCCGGATGGCGGCAATGTCAGTAGCGAGTCGGTCGCGAAGCGGCTTGTCCATCGAACGGGCTCCGGAATGAGGTGAAGCGGAGAGTTTAGGCGAAGCGCGCGGCGCAGTCGAGCGAACCGAACGGTGCTCGCGACACGCGCCGCTTTTTTTCAACGCCCCTCCGTTCTTCCGTGCTTTTCCGTGCTTTCCGTGTTCCGCCGTTTTTGAAATCAAAAAAACAACGGCGGCACACGGAGAGCACTGAAGCGCACGGAATCCTGTCGCGAGAGCGATCGAATTGAACGAAGCCATTCGCCTCCAAGCCGAGGATCAGGCCTTGCTCCAGTTCTTGATTCCCAGGTACACCTCGTATTCATGAGCCGTGCCTGAGCTGCGTTGCGATACTAGTAGTTCTTCAACACCCACTCTTTCCACTTCTCGTCGAGATCCTTGTACCCGCTCACCCCGAACGCCTGTTTCACGGCGTCTTCCTGCTTGGCGCCGCCCTGCAGCAACTTGATGAACTCCATGAACTCTTTTTTACGGGCGGTGAGCATGTAGTCCACGAGCGACCACGCCTTGCACCCTTTCTTGGCGTTCAGCGCGTTGATGTTTGCTTCCATGACCTCGCCGGCATCCGGGTTCGCGTTCTCCTGGAGCATCTGCTTGATGAGGCCCTTCCAGTCGAGGACGTTGTCCCAGCTCTTGCCGCCGGCGCCGCCCCCGGAGAGGGCGAACTCGATGCAGTGGGTTTCGGCGGACTTGAGGAGGCGGTTGGTGAACCAGTAGCTCAGGCCCTCGTCGAGCCAGGCGTTGGCGTTGACCTGGGACCACAGGTAGAAGAGCTCGTGGATGGTGCTGTGGGCGCAGACGTCCTGGACGTAGTGCCAGTTGCCGCCGCCCTGGGCGCACTCGAAGAAGACGGGGTCGTAGCTGTGGTAACCGCCGGTCTTCATGAACGAACCCTTGTCGCCCTTGATTTCGGCGCACAGGTCGATGAACTTCTCGTGCTCGGTGTCCGTCTTGACGAAGACCGCGTCGATGACGGTGTCGCAGTCGCCTTCCTTGAGGTCGAACGTCTCGAAGAACGCGGTGCGCGCGCCCTCGGCGCAGCGGATCAACTCTTTCATCTCGGCGTCGGAGTACGGGCCCTGGAAGAAGAAGTTCTTTGAGCGGCGCTTGGAAAGTTTCCAGCCGGTTTTCGTCTCGACGTCGCTGGCTTCCTCGACAGCTTTGCCCTCGTCCGCGCCGGCGATCTTCTTTTTCCCGTCGTTGCGCTTCGCGACATCTTCAGCAGGAACCCAGCGGCCGTCCTGCTTCTCATAGCCGAGCGCCTTGCGGGCCTTTTCGTGGTCGGCGTTGTACTCGAGAAGAAGCTGCCAGGTTTTCTTCTCCTCGTCGGCGAGCTTGTTCTTCGCCGCGAAGTCACCGACCCCCTCGAGTTCCTTGACGATCTTCTCGAACGCGGGCTGGCGTTTCTGGTCCAGGGCGGCCTTGCCGGCGTCAATCTCGCTTTCCTTTCCTTCGTCCTTCTTCTTGACCGTGGCCTTCGCGTCATCGACCCACACGCCGGCTTCGTTTTTCTTCCCCAGTCCTTTCTGGGCGTCGGCATTGGCCGGGTCAAGGGCGGCTGCCTTGGTGTTCTCGTCGAAGGCGATCGCGAACAGCTTCCGGCTCCACGCAATCTTGGCAAGGCTCGCATGTTCGCGGGCGGCGTTCTTTACGGCGGTGTCCCACTTTTTCTGCCAGTCGGCCCTGGGATCGGGCGGGTCGCCTGCGAGATCGGTAGCGGCGGCAAGCACGGCGGCGGCGAAGCAGATCCGGTTTTTCATTTCAGTACTTCTCCCTCACGTGTTTTTCCCAGAGCACATCCAGTTCACCGAGCGTCGTGACCCCGAACACCTTTGCCGCCGCTTCGTCGGGCGTCGAGCCTCCCTGAAGCGCTCCCACAAAGGCGATGAAGTCCTTCTTCCGCTCGTCCATGAGCCACTCGACGACGCTCCAGGCTTTCATGGAGCGACGCATGTTCATCCCTGAGAGGTCGCTGGCGAACAGCTCCGTCAGGTCCGGGTCCTGCCGCTCGCGCTCGAGCCTCTTCACCTCCGCCTTCCAGGCCCGCATGTCCTCGAAATCACGGGCGCCGCCGGCAGAAGTGGAAAACCCGGAGCAGAAGTTTTTCGCGGTGTGGAGGAGCTGGTCGGTGACCCAGTAGGAAATGCCCTCGTACAGCCAGGAGGGGTACGGGAAGACGTTGAAGTACTGGCAGAAGAGGACGTGGAGGGCCATGTGGGCGACGAAATCGCGGACGTAATCCCACTCACGGTCGCCGGACCAGCCGACGAATTCCAGGGGGCTGAGGACCGGGTAGCCGGACGCGGAGGCGTAGGCCTTCTTGTCCTTCTCGGGGATCCGCGGGTCCGACTTCACGTACCGCTGGTAAACCTCCTGCTCCTTGAGGACGGTGGCGTGGATCGGGTTGGCAAACTGGTCGGGCCCCTGGTCGAACATCTCCAGGAACATATCGCGAGACACCTCGGCGACCTGGACCAGTTCGGCAATCTGGGCGTCGGTCCAGGGGCCCTCGATGAAGAAGTGCGCGGACTTGCGTTTCGCGTGGGAAACCCCGAGGGCGCTCTCGACCTCGGACCTCTCCTTCATCGGTTCGCCTTTGGGGGCATTGGCGATTTTCTTCGCGCCGGCCTCCCGTTTCGCGAGGTCCGCCGGGGGAACCCAGACACCGTTGTCCTTCACGTGGCCGAGACCCGCGTGCGCCTTGTCGCTGGTCGTGTCGTAGCGGTCGAGGACCTGCTGCCACACCCCGATCGCCTCGTCCTTCAGGCCGTTCTTCTGCGCCCATTCCGCGAGCACCGTGAAGTCCTTCGCGAGCTTCGCCGCGCACGCCGCCCGCTTCTTCGCGATCTCCTCGAGGATTCCCGGCACGTCCGCCCCCGGGGCCTCGGAACTTTTCTTCGGCGGCGTCTTCGGGTCGGCGACCCACGCGGCGCCTTCCAGCTTGCGACCGAGCCCCTTCTCCGCATCGGCGTTTTCGGGGTCGAGCTCGGCGGCGCGGACGTATTCCGGGAAAGCCTCGTTGTGAAGTTTCTTCCCGGTCGCCCATTTCCCGATGGCCGCGTGCTCTTTCGCGGCGGATTTCGCGAGCGCGCTCCACTTTTTCGGCCACTCGGTCTTCGGGTCGGGCGGCGGCTCGGCCAGCGCACACAGCGCGGCGGCGACGCAGACGACGAAACTAAGAGTTCTCAAGGACCCAGCCCTCCCATTTGGCCTGGAGGGCATCATAGTCTTTCGCCTCGAGAACCTCGAAAAGCGACTCGATCGTGTCCTCGCGCTCGGAGATCTTGCGGACGAAGGCGCGGAATTTTTCGGGTTGCGAAGCGAGGAAAGAGACGAAGCTCCACGATACGATCATCTTGTCGCGGTCGAGGTCGTCGGCGTGGGCGCGGAAGATGGCGCGGAGCGAAGGGGCGGTGCCTTCGCGCATCCTCGAGCGGAGGCGGGCGCGCCACCCGGCGGTCGATGGCGAGCGGTCCTCCCCCGTCTGGTTTCCCATGAGATCCGTGCACCGCGCCAGCGCCGTCCCCGTGAGCCGGTCGGTGAACCAGAGCGCGAGGCCTTCGCTCAGCCATGATTCCGGTTTCGCGAGGCCAAAGGAGGCCTGGAAAAGCATGTGCACCGAGATGTGGATCCCCGCTTCGCGGTGGTACTCGGGAAGGTCGCCGCGCGTCCAGACCTCGAACGCAACCGTCGGCGTGAACGTGCTCCATCCGCCGAGAACTTCGTACGTACGCCGGTCGTCCTCCGACATCTCCGTGCACTTCTCCAGGAATTTCGCGTGGTCGGACTGGCTCGTCAGGAACACTCCCGTCAACGCGCCCGGGCGCTTCTCCTCGGCGGGCTGGAGCAGGTCATACAGAATCGTTCGCGTCGCCTCGGCCCCGCGCAGCCATTGGTCCAGCTGCGTCTGCGTCGCGCGCCCCTCGAACGTGAAATGCGGCGAACGGCGCCGTTCGATCTTCAGGTCCAGCGGCTTCGTCAGCGCCGACGCGTCCTTCGACGACTTTCCCCCGTCGCCCTTCTCCATCAACTCCAGCGCCGCCCGCCGCGACGCCGCCTCCGCTTCCGGGAACCACCGGTCCCCTGCCAGTTTCCACCCCACCGCCTTGCATGCGTCCTGGTTCTCGGGGTCGAAGCGCCGCACCAGCTCCCACAACTTTTTCGCCCTCAGCGCGTACCCCTTGTCCTCCGCCCACGCCGCCAGCGGCGCCAGTTCGCGCGCCGCCGTCGAGACAATCCCCGCGCGTTTCTTGCGGTACGTGTCGATCGCTTCACCGAGATCCTTCGGGTCCCCCTCGTTGTCCTTCTTCACCACCACCGCGGGATCCGCCACCCACTCGCCTTTCTTCCTCACGAAGCCGAGCGCCTTCCGCGCGTCTTCGCTCTCAGGTTCGAGGTCGAGGGATTCCTGCCACTCATGAAGCGCCGCGGCGTGGAGGCCGTTGTCGGCGCACCAGCGGGCGGCGAAGCGTTCGAGCCGGGCGACGGCGTTTGCGGCGGATCGCCAGCGGCGCTGGTACTCCGCCTCGTCCGGGTCTTCCGCCCGGGCGGCCAGCGGCAGCATGAGGGCGCAGGCGGCAACCAGGGCCGCCGCGAGCCTGTCGATCTTCACGAGGAGATGCCTCCCAAGGGATGTCGTTCAATGCACCCGGCGTCAGCGCTGCTCCGCGACCCACGCGCTCCACATCGTGTCGAGCTCGGCGTTATCCTTGGCGCCGAGCGCCCTTCGAAGCGCCTTGCCGGACGACCCGGTGCGGCAGCGTGCGAGGAAATCGTACAGGCGGGCTCGCTTCGCGGTCATCAGCCAGTCCACGACGCTCCACGCCTTGACGGTCATTTCGAAGGTGAGTTCGCCGGGGGCGGCGTGGGAGACGTCGTGGAAGGAGGGGACCGTTCCTTCCTCGACCCACTGGCGCACCAGGCGGCGCCAGCGTAGGGTGGTCTGGGCGTCGCGCAGCCCCTGGCCTGCGCCGCGCGGGAAGCAGGAAAGCGCGGATCCGAGGACGCGGTCCCCGATCCACGCGGACACGCCTTGCGAAAGCCACTCGGGGGTGCTCGGCATCTGGGTGAGGTCGTGGAAGGCGTACCGCGTGACGGCGCGCGCCACCTCGTCCCGCAACGTCTCGAACGGACGGGCCCCGAGCCAGACCTCGACCCGGGGCGGATCGAATTCCTCCCACGAGGGCAGCTCCATCGCGGCTTTTCGCTCGAGAGCGCCGGCGGTCGTGCACTTCTCAAGGAACTTCGCGTGATCCCCCTCGTGCCGGAGAAAGACGCCGCTCAGGAACGCGGGGTCGGTCTCCTGGGGGACCTGGAACGCTTCGACGAACACCGCCCGGGACGCCTCGGCAACCCGGACCAGCGCGCGGATCTCGCCATCGGTGAACTGGCCTTCGAAGTAGAAGTGCGCCGAGCGCCGCTTGGAAAACGTCTGCTCGGTCTTCTCCTCGACGTCCGAGGTCGCGTCCATGGCCTTGCCCCCGCCGGTCTCGCCAACCTTTTTGGCCATGGCCTCGCGTGCGTCCGCTTCGGCCGCGGACAGCATCACGCCGTTCACCTTGCGCCAGCCCAGCTTGGACATCGCGCGGG
>JAIOPR010000362.1 GCA_021413805.1 Planctomycetota bacterium
CGTGGCGGTGACATTCGCTTCGAGCTCCATCTACGCCCTCGTCGCGTTGCGATGGACCTGGTCGATTTTCCAGCGCGAAGACGTCCTCCTCCGCGGCGGCGCCGACTTCGACTGGCGCCAGTGGCTGCGGACGTGGGGAACCGTGCGGCCTGGGATCGGAAGCGCGCTGGTTGCGGTGATCGCGATGATGGCGCTGCAGCTTTCCATCGGCCCGACGTTGAAGGACATGGCGACGCATCGGATCATGCTGACGCACCAGCTGCTGCTGATCGCGATGCCGGCCGCGGTGATCGCGATGCTCCTGTCGCTGAATTTCAGGCGGACGTTCCGGCTGCGCGCCGCCAACCCGGTGCACCTCGCGCTGGCCCCGGTGATTGCGGTGAGCGGGCTGATTCTCGTCTCCTGCCTGAACTGGTGGCTGCTCAGGTTCAGCTTCTTCCGCGCCACCGGGATCGAGCACGGGAAGATCCTGATCGACACGATGAATTCCCTCGGGAGCTTCCCCTCGATCCTGGCGTTCATGGCCGTTCTCCCCGCGGTCTGCGAAGAGTTCCTGTTCCGGGGGATCGTCCTTTCCGGCTTCCGCCGCGACCTCGGCCGCTGGGTCGGCATCGCGGGAACCGGCCTCGTCTTCGGCATCGCCCACCAGGCGCCGATCGCGATCGTCACCGTCGGCCTCTTCGGCATCCTCCTCTCCTGGATGGCTCTCCGCTCCGGCGCGCTCCTGGTCACGATCATCACCCACGCGCTTTGGAATGGCTGCCTCATCACCGCGGCCATGGGAAAACTCCCCGCCTGGCTTTTCCCGCCCGACGACGGCCTCCCGAAACCGTCTGTCATCGCGCTCGCCGCACTCGCGCTTCCCGTCGCCCTCTGGTTCTTCTGGCGCGCCGCGGGCACGGACGAGGACGAAGCGGCGGTCGAGAGGGGGATGCCATCCGATTTCTGATGGCGGGCCGGACGGATGTCGGCAAGAAGCGGAAGAACAACGAGGACTCGCTGTACTTCAGCGAGGAGGAAGGGTTCGCGATCGTGGCGGACGGGATGGGCGGGCTGGAAGCGGGGGAGATCGCGAGCCAGATGGTGGTGCAGGGGATGGCGGCGCATTTCATCAAGGCCCACGCGGAGCGCAAGGCGACGAAGGCGCGCCCGATGGAACAGCTGGGGCGAATCACGGTTTCGTGCCGCGACTGGCTGGCTTCCGTGAACGCCGACCTCTACCTCGCGGCGAAATCGCGCGAGCGGCGGCACAAGATGGGATCGACCATCGCCCTGATCGCCGAGTGCGCCGATCACGTCGTCGTCGGCAACCTGGGCGACTCCCGCGTCTACCGTTTTCGCGAGGGCAAACTCACCCAGCTTTCCGTGGACCACTCGTGGGCGGCCGAAAGCCCCGACACCGTGATGGAAGGCGAGATGAAACGCGCCAAGAAATTCGTGACGAGAGCCCTCGGCATCCAGGCGCGCATCGAGCCCGAATTCCTGGTGGAGAAAGTCCAGCGGGGCGACCTCTTCCTCCTGTGCAGCGACGGGCTCATGGAAGAACTGAACGACGAGGAATTGAGCAAACTGCTGGGAGAGGTGAAAGATGACCTTTGGAAAGGGACGGAAGCGCTGGTCGCGGAGGCGAACGGGAGAGGAGGGGCGGACAATGTTTCGGTGGTGCTGGCCAGGGCGGCGGGGTGAAGAAAAACGGACGAATTTTCAGATTCGAATTTTGAATTTTCAATTTTCAATGACACGCAGGCGTTGCCCGGCGGAAGATGACGCCGTTGTCGTTGATTGATCATTGGAAATTAAGAATTGAAAATTGAAAATTCCTTCTTTCCTTCCCAACCCTTCTTTCAGGTCTCCACCCCACCTTCATGTCGGGTCCATCAAGCATCCGTCTCATGGCTCCCGAGGGAATGATCTACATTCCCCCCGGCGGCTTCCTCCTGGGCACTTCCAAAGACCAGGTCAAGCTGCTCACGCGCGCCTGGCGTGACTGGGAGGACGACTGGTTTTCGGCGGAGCTGGAGGAGTCGCGCGGCGAGCACATGTCGGGGTTCTGGCTCGACAAGTACCCGGTGACGAACCAGGACTACCGGGTTTTCGTGCAGGAGACGCAGCGCGCGTTCCCGGCGCACTGGGTGGACGCGGAGGGGCGCCTCGTTTTTCCGCGCGAGAAGGCGATGCACCCGGTCGTCCACGTCACCTGGGACGACGCCGCGGCGTACGCGAAATGGAAAAACAAGCGGTTGCCGAGCGCCCAGGAGTGGGAAAAGTCGGCGCGCGGGCCGTCGGGAAACGTCTGGCCGTGGGGAAATATCTGGGATCCCACGAAGGCCAATAGCGCCGAGAGCGGGTTCGGTGACACGACGCCCGTGGACCAGTTCAGGGCGGGGAAGAGCTACTACGGCGTGTACGACACCGTGGGAAACGTCTGGCAGTGGTGCCTGGACAAGGTGAACTCGACGGAGGCTTCGCACCCGGAACCGCTCCGGGTCCTGCGCGGCGGATCGTGGCGCTCGCCGGTCTTCTACTGCCGCGTCGCGGTGAAATACGCGATGGACCCGCAGCGGGCGAGCGACAATTTCGGGTTCCGGTGCGCCCGCGACTGTTGACGGCCGGGGCGGACGGCCGGGGCTGACGGCCGGGGCACGGGATTACCTGGCGGCTCACTTCATCGAGAACCCCATGGCTCGCAACGTTCCCCCTGCTTTCGACCTCGCACTGACCCTGCGCAGCGGACAGTTCTTTCGATATCGAGAAGAGGCTGGAAACTTCCGCGTGGTGGACGGGGCGCGGGCGTTCTCGTGCCGCTCCACGGACGGCGAACTCGAGGTCGATGGGTGCGGCGATGCGCCCGCCCGCCGGTTCCTCGGGCTCGACGCGGACCACTCAGGCGCGCTGGATGTTCTTCGCGCCGATCCCCGCACTGCGGCTCTGCTCGATTCCTACGCCGGGATGCGCGTCATGCAGCAGGACCCCTGGCAGTGCCTCGTCTCGTTCGTCTGCTCGGCGATGTCGAACGTGAAACGGATCCAGGCGAACGTCGAGGGGATCGCGGAGGCGTTCGGCGTGCCGATCGAGGGCGCCGGGGCGAACGCGTTCCCGAAACCACAGCGGCTCGCGAAAGGGGCGCTTCGCCCGATACGCCTGGGGTGGCGGGAGAGGTACATCGACGAGCTGTTCGGGAGTGTCGATGAAGCGTGGCTGGCGGGGCTGGCGGGGAAGTCGTTCGACGAAGCGCGAGCGGCGCTGGTGGAGCTTCCCGGGGTCGGTGTGAAGGTCGCGGAGTGCACGATGGCGTTCTCGCTCGGGTTCGGCGAGTCGTGCCCGGTCGATGTGTGGATCCGCCGGATTGCGCGGCGGCATTTCTTCGGCGGCAAGCGCGCGACCGACAAGCAGATCGCCGCGCGCCTGCGCCGGAAATTCGGGAAATGGACGGCGTTGGCCCAGCAGATTCTTTTTCAGGCCGGAAGAGACGGAAAACTTTAAGCCCGGTCGTACGCCTCGGTCGTTTTCCGGCCGCCGCGGAGGCTGGAGAAGAACGCACCCACGCCGACAGCGCAGTAGTACGGGAAGAACCCGAACCACCCGACGAGCGGCACCACGGAAACGAGCGAAAACGTGGTCCAGCCCGCCGCGATGTGGCCGATCCGGTTGCCTTCCTTGCCGGAGAGGTGGCAAAGGTTGCGCCCGAGGTGTTCGCTGACGCCGGCGAGGCCGATGAGGAGCGCGCTGGTGAGGACGGGGGCGAAGATGATGCCGAGCACGCCCTTGGTCGCGATCGTGAACATGCTTCCGAAAGCCAGCGCGACGGCGCCGACGACGAAGGAGCGGATCGGGTGATCACGCGTCACGACCGAAGTCCGCGCCACGGCGTTCGGGGCGATCCCGGCGGTGAAGACGACGAGCGCGCCGAGGACGAGGACGGCGAAGAGCGTCACCGCGAGGACCATGATCGTCATCGCGGCTTCGCGGACCTGGTTGGCGGAGTGGAGGAGGCCGCGCCATTCCGAGTTGCGCAGGTTCGTTTCGTCGGGGCCGGGGTTCTGTTTCTGTTCGGCCGGAACGGTCTTGAGGTTCTTGTCGCCCGCTTCAGGGGTGATTTCGTCAACGGGGACGGCCGGTCTCCTGGCGGGTTCCTCCGCGAACAAAAGGCCCGATCCCAGGGAAATGGCGAGGACTGCGACAACCGCGATGATCCGTTTCATGATGTCTCTTCCTGTTCCTGAAAACCCCTGTGGCGGTTGTTTGCGTGTCTACCCGACGACCTGGCGAACTCTTCCCAGCACAGCTCCCGACAGCGCGCCGATCGCGGCCGCGCCGGCGAGCACCCATCCCGTCAATTGCCACGGCGACGCCGCCGCGCGCAATTTCACCGTGTCTGTCAGGCCGGCGACGAGATCATGAAGCGGCGCGAGCCAGGGGGCCGCGGCGGTTGAGA
>JAIOPR010000373.1 GCA_021413805.1 Planctomycetota bacterium
GGGGCAAAGAACCGGTGAAGAAGAAGGAACCGCCGAAGGCCGCGCCGGTCGCGCCGGCGCCGGTGGCCAAGCCCTACGACCCGTGGGATGACCCGAAGATGCAGGGGTCGTTGACGGAGGATGCGAAGCGGCGCAAGGCGGGATTGAACGACCAGAACAAGAGCGGCGAGGTCGACCACAAGGACGGGAAGTAGCTTAAGGAACGATGTTCGCGGAGAGTCGGTCGTCCGCGTTTGCCGGGGTCTCATCGATCCCGCTGGTGACCCCGGCGAGGGAGAAGCCGGTGGGAATCGGGATGAGCGCCGGGGCCGATTGCGGTGCGAAGGGGCCCGTCGGGTTGTTGGTCAGGACGGGTCCGCCGCCGATGCCGGAGAGGCGCAGCGTGAGGTCGTCGGTCGTCCCCGCGATGTGGTCGGGCCCTACGCCGGACATGACAATGGACGTTCCATCCGCGGGCAGCGGTGCGAAGTTGGCGACCGGGCCCACGAGGAAGCTGCTGGTGGTCGGCGCGGCGGGAATGGACGCCAGGATGACGACGGTGTCGTCGGCTGTCCCTTGCGTGCCGTCGGGGCCCGCGGAGAGGCGCACCGCGGAGGAACCGGACATCAGCACCAGGACGCCCGCCGGGCTGGCGGTCCCGTAGGGTGCGGCGACCACCGTGTTCGTCATCGGGTCCACTGAGAGCAGCGAGACGACGACAACTTCGTCATCCGCGGTTCCCGGAAGCAGGTCCGCACCCAGGCTGGGCACAATCGCCGCGTCGCTTCCCGTCTCAATCGGCATCCCAGCGGGGCCGGCCACCGATCCTCCGATCGCCACGGGTGGTGCGGGAGTCGGGGTGCCAAGGACGTCGCGAATGACCTGAAGGCGGTCGTCGGAGGTCGAGAACAGCCCGTCGAGGCCGGCAGTTTCGACCGCGGCGATGGTTCCGCCGGAAGCCATCGGCCGCCCGGAGGCATCGCCGCGGATCGCCCCGGAGAAGATCGGGGTGACGGTCGGGGTCGCCGCGTCGAGGTTGCGGACGACCGCGAGGATCTCGTCGCCGGTGCCAAAGAGAAAGTCAGCGCCGGAAGTGACGATGAGGAGGGAAGTGGCGTCGAGCGCGACGGGAATGGACGGATCGCCCGCCGCGATCCCCGGCATGGAAACCGTCTTCACCGTCAGCGTCGCCGTGCCGATTCCCTGGACGATCAGGAGGGTGTCGTCGAGGCTCGTCGTCAGGTCCAGGCCGCGCGAGGTCATCACGGCGCGGCCGCCGATGATGACAGGGCTCGAAATGCCGCCGGGCTTGCCGGCCAGGCTCAGGGTCGCCGTGATCGTGGGCGCCGACGGGATCGACTGCACCTGGGTCAGCGTCACGACCGGCGCCGAGCCGAGGAGAAGCGCTTCGCCCCCCGGCCCGATGACGGGGAGACAACTGGCGTCGCCGGAGAGGAACCCGATCTTGAGTTTGTTCAGGACGGGCGCGCCGGTGCCGACGCCCGTGGCGGTGATGAGCTCTTCGTCACCCGTCCCGAATTTTCCGTCGGCTCCCGCGCCGGAGAGGAGAGCGACTCCGGAGCCTGCGGCGACGGGTCCGGCCGCGGGGCCGGTCTCGCCATCTTCCTCGAGTATGTGGAACTGGACCGTGGAGCTTCCGTTGGCGGTGGAGGCGGTGATGAAGGGGCTGCGCTCGTCGTGGGCGTCAAGGACGTCGCCCGTATCGGGATCGACGTCGGGGGCTTCATCGACGGCGAGCGCGATGACGGTCACGGAAGCGGTTTCCGAGCCCGCGGGAATCGTGACGGAGTCGGGGGCGGAGAGTTCGAACTCATTGCTCACGTCGATGGAAATGTCGGAGTCGCTATCGGAGATGCGGGACAGGCGCAGGGTCAGGGTCACCTTGCGGCCTTCGATAGTGGTGATGTCCCCGGCCGACCACACGGGCCGGGGCGCGCCGCCGATGGAGGGCGGATGCGTGTGCCGCCGGCAGCCTGCCGCCGCGACGAGAACCAGGACGGCCAGGAGGCGCGCGAGTTTCTTGTTCATTGGGACAGTATACGGTCAGGTTTCCGCGAAGTTGGACGGATACCGGCGCGGCCCGCTGGGGACCGCGCCGGTCCGGAAACGCGCTAAGGAATCGGCGAAACCAGGAGCACGTCGTCAGCCGTCCCGGCGGCCCCGTCGCTGCCCGCCGTGCGCGCCAGCAGGACATTCGTGGCGCCATTCGCCACGAGCGCCGGCGGACCCGAGAGGCGGAACGTCCCCGTGTAGACCGTCGTCGCTACCGGCGACGTCCCGATTCCCGAAATCACCCTCACGACATCGTCCGCCGTCCCTGACACCTGGTCTGCTCCTTCGCCGACCACGACGACTTCCGTCGCAGAATCAACGAGAGGAAGCGCAGCCTGCAGGGCGCCGGTGGGGAGGATGGAGGAAGCCCCCGCGCCGCCCAGGGCCGTCAGGATCGTGATCGCGTCGTCCGTCGTGCCGAGCGCAGTATCCGTCCCGGAGTTAATGCGCACCGCTGTGGTGGAACTCACCGGCCTGAGCCGCCCCTGAGGCCCCGGCACCGAATGGCCGGCCGGAATCGTCGTCGGCGCCGGCGGCACCGGCGTCGACAGAAGCGTCGCCAGCAGCACCTCGTCGTCCGTCGTGAAATCGGCCAGGTCCGCGCCCTTCATCGGGATCAGGACGCCATCACCCCCGGTCGCAACCGAGTTCGCCTCGGGGTCCGTCGAAAATCCGCCACCTGCCGCGATGAATGCCCCGCTGGGAAGAGTCAGGATGTCGTGGATCCAGGCGTAGTCGTCGTCCGCATTGCCCGGAATCCCGTCGAGCCCGGCGCGCAGGTAGACCGCTGTCGTCGGCCCGACGAGGACCGGCTGCCCCATCCTCCCGTCCAGCCAGGTGGTCGGCGGTGCGACCGAAGTTACCGTCGGCGCCCCTCCGATTCCCTTCACGATCGTCGCCAGGTCGTCGATCGTGCCGAAAATGTTGTCCGCCCCCGACTGGTGCAGCAGGACCGTCGTCGCGTCCACGACCACCGGTATCGAGGGCGCTTCGAACGCCAATCCCGGCGTCGCAATCGAACTGGAAGTCAGCGCCGCGGTCCCGAGGCCGTCGATCACAAGGAGCGCGTCGTCGCCGTTCGTCAGGAGATCAGCGCCGCGCGTCGCCATGACAGCCCGCGTCCCCACCATCAGCGGACGCCGCCCTTCGCTCGCTTCCATGCGCCCGACCGTCAGCGACGCCGTTACCGAAGGCGCCCCGCCCGAGATGCCGCCGACCTGGACCAGCCGATCGTCGGCGGTCCCGAGGAGCGTGTCCGGCCCGTTGGTGAGCACGAGCGCAGTGTCCGAGACGCCCGTCACCACGGGATACGCCTGCAACCCCGGCGTCACGGCCCCGATCGTCACATGGAGAAACGTCGGTACCCCGAGCCCGACACCGTTCACGACGGTAAGCCGGTCGTCCGCCGTCGCCCAGATCCCGTCCGGCCCCGCGCTCACCAGGAACGCCCGGTTCGTCCCCGCGGCTACCGGTCCCAGCGAAGCGCCGGCCACCAGGCTGACCTCCTGCATCCGGACGCCCATCACCGACGAGGAATTCGTCCCCGTCGCCGTCACCAGCACGATCGACTCCACCGCGTCCGCGTCGGCAATCGTCGTGATCGTCACCGATTTCGACGTCACGTGCGCCGGAAACGTCACGGAGGCGGGAAGAGTCACCCGCGTCGTGTCGTCGGAACTCAGCGCAATGGTCGTGGGGTCAGGCATGTCGTCGTCGATCGTGAGCGTCACCGTCACGCTCGTCCCCTCGTCCACAAACACCTGCCCCGAGGGCCACGCCGGCTCGGCGATCAACGGCGCTGCGCCGGATCCGTGGTGGTGCCGCTTGCACCCGGAACTCAGCACGACCGCCGCCGCAAACACCGCCACCCAGGTCAGTCGCTTCATGCCCCACCTCTTCCGTAGACTGCGAGCCGCGCCCCCCACGTCCGCAGACCGGGGAATTATCGCTTCTCGAAGCGGTTTTTCAGCACACCAATTCCGTCGATCCACGCCTCGGTGACGTCGCCGGGCTGGAGGAAGCGTTTTTCCGGGCGGAACATGAGGACGCCGGAGGGAGTGCCGGTGGCGATGAGGTCGCCGCGCTCGAGCGGGTGGACGGCGGAGATATAGGCGACGAGGGCGGGAGGGGCGAAGCACATCTGCGAGGTGTTGCTTTCCTGCATCGTCTTGCCGTTCAGGCGGAGCCCGAGGCGTGCGTCCTGCCACTTGAATTCGTCAGGGGTCACGACGACCGGCCCGGTGGGGCAGAAGGTGTCGAAGCTCTTGCCGCGGTAGAACTGCTTGTCGCCGCTCTGGGCTTCGCGCGACGTCACGTCGTTCACGATGGTGAACCCGAAGACGTGCTCCTGCCAGCGACCCTCGGTGATGTCGAGCCCTCCCTTGCCGATGATCACGCCAAGTTCGCATTCGAAATCGACCTGCCCGGATGTCGGGGGAATGCGGACGATTTCCTCCGGTCCGATCACGATGTTCGACGCCTTCGAGAACAGCATCGGCTTCTCCGGCGCCGGCTTGTTCTGCTCCGCCGCGTGGTCGCGGTAGTTCAGCCCGATCGCGACGATTTTCGGCGGGCGCGGAACGGGCGCCTGGAACGTGAAGGGCCCTTCGACGGGGCCGTTTACGACGAAGACCTCTTCGTCGGAGAGCAGGAAGGCGCCGATGCTCGCAAACGGCTGCCCCGACCTCGCCTGCACCAGACGCCACCGGTCGCCGTCCGCACGGGCCATCACCGTCGAGCCGTTGCCGAGCCGAAGCGTCGCGTATTTCATGCGGTCTCCCCGATGACGTGCACGATGGCGAGGTCGCCGCTGTGCGTGATGCTCAAGTGAATGCGCTGGATCCCCATCGTCTCGGCGCGCTTCGCCGCGACGCCGTAAAGCTGGATCGCCGGCGGCCCGCCTTTGCCGCGCCGGACCTCGATGTCCCGCCAGCGCACGCCGTTCGACCACCCCGTCCCGAGCATTTTCATGACCGCCTCTTTCGCCGCGAATCGCGCCGCGAACGACTGCGACGGGCGGGCCTTGGCGGAGCAGTAACGGACTTCTTCGCTGGTGAAGAGCCGGTCCTGGGCCTGCGGGCCGCGCCGGGAGAGGAGCCCCTCCATGCGCGAGATTTCGCAGACGTCGATGCCGGTTCCGATGATCACGGGAGGATGGTAATGGCGCCGTCCGCGAGAGGGAAGGACGGGGAGCGCATCTCCATCGCAAAGAACCGCGGTCTCCCTTACCATAGAGTGGCTCAAACCTTTCGAAAGGGAACTCTTGATGAAGATCGCCCTTCCTGTCGCGTTCGTGGCGTTCATTCTCGGCTGCGTTGCGGGGGTGATGGTGGAGAAGCGGCGCGCCGTGGCGTCCGCCGCCCCGGTGGTAGCCGGCGCGCCCGTTCCCAGTGGGAGTCCCGCGACGCCCGAGGATACGGCCCGTTACGAAGAAGCCGAAAAACGCGCAACGGCCGCTTCGGCGGACCTGGCCAAAGCCAAGGCAACGATTGCGAAACTTGAATTGGCCCTGGGGAAAGCGCCGCCGAAGGACGGGGAAACGAAGGTCGCGCTGACGCCGGAGGAAGCGAAGGCGAAGCTCGAGGAGTTGCGGGCGCGCATCCCGGACCTGGTGGCGAAGAAGGACGGGAAGGCGCTGGTGAAGCTGATGCAGGATCTCGCGGCGCTCGGCGAGGTCGGGTACATGGCGGCGATCGAAGTCAGCGGGATTATCGCGCAGGACGTCGAGGGCGGGAAAAACGAACTCGGCCTCTCGCGGAACGAGTTCTACATGTCGTTCAGCGGACCGATGATCCCGGTGCAGGTGTGGGCGATGCAGAAGGGCGACGAAATTCCCGCCGGGTTCCGCGCGGGAGCGGCGTGGGGCCTTGCGTGGCGTCCGGAGGTCGAACCCGGCAAGCTCTTCCTCGACACGCTGAAGACCGAGAAGAGCAAGGACGTGATCGCGGCGATCGCCCAGAACCTGGAGCAGGTCTCGAAGGAAGGTATGGAAGCGGACCTCGCTGCGCTTGTCCCGCAATTCGCGGACAATTCGAAAATGCTGGGCTCGCTCGTTGACTCGCTCATCAAGATCGGCTCCCCGGAGGCGCTCGCTTCCGTCGAGTCGCTCCTGCACAGTCCGAATGACGCGATCCGCACCGAAGCGGAAATCGGGATGATTGCGATCCGGCCGCCGGCGCAGGGGATCATGATCACGATGACGGTGCCGAATTCGCAGGCCGAGAACGTAGGGATCAAGCGGGGCGACATCATCACCTCCTACAACGGAACCACGGTCGCCGACTTCGAGGCGCTTCAGGAGCAGATGCAGTCCGCCTCTCCGGGTGCGGTGGTGACGATCACGGTGAACCGCAAAGGTGAATTGATTCCGCTTCAGATCAAGGCAGGGGCCAAAATCGGGATCATTCCGAAAGATGTGAAGCCGAAATAACGGCCGGTGCGCGGTGAAATGCTGAGTCCTACCCTTTTCCGGAACGGGTCCTGATGCCTCGCATGCCGCGGTTCCTCCGGGCGTTCATGCACTTCCGCGAGAAGGATGCGAGCTACTACGCGGCGGGGATCGCGTTTTACCTCTTGTTTGCACTCACGCCGTTCCTGCTGCTGACGCTGTCGGTGGCGGCGTGCTTTGCGACGAGCTCGAGCACGTATCTCGACGTGTTCGACACGTTTTTCAAGGAGAACCTCCCGCAGGTGGCGCAGCCGATCCGGGACTCGCTGGTCCACGTCTTTGAGAATCGCGGGCAGATCGGGATCGTGGGACTGATCTGGCTGTTCCTCACGGCGAAGAAGCTGGTGAACGCGATCGAGATTGGCCTCAACGCGGTGCTCGGGATCGAGAAACCGAAGTCGGGTGTGTTTTCGACGCTGGCGTCCATGGCGCTGATTTTCGTGGGCGCGATCCTGTTTCTCGGGTGCGTCCTGTCCACGATCGCGATCGATTTTGCGCTGGGGACGAAAGTGTCGTTCGTGAACGGGGAAGTGCGGGCGGTTGCCGCGATGATCGCGACGTCGCTGGTGATGGGAAGCGTCTGGTTCGGCATCTTCTTCGCGATATTCCGGCTGGCCCCTGCCAAGGGACTGGAGGGACACGACGGCCTGGTCGCGGCGGCGGCGACGACGGTGATGTGGATCGGCGCAAGGCAGGGGTTCGTCTGGTACGGCGCCAAGCAGTTAGCGCGCTACCAGTACCTCTACGGCGCCCTCTCCGGTTTCCTTCTCCTCCTCCTCTTCGCCTACATCTTCGGCATCTCCCTCCTCATGGGCGCCTGTGTAGCCCACAAGAAATGACCCAAATTGATCATTGAAAATTGAAAATCCAAAATTGAAAATTCGTACGTTGTGTCTTTCTTCCCATCGCATGCCCACTCCTCCCCCCAAGTTGTGCACCTGCTTCGGCCTTTCCGCCGCGGATCTCGCACGCCTCGCCCTCGAACGCGGCCTCACGTCCGTCGATGAACTCTCCGCAGCCTCTACCGCAGGCACCGGCTGTCGCACCTGCGTCCCCGACCTCGAAAAACTCCTCGAGCAGCTCTGGAAAGGCCAGCCGAAACCCGCGGTCAAACCCGCGACCCCCGCGGACATCGTCCGCGACGCCATCCGCCCGTTCCTCAACAAGGCGACGTGGGAGCTCCAGCTCATCGACGTCCTGGAAGCGCTCGTCCGCATCCGGGCGATTCCCCACGGCGAAAAGTGCCGCGAGGCGGAAGACACCCTTCGCCAATTCGTCGAGAATCGGCTAAAAGAGATGTACCGCCCCGACGCCGTGGTGGTCTTCGTATGAGAACCGTCTACCTCGACAACAATGCGACGACCAGGCTGCGCCCCGAGGCGCTGCAGGCGATGACTCCGTACATGACGGAGCTTTACGGGAACCCCTCGAGCCTTCACGTCTTCGGGAGCCAGGTCGGGCGCGGCCTCGACTCCGCCCGCGAGCAGGTCGCCGCGCTCATCGGCGCCCGGTCCGCCGACATCGTTTTCACGTGAAGCGGCACGGAGGGGAACAACACGGCGCTTCGAGGGTTCGCCGAAGTCGCGCCGGAGAAGAAGCACGTGGTGACGAGCGCGGTGGAGCATCCGTGCATCCGCGAGGTCTGCGCGTGGTTCAAGGGGCGCGGATACGAAGTCACCGAGGTCGGCGTCGGGCGCGACGGGACGATGGACATGGCCGCGTGGAAGGCGGCGCTTCGGCCCGACACGGCGGTCGCCACGGCAATGGCCGCGAACAACGAGACGGGAGTGATATTCCCGTACGTCGAGATGGCGGCGGCGTGCGCGGAAAAGGGAATCCCGTTCCACTGCGACGGCGTGCAGGCCGCGGGGAAGATCCCGGTCTCGCTCAAGGACGGGCCTGTCTCGTCGATGACCCTCGCTGCCCACAAGTTCGGCGGGCCGAAGGGCGTGGGCGCGCTCTACATCCGTCGAAGCGTCCGCATGAAGCCTCTTCTCCTCGGCGGTCACCAGGAAAGGGGCCGCCGCGCGGGGACCGAAAACGTCGCCGGGATCGTCGGGATGGGCGCCGCCGCGGAATTCGCCCTTCGATCGCTGCCGCTCGAGGAAACCCAGGTCCGGCCGCTTCGCGACCGCCTCGAAGCCCTGATCCTGGAGCGGGTGCACGGCGCGATGCGCCACGGGCACAAGGAATTGCGCGTGCCGAATACCTCGAACCTCGGGTTTCCCTTCGTCGAGGGCGAGGCCGTGCTGCTCATCCTCTCCCAATTCGGCGTCTGCGTTTCGATCGGAAGCGCCTGTTCGAGCGGCTCGACGGAGCCGTCGCACGTCCTGAAGGCCATGCAGGTTCCGCAGACGCACATTTACGGCTCCCTCCGGTTTTCGCTCGGCCTCGACACGACCCCCGACGACATTGAGTACACGGCGGCGAAGGCGGCGGAAGCGGTGGAGAAGCTGCGCAAGGTGTCTGGAAAGGAGCCGGCGCGGCGATGAAGCGAATCCTGCCGATGCTCGTTGTTTTTATTGCGGCGTGCGCGGACCGGCATCTCCTGATCAACCACCACTACCGGACGGACGGGTACGAGGTGAAAGGGATGCACGGGGCCTGGCAGTGGGACGAGAAGCGAGGGACGACCACGCTCACGACGGGCGAGGGATTCGACCAGCGCGTCTACGTGGACAAGAACCGCGACCATGCGGTGGACACCGTGAGATTCCGGAACGAGACGTTCGTGCGCGGACAGGACGGCGCCGCGGACCTCTTCCAGCGCGCCGACGAAGATTTCGAACTGGCCCGCCAGCGGTACGAGATGGACGACGTGGACAAGGAGTGGCGGGAGATGTCCCCGGACGAGCGGGCGCGGCGGCAGGATTACTTCAAGTAAGGGGGAGGCTCGCCCGCGTGAGCACCACCCTCGACGCCATCGGTTTCCCGACCCGCGGGCTCGCCCCGGACGCGGTCGCCGAGCGCCTCGCCGCCTGGGTACGCTGGCCGATCGAGCGGGGAAGCGCGAGGGATGTGGAGCGCGCCGGGAAGGTGCTGCGGGTCCACTCGCTGGAGGTCGGCGGCGGGGCGCGGCTGGTCACGGTGGTGGAAACGAAGAAGCGCTACTTCCTGCCTGCCGAGGAGATCGTCTGCTTTTTCCCCGCGTTCGGCGGCGGCGCGGAACGCGAGCTCGAGATCGTGGATGTTCAGCCTGCCGTCTGCCCGCACGAGCCCTTCGGCTCCACGGTTTTTCCCGACCGGCTGCGGTTCAGGATTGCGAACCCGTTTGAGATCGAGGTCGCGGGAGGCGCGAAGGCGGTGGTGGCCCTGGCGCTGCTGGCGGGGCGCGTCGAAGCGGCGCCGGCCGGAACGCGGCCGATGATCCTGGCGTCGCAATTCGCTTCGCAGGACATGGAACTGTCGCCCGACCTTTTCACGGTGGCGGGCCCGGTCGAGAGCGTTTCGGAATTCGTGAACGCGGCGACGGGGGAGGCCTGCCGGCGCTTCCGGCTCACGACGCCGACGGGCCCGGTGGACGTCATCGTCCGGGCGCGGGACGCCGCGGGCTCGCCGGGGGCCGGGGGATTTGCGATCGCGGAAGGGGAGTTCGTCGCCGACGTGCGGACGGTCGCATGACGATCAATACCCACCTCGTCATCGTCCTCGCGGCGTTCGCCGTCCTGGTGGTGGCCTTCTTCCTGCTGCGCCGGATATTCCGCAAGCGCCGGGTCGAGGTGAACGACAACGGGCTGGTGGTGGACCGGATGTTCGCGTTCGGCTGGCGCGACATCAAGCGGCTCGATTTCTGGATCGAGCGCGGCATCGCCCGCTATGTCGTCTACCTCGGGGCTTCGCGGTACGCGTTTTCGCATCCGGAAGCGACGATGGACGACCCGCTGAAGCTCAAGCACACGATCATCGAGAAGTCGAAACTCGAGCGCGAGCCGGTCCCGGGGCCGATCCGCATCGAGACGTTCGTGCGGCACGGCGAGACGCGCAGCCTGCCGCTGTCCCTCCTGGAAGCGGCGGGGAAGCCGTCTCGGTCGTCGCTCGTCGCCGCGATCGTCGGCGGGCTCATGCTCTGGGCGTCCAAGGCCAAGTGGCTCACGTCCCTGCTGACCCTTGCGGCTTCCGTCGGCGCCTACCACCTCCTCGGCACCTGGACTTTTGCGATGGGCGTCTTCGGAGTCGTCCTGATCCACGAACTCGGCCACGGATGGGTCATGCGCGCCCACGGCCTCCGCGCCGGGTTCCCCATTTTCATCCCCTTCGTCGGCGCGATCATCGCCATGCGCGACCAGCCCCGGGATGCCCGCGTCGAGGCCGAAATCGGCTATGGCGGCCCGCTCACCGGCGCCATCGCTTCCACGATCGCATTCGTCGTTTTCTACGCAACCCAGAGCGACGTCTGGCTCCGCGTCGCGCTCGTCGGCTACCTCCTCAACCTCTTCCAGATGATCCCTGTCCTCCCCCTCGACGGCGGCCGCATCGTTGCCGCCATCTCGCCGCGCCTCTGGATCGTCGGCATCGCCTTCCTCGCCGCCGTCGTCGGCCTCACCTGGGCCTCGCCGTCCCCCCGCGCCGAATACCTGCCCGGGACGATCCTCCTCCTGATGCTCGCTTCGATCGGCATGGGAAGAGCCTGGGAAGCGTGGCGCGACCCGCGGAGGCTGGGGCCGGAGGCGTACTACGATGTGCCGGGGAATTACCGGATTGCGATGGCACTGGCGTACCTGCTGCTCACCGCATTTCTCACGTGGATGACGTACACGTGCCTGAGCCTCGGGCGGTGACGGTCAGGGCTGTGAAGCGTCGCCGCCGGGCTGACCGGGCCAGTCCTCGACCGCGGCGCGGCTGAAGGCAACCGGGGAGCCGCCCTCGGGGAGGCTTGAAGGAGCATCGGCCGCCCTGCCGGCAGCGGGCCCGTGCGCCGCGCCGCCGATGGCCGCTTCGTAGTTGCGGGCCGGGCGCAGCCGGATGCACGACTCACCGGTGGGCGCGGCAGGCTTGAGCCGGATCACCATGGCGGGTTCTTCGGCGCGTTCCAGGGTCGCCACGCGTGACACAGGCCGTTCCGGCAGCGTCCGGGTGGGCTCGTGCTGCGCCATCCAGGACGCGGCGAGCGCCGTGCACGCCGACATCGCCCCGATCAGCCACGCGAGAATCGGCGCGGTACGGGGGGCGGGACGGTGGCGGTGGGGGAGCATTCTGGACCTGTGAACGGAGGCGCGGCGGGGCAGTTCGATCTATTTCTGATTCACCGGGCTTTCGCCCCCTTCTCCGCCAGCCGCTTCTCCAGCGCCTTGACCTTCTCCTCGATCCCGAATTTCCCGCCGTCGAGATTCGGGTGGTTCGACTTGAGATCGGCGAGGCCCATCTGCGCCGTTTCGAAATCCCCCTGGCGGCCGCGAAGGGCGAGGACGCGAAGCGCCCCAATTTTGCAGCGCCACCAGGTTCGGGTGTCGGGAGCGCAGGCGTTTACGAGGTTTGCGAAGACGGCGAGCGCGGCGTCGAGGTCCACCACGCCTCGCGAGCCC
>JAIOPR010000374.1 GCA_021413805.1 Planctomycetota bacterium
TTCCGCGACCCCGGGGCCTACGAACACGCTTCCCCCGTCCGCCTGGTCCCGTTCGAAGGGCGCGTCGTGGCAGCGACGCGGTCCGGGCTCGCCGTTATCGCCCGCGGCGCCGACGGGAAATGGAGAGTCACCGGCGGCGCCAAGCCGGCGGCTCCGCTCGCGGGTGCCGCGGTCTCCACCGACGGAAAGCGTCTCTTCACCGTGATTCCAGACCCGCGCACCGGGCAGGGCGCCGTGCGGTTGCTCACCGCCGCGATGACCCTGGAGGGCGATGAATTCAAGCCGAAGTGGATGACCAGCCCGGGCGGGGAAGTCAATCCGTCCGAGGAAACCTGGTCCACCGGCCCCCCGCTTCTGGACGGCGGCCGTCTCTACGCCCCCGTCGCGTTTGTCGCCGGCCCCTACGAACCGGCTCTCGAGTGCCTGGACGCCGTGACCGGGGAGCGGCTGTGGCTGACGCCGCTGGCCGAAGCTTCCCAGCAGGCGTTCAGCGCTTCGACCCGCCTTTCTTCTTCGCCCCCTGCGATGGCAGGCGGGCTGGTGCTCGTCGCGCCGAGCCTCGGGTTTGTGGCCGCGCTGGACCCGGCGACGGGGGACCCCGAGTGGCTGCACGTCTACAACTCAAGCCGCGGGGTCGTGGACGGATGGGCCGATTCTCCCCCACGCTCCATCGGCTCCCTTGCCCTCTTCGCGCCTCTCGATGCCGAGGACGCGCTTCGCCTCGACCTCAACACAGGCCACCCCGCGCCTCCGGTCGGCCCCGCCGCCTTTCCGCCGCTCCGGTACACCCTGGCCGACGGTCCGCGCGTCGTGCTCGTCGGGTCGGATGGCGCGCTGTCCGGCGAGGGCGGTCCGCGCGGCCTCGTTAAAGTTTTGAACCCTTTCGGCGCTCGCGACGTCCTATTTGAGCTTCCCGACCCGCCGGTCGCCCGTCCCGCCGCATGGGGCGGGATCCTCACCGTGCCGACTTCCCGCGGGCTTGTCACGCTCGACCTGGAGTCCGGGGAACTGAAAGTGCTCCTGGAGTGGAAGCCGGAAGACGCCGGGGACCTCGTGAGGATCCCGGGATGGCTGGTGGTGGTCAGGAACGGCGAGTTGCGGTTCTGGGAAGCGAAAGATTAGGGCTGAAGGGGGCTTGCGGATCGTTTAAAGAAAAGCCGCCCCGCTTGAGAGGGGCGATTGTTAGACTCCCCCCTCCCGCGAACGGGGCGAATTCGAAAACCTACAGGAGGAATCATGGCCGACGTAAACCAGACGCCTGCCGGCGACATGGAGGCGATCCAGAAGCTCAAGAGCGCGTATGACAGGATGCGCGCCGAGATCGGCAAGGCGATCGTCGGCCAGGAGGAGGTCATCGAGCAGCTCCTGATCGCGATTTTCGGAAAGGGGCACTGCCTGCTCGTCGGCGTTCCCGGGCTGGCGAAGACGTTGATGATCCGCACGCTCGCCCAGACCCTGAACCTTTCCTTCAGCCGAATCCAGTTCACGCCCGACCTCATGCCTTCCGACATCACCGGCACCGAGGTCATCGCCGAGGACAAGGCCACCGGTGCCCGCACGTTCCAGTTCATCAAGGGCCCCATCTTCGCCAACCTCCTCCTCGCCGACGAAATCAACCGCACCCCGCCCAAGACGCAGGCCGCGCTCCTCGAGGCCATGCAGGAATTCCAGGTGTCGGCCGGCGGCAAAAAGCACCCGCTCACCGCGCCGTTCTTCGTCCTCGCGACGCAGAACCCCATCGAGCAGGAAGGCACTTACCCCCTCCCCGAAGCCCAGCTCGACCGCTTCATGTTCCAGGTCAACGTCGGCTACCCGACCGAGGCCGAGGAAATGGAGGTCATGAAGCTGACGACGTCGCCATTCGACGCGAAGCTCCAGCCGGTGCTCTC
>JAIOPR010000375.1 GCA_021413805.1 Planctomycetota bacterium
GCGCCGTCGCCGCCGAAGATCGCGACGAGCGAAGACGTAAAGGTCCACTCTGCCGTCGAGACGTTCGAGGCGGTCGCCGAGGTCAGGCACGCCGCGGATTTCCCCGCGTCCTTGTCGAACTCGTGCACGACCTTCGCCAGGCCGCCGGAGTAGCAGCAGTCGGCGAAAAGAAGGACGCGCGAGCCCTTGAAGTGCTTTGCGATGATCCGGGAAACGTCGGCCGTCGCGACGCAGGTCGCCTTCTTCTTCGCCGTGTCCGCGTCGTAGTTCGCGAGGTAGATCTCGCCGCCGTCGTCCTGCATCCCATGGCCCGCGAAATAGAAAATCAGCGTGCTGCCTTCCGTCGCCATCCCGCAAACCTCGCGCAGCTTGTCCTGGATCGCCCGCTGCGTCGCCGCCTTGTCCTCCAGGAACACGATGTGGTCCGCGGGCACTCCCGCCTTCTTCAGCGTCGCCTCCAGCGCCCGGTCCGCCCGGTTCTCCTTCGGGAACGGGGGCAGGTTCTTGTCCTGCCATTCCAAAACCCCGGCCATCAGCGCGTACGTTTTCTCCGGCTCCCACTTGCCGGGGTCGGCGGAAGCGGTGGCGGCGAGCGTAAGGAGGGCGAGCGTTGCGATGCGCATGCGTTTCTCCGGGGATTTGATCGCGCCTTTGTAGCGGATGAAGCGGGGCGAATCGAGGGACAAATGAATTCGGAAATCCCTTCGCACGCCGCGGACGTAAGATTCACGCCGCCTCTTTCAAGGAGCCGCCCCATGACCGAAGAAGAATGGAAAGCAAAGCTGACCCCCGAGCAGTTCCGCGTCCTGCGCCAGGCGGGCACCGAGCGGGCTTTCACCGGCGCCTACTGGGACACCCATGACGACGGAACCTACCGCTGCGCCGGGTGCGGCGAAACCCTGTTCCGCTCGGGCGAGAAATTCGACTCCGGGTGCGGCTGGCCCAGCTTTACCAGCGCTTCGGGCGAAGCGGCGGTCGTCGAGATCGCCGACCACAGCCACGGGATGCGGCGCGTGGAGGTGCGGTGCGCGAAATGCAACGGGCACCTCGGGCACGTCTTCCCCGACGGGCCGGCGCCGACCGGGCAGCGGTACTGCATCAACTCGGCATCGCTGAAGTTCGAGAAGAAAAAGTAGGATGCCCCGCGCATGGCCACGACCCTGAAACCGCACGGCTCGCCGATCGCGCCCTCCGCGGCACTCCCCCGCAACCCCGGCATGCCGCTCGACATGCGCGAAGTGGCGCGGATCCGCGTCAACCGGAGCGCCGTCGAGCGCCGCGCGGCCACTCTCGGGACGCGGCGGACGGTGAAAAAGGATTGGCAGGCGGCGTGGCTCGTGCAGGCCGTGCGCGTCATCGACCTCACGACCCTCCAGGGCGACGACACGCCCGCCAACGTGAAGCGGCTCTGCGCGAAGGCGCGGCAGCCTGTTCGCCGGGACCTGCTCGACGCGATGGACCTAGGGGGACGCGGCATCACGACCGGTGCCGTCTGCGTCTATCACAACCTCGTCGCCACCGCCGTCGAGGCGCTTCGAGGCAGCGCCGTCCCTGTCGCCGCCGTCTCCACCGGCTTCCCCGCCGCCCAGACGCCGATGGACCTCAAGATCGAGGAGATACGCCGAAGCGTGATCGCCGGCGCCGCGGAGATCGACGTTGTCATTTCGCGCGAACATGTCCTCGGCGAGGACTGGAAGGGGCTTTACGACGAAGTCCGCGCGTTCCGGGAAGCGTGCGGCGCTTCACATATGAAAGTCATCCTCGCGGTCGGGGAGCTGGGCAACCTGCGGCACGTGGCTCAGGCGTCGCACGTGGCGATGCAGGCCGGGGCGGACTTCATCAAGACGTCCACGGGCAAGGAGGCGGTAAACGCGACGCTCGCGAACGGCCTCGTGATGGTGCGGGCGATCCGGGACTATTTCCAGGAGACCGGGCACAAGGTCGGTTTCAAGCCGGCGGGCGGGATCCGGGCGGCGAAACAGGCGCTGGAGTGGCTGATCCTGATGAAAGAAGAGCTGGGGGAAGAGTGGATGCAGCCGCACCTGTTCCGGATCGGGGCGTCGGCGCTGCTGACGGACATCGAGCGGCAGCTTTCTCATTTCGTGACGGGCGAATACGCGGCCGCCCACCAGCTGCCGATGGTTTAGGAAATTTCCAAAAGACTCGGCGCACCCCGCACCTCTTCCTGTCGCCCCCTATTCGACAGGAGACTTCCATGCAGATGTATGCCGCGCCGCCGCCTCCGCCTCCCCGCCGCCGGGGTTTCCCGTTCATCCTGACGGGCTTCCTGCTCGCGTTCGCCACGGTCTGCGCCCTTACGGTCGCCGGCGCCGTCGCGTTCGCCTTCCTCGCCGTCCATGTTTCGGCGCCATCGCACGTCCCGTCGCAGACAAGCGACCTGTTCCTGCTGCACATGGCGGCCGGGCGGTACGCCGAAGCGTCGCGGCTGGTCGCCCCGGAATACGCCGGTGCGGTCGCCGCGCTCGGGAAAGGGCAGAAGGAATCCTGGGGAGAGAGCCAGGGGTGCCGCCGCATGAACACCCATGCCGACGTGAACTTCGACAACGGGGAGTTTCGCGAAGAGCTCCGTTCGACGCTGGAGTACTCGGTCAAGGGGACCGACGGGAAACTTCGCGTCATCGGGTTCCGCGTCGTGAACGGGGCTATCGTCGGCCTCGCGATTGACGGGACTCCCGAGATCGGTGAATTCTCGGTGCCGGCGCATGGGAAATACCGCGAAGGCGGTTGCCGCATCGAGCCGATTCCTGCCCCGGTCCGGACGGCCCCGGCGGAGTCCGGTCCCGCGGAGAGCGACGCCGACGCCACGTCGCGTGAGCACTAGAAACGAACAAGGCCCCGGGGTTCATCGCCCCGGGGCCTTTCAGTTCCGCTCGACTACTTCGGCGTCGCGGTGTCCGGCTTCCCCGGCGTCAGGTTCACCTGGCCGCGCTCCTTCAGTTCGATCGTCCACTTCACTGTGCCCAGCAGCCCCGCCTTGTAGAGCTTCGCTTCTTCCGCCCCGCTCAGCTCGACCCTCACGACTGAGCCAGCCTTCGGCGACCACCACGACTCGCCGCGCTTCCGCAGCTCCGGCGGCGTGAAATCGGCTGCGCTCTCGGGCTTGTCCTGCGTTCCGAGCTTGACCTTCGAGCACATGTCGCCGGCGCACTGCCCCGCGCCGTCCGGCTTGATTTCCATCATCTCGGGAATCGGAAGATGCATTTTCGTGACGGCAAGCTTGGCCTGGGGCGCGGTCCCGAAGATCAGCTCCAGCCATGCCTTCTTCGACGTCGGGTCGCGGTGATTCTTGGAGGCCTTCGTTTCCATCGACGGCCGGTCCGCCGACTTCGTCGCGCTCGTCGGCCAGTCCGGGTTGGCCAGCTCGCGAATCACCCCGTCCGGCGCAATGATCGCGTCGAACTTGTGCCCCGCGATCGACGCCCAGCGCAGGTAGCCTTCCTGCGGAAGCCCCTTCGCGTGGGAATCCCAGTCCGCCTTCACGCCCCCTTCGCCATCATTGGCCTCGACCGCGACGCTCACGACTTCGAACGTGATGCGGGCCGCGCCATCATCCCCGACGGCGGTCACGGTGGCCTTGAGCTGAAGCGTCTCGACCTGGTGGGTCGTCTTCTCTCCCTTGTACTTCCCGCACCCGGTGTCCACCTCGTAGGAACCGTTCGAGTACGCAAACTCCGTCTTCGCTTCGTAGGTATACGTCTGGCCCGGGCGGAAAGCCCAGGGTCCGGGGCGGACGACGGTGTCGTCCGCGGTGGCGGCGAGGGCGAGCCCCGCAAGCAGGACCGGAATGGCGAAAAGTCGCATGATCGTAATCCTCCGTGGGTGGTGAATGTCAATCCCTCCGGTCACTATTGCATCCTGCGTGCCAATGCGAAAATTCGCTCTTTTCCGTGCGAAACTGCGCATTCCGCAGGAGAGGCCGCTTACAGGGGGCCGCGAGGGCGGCGAACTCTGTTTACATTCGCCATCGGATCTTTGACACGGGCTACTTGCCCGGCGCTGACCATTGACACGCCCGCTTCAATTCCCGTTCATGGGGGCTACCATGAAAGTCCCCGCTCTCCTGGACTCGCTCGAATACGGCCCCGCCCCCGAGTCCGCTTCCCTCGCCGCCCAATGGCTCGACGACCGGAAACGCACGCTCGGGCACTTCATCGGCGGAAAATTCGTGGCTGGAAGCGGCCATTTCGACTCGGTGAACCCGGCGACGGGGAAGGCGATCGCGAGGGTGGCGCAGGCGACGACGGCGGAGGTCGGCGCGGCGGTGGCGGCGGCGCGGCGGGCGTTCGGGAAATGGTCGAAGACGCCGGGGCACGAGCGGGCGAAGGTGCTGTACGCGATCGCCCGGCAGGTGCAGAAGAATGCGCGGCTGCTGGCAGTGCTGGAGACGCTGGACAACGGGAAGCCAATCCGGGAGTCGCGGGACATCGACGTGCCGCTGGTGGCGCGGCATTTCTACCACCACGCGGGGTGGGCGCAGCTGGCGGCGACGGAGTTCGCGGGGCACGGGCCGGTCGGGGTGGTCGGGCAGATCATCCCGTGGAACTTCCCGCTGCTGATGCTGGCGTGGAAGATTGCGCCGGCGATCGCGATGGGAAACACGGTCGTGCTCAAGCCGGCGGAATTCACGAGCGTGACGGCGATCGCGTTCGCGGAGCTCTGCGTCGCGGCGGGCGTGCCGCCCGGTGTTGTGAACATCATCACGGGCGACGGCAAGGTGGGCGCGGCGATCGTCGAGCACCCCGGCGTGGACAAGATTGCGTTCACCGGCTCCACCGACGTCGGACGCATCCTCCGCAATGCGACTGCCGGCTCCGGCAAGAAGCTCTCGCTCGAGCTCGGCGGCAAGTCTCCCTTCGTCGTTTTCGAGGACGCGGATCTCGATTCAGCGGTCGAAGGCGTCGTGGACGCCATCTGGTTCAACCAGGGCCAGGTCTGCTGCGCCGGCTCCCGCCTCCTCGTCCAGGAATCCGTCCACGACCGCTTCGTCAGGAAACTCCGCGACCGCATGGAGAAACTCCGCGTCGGCGACCCGCTCGACAAGGCCGTCGATATCGGCGCGATCGTCGCCCCCGTGCAGCTCAAGCGGATCAAGGAACTCGTCGCGAAAGGCGTCGAGGAAGGCGCGAAACTCTGGCAGCCTTCCTGGGCCTGCCCCAGGGACGGCTGCTTCTACCCCCCGACGCTCTTCACTAACGTCTCCCCCGCCGCCACCATCGCCCAGGTCGAAATCTTCGGCCCCGTCCTCGTCGCGATGGCGTTCCGCACCCCGGCCGAAGCGATCCAGCTCGCCAACAACACGCGTTTCGGCCTCGCCGCTTCCGTCTGGACCGAGAACGTCAACCTCGCGCTCGACTACGCGCGCAAAATCAAGGCCGGCACCGTCTGGATCAATTCCACCAACCTCTTCGATGCCGCCGCCGGTTTCGGCGGGTATCGCGAGAGCGGCTTCGGCCGCGAGGGCGGGCGAGAGGGGATCTGGGAGTACGTGAAGCGCGAGCCGTCGGGGAAAGCGCCGGCCCTGAAGAAGGTAAAGCCTTTGAAAGGTGCGCCCGCGATTGACAGAACGGCAAAGCTCTTCGTCGGCGGCAAGCAGGCGCGCCCGGACAGCGGCTACTCCCTCGTCGTTCACGACGCGCAGGGCCGCCCGATGGGCGAGGTCGGCGACGGGAACCGCAAGGACATCCGAAACGCGGTCGAGGCGGCGCACGCGGCGGAGTCGTGGGGTTTCGCGACGGCGCACAACCGGGCGCAGATTCTCTACTACGTGGCCGAGAATCTTTCGGTGCGGGCCGAAGAGTTCGCGCGGCGGATCGAGCGCATGACCGGCCGCGAGGGCCGCGTCGAGGTGGACGCCGCCGTCTCTCGACTGTTCACCTACGCCGCCTGGGCCGACAAGTTCGACGGCGCCGTCCACAGCGTCCCGCTCCGCGGCCTGACGATCGCGACCATCGAGCCCGTCGGCGTCATCGGCCTCGCGTGCCCGGAGGAATTCCCGCTTCTGGGTTTCGTCTCCCTCGTCGCTCCCGCGATCGCCCTGGGCAACACCGTCGTCGCCGTCCCGAGCGAAAAGCACCCTCTCGCCGCAACGGATCTCACCCAGGTCCTCGAAACCTCCGACCTCCCCCCCGGCGTCGTCAACATCGTCACCGGAAAGAAGGACGCTCTCGCCCGCGTCCTTGCCGGCCACGACGACGTCGAGGGCGTGTGGTGCTTCGGCACAAACGAAGGAGCCAAAGCGGTGGAAGCGGCGAGCGCGGGCAACATGAAACGCACCTGGTGCGAGTGGGGCGCGAAACGCAACTGGCTCGACCGGGCGGACGGCGAAGGGCCGGAGTTCCTGCGCGCGGCGACGCAGACGAAGAACATCTGGACCCCGAGCGGGGAGTGAGACTGACGGCAGCGATTCTCGCCCTCGCTTGCCGGGAGCCTACCCGCGCCATTCGAGGACGACGGATTTCAGCACGCAGGCTCAGTGGGATGAGGCAGCACGAAATGATACAGGAGGTAAACCGCCACGTCCCAGGCAAGCAACCCCACGAGGCCCCAGTACCAGCGATTCGCGCTTCGCCGGAGCAGGCAGGCGATGGAAAACCAGAGCACGGTCAATAGGTAGGGCGGGTACAGGACGTACAGGGTGAAGAGCCCGATCCCCAGTTCGTTCCAACCGGTAACTTTTCCATTCGCTATGACCATGGCCAGTGACCAGATCAGCGGAACCGCATGACCGACGGCGAAAATGCCAAAGGGAAAGCTTCCGGGCAACTTTGGGGTCGCGCGAACGACGCGGGTTTCGTGGGTTTCGCTCATCGGTTCGAATTCCTCATCGAGTCATACGGTCTTGCCATAAGCATCCGCGACGAACTCGGCGCCGAATTAGCCCCCCGTTTGCGTACGATATCAGGTCCCCATTCCCGAAAGGAGGCCGGCTGAACCCACCGAAGACACCCTGTCCCCCCAAGCGCTTGCCACCCTCGCCGCCCCACCCTGCACTCATCCATTCCATTATCCCGAGTCACCGGTTCCTGGCCCGCGAGTCCGCGAACGCCCCTCTCCAGCCGGAGAGCTCCCGCCTCCCTGTTCGGGACGCCGGAGCGGCGGTCAGGCGATCTTCACTTCGCCAAAGGACTGCGCCTGCCGCCGGGCCCCGATGCGCGGCCCGGCCCGTTTCGCCCTTCACCCAAGGCCGGAGAAACTCCATGCACCAAAAAGGACTCACGCTCTTCGAAATCGTCGTGCTCCTGGTCATTATCGCCGTCCTGGCCGCGTTCATCCTCCCGGCGTTCACCCATACCCACGGCCACAGCCGGAAAACCGACTGCAAGAACAGCCTGAAGCAGATCGGCATTTATTTCGCTCTCTACGAATCCAAGTACAAGGCCTACCCGACCCCCGGGGCGGCGACCTGGTTCGCGCAGCTCTGGGCCCCTGACATGGCCACGAACGGCAACCTGTTCCGCTGCGCCGTTCGCGGCAAAGCGGGCGCGGGAACGCACTACCTGGCCCTCGCGGGATCCGGCACCTGGCCCGTCGAGACCGTTCGCGGCACGGAACGCTACACCTGGGGTGCCACCGCGCTCGACGACCATGCCCCAGCCGATCTGCCGATCGCTGGAGACGGCGACGACGAGCACGGCGTCCCCAACCACGGCGCCGGCGATGACCGGAACATCCTGTTCTTCTCGGGAAGAGTCGACGTTTTCGCGATCGGTTCGCCCACCGAGGCCAGGGCCCTGTCCGTCCTCGACCCTCCCACCCGGGGGTGGTCGGCGCCGGCAGAAACGAAGTAACCGCCTGAAAACAAGCCGGGCCCCGGGATCAACCCCGGGGCCCGGCCGATGTCACCTTCTCCATCCCTTCACCGGCTACTCCTCGTCGCGAACCCGGGCATGCAGCCGGAAGTACGGATCCCCCGCAAACCCGCCGAGATCCGGTTCCAGCTCCTGCCAGATGATCATCGCCCCGCCGAGCGTGTCGCACGTGCAGTTCTTCGCAGCGAACACCGTCGGGAGGACGCCTCCCAGCGACCCGCTGAGTGACTCGTGGTCGTTCACGAGGGCCGGATCCGAAACCTGCGGATCGCTCCCCTCCGCCACGCGCCAGCCCACGGAGTCGCGGCTCGAGTCGCCTGAATACTCCTGGTAGTAAATGTTCCCGTCAAAGCCGAACCAGACACCGACCTGGTCCTCGTGAATCCCGAGACCCAGGATCGTGATGGGGATCACATCGTCCCCCCCGGGGATGTCGAAGGTGAAAGGCTCCTGGAAGCCGCTGCCGGCCCCCGGGACAAACGCTTCACCAAACGCCAGGATGTCCGTATCGGTGTGGAACACACGCGTGCGAAGCGCGAGCGACCCGCCGGGCGTGATGTAGACATCGCTGTAGCGCGACTCGTTGAAGAAAGCGTGGATCTGTCCTGCGGAGTGCGAACGGGTGTCTTCATCCTCCGAGGTGACCGGGTCAAAGTGCCCGATTTCGGAACCCGGGGGCGTGGAGACAAGCTTGAGTTGCTGAAAGGGCGTCTGGCGGTAGTTCACGGCGCTGTCGATTTCCGCGCTTCCCGCTCCGATGCCATTTGTTTCCGAGAAGAGCCGGAAATCGTCGTCGGGGTTTCCGGTGCCGGCGGTGGGACCGATGTCGTCGGTATACACGGTGAAGATATTGCCGCCTTCGCCGCTGTCGACGCCGTTGAACCCGGAGTGGCCCAGGTTGACCGTGGGCGCGAGGTCCACTGCCCCGTCTTCAAACGTCTGCCATGCCGTGGTGACGATCCCCGGTGTGACGACGGAATCGAGGTCCGCCGTCAGGCGGGCATCGAAAACCACATCGGACAGGCCGTCGGACAGCTCGAAGAACACGTGCATCACGTCCGGGTCGGACTGGCACCCGCAGACGTACCCGAGGGAATCCTGAAAGCTGAACCAGGTCACGGCCGGCGTGGTCACGGTGACCGAGCTCAGCTGGGACTCGCCGCTGAGCGTGGTGCCGAGGCCAGGAAGCGTGAACAGGCCATCGGAGTCGGGCCGGGTGGTCACGTACTGCACCGCAAACAGGCCGTCGGTGCCCGGGTCCAGCGCGCCCGTGATGTCCACGTCCTTCAGGTACGCGACCCAGATGTAATCCCCGTTGCGGCTGATCTGCGTATCCACCACGCCGGGTAGAACGTTGTCATTCTCGGCAACGTCGTCCGAGCTCACCTGCCCCAGCCCGGCCAGCAGCCCGGCCGGGTCGATCTCCGCAACCCAGACGTTCCCGCTGTTCGTCGGGTCCGTCCAATTGGTCGCTTCTTCGACGATCATGGTGAAGAAAATCGACTTTACCGCCAGCCCCTCGTCTTCCCCGTACACCGAACGGCGGGTCATGCGGCCGCCCTGCACGAGGAAGTCCGCGTTGTTGCCATCGGTTTCCCCTGCGAGCGAATCGACGGGCCCGGGGTTCAGGTCAGTCGCCGGCGAGATGGTCCCGGTGGCGAGGTTAAAGCGAACGTACTGGAGGGTGACATCACTTGCGGCGAACGGGACGATCCCGTCGTAGGCAAGGAAACCCGTGCTGAGGGGACCCGCCGAGAAATCGGCGTCCGAGAAGACCCGAAAGAAAAGGCAGTCGTTGTAGGCCACCAGCATCCGGTCCAGCTGCGTCTCTTCGGCATCGATACCCGAATCAGAAGCGCCGAACCCGACGACGCCGATGCGCGTCTCGGAACTCGTCGTCAGCGGGAGATCGGCATCAATCGACGCGCCGATATCCAGCCGGGCGGCGTACAGCGTGCGGTCGTCGGGAGTCCCGATGCCATCCGCCTCCTCAAGGACATTCCAGGCGACCCAGATGTCAGTCGTGTCGTCGCCGTAGGAGTACGACTCCGCGGAATTTTCGAAACGCGCTTCCCCGCACAGGCCGTCCGTGACGATGGCCACGGTCTCGACGTCTTCGCCCGCGCCGTCCGTCAGCGTGTTGACGCGGCTGCCGTACTGCTGGAAGCCGTACTGCCGCCCGGCGTTGTCCTTGTGGGTCACGTCGAAGTACGTGGAGAAGAGAGCGTCGTTGACGCCGTCCGGGCCGGCGAAGTCGCCATCGACGTCGATGGCGCCCCAGAAGATGACGGCATCGCCGTCGCGTTCGCGGGCCGCTTCAACCGGGTGGTTCGAGGTGTTCAGGAAGGCCACCCTCGGGATGATGGTCGGCTGGACATCGGAGGAATCGGTGGTCCGGAGGGCAACGGGGGGCGTAAACCGCTCACCGTCGTAGTAGTGAACATAGAGCCCGTTGGCGCCGAGCGAGCCGCCTGAGAGGAAGTCCTGCACGACGTAGACGACGATGGCGGTGCCCCGGTCGCCGTTCATGGTGACGAACACATTGTTGGTGGGTCCCCCGATGAACGTCGTTCCCGTGGGCGGGCTCATCGCCTTGCCGTCGTCGGCGACATTGTTGTCCTGGACGGGTGCGCCGGGGAAATCATCCGTGGTAAAGATCTGGCCGTCATTACTGCCCGAGCTGTGCGAACTCCGGCTCTTTTTCCGGCAGCCGGCCGTCGCCAGCAGGCCAACGGCGAGGACGACCGCGATGGTCGTCCAGCGTCTCAATCGCATTAAGGGGCTCCTGGGTTGAATTTTCGATGCTGCTGTGTCGAACCGCCCGTGGGGCGGCTCCCGTGGTTCGGCCTTCTTCTGTCCCCGCGCCGGGGGATGGATCCTTTCCCCCGGCCTTGCGGACGCCCCGGATTCACCTCCTTCTGTGGGGCGAAGGCACCTGGATGGCCCATGTGACGTTTTTTGAGGGCAGTTCGTCCGGGCCGCGAACGAACAACCGCCGCGGCGATGCGCACGACAGGCAGGGAATCCGCTTCCAGCGGGTTCCCCTGATTCGTGTTTATCGACCCTTCCGCGACCGCAGCTTGACCCGCGGGGGGCGCAGCCTCGCACACCGGCTGACGTTGCGGGGGATCAGGCGCTCCTGCAAGCGCGAGTCGACAACGCGCCGCAAAGGTCCTGAACCGCCCTGTCAGTCCCTGGCGCTCTCGGCCGGCGCAGCCGGCTTCGACCCCATGGCATCTTTCACCGCCCGCGCCAGGTCCCGCGGCCTGAAAGGCTTCGGCAGCACGGTGACGTCGCTCGCCGACCCGGGTTCCAGCGCGCCCTCGTGCGCGTCGAAACCGGACATCAGGAGCACGGGCAACCCCGGGCGTTCCAGCTTCACGCGCCGCGCCAGTTCTCTTCCGGATATCCCCGACATCAGTATGTCCGAAAGGACGAGGGCGATCGAATGACCTGGGTTCGCAAGGACCTCGAGCGCTTCTTCGGCCGAGGCTGCTTCCAGGGCCTCATACCCCTGCGCGGTCAGGATCTGCCGCACCAGCCTCCGGAC
>JAIOPR010000323.1 GCA_021413805.1 Planctomycetota bacterium
ACCGCACGCCGCGCTCCGCGAAGACCCCGTCGTTCGCGACGAAGGTAGTCAGCAGGTAGTACAGGTCCCAGAGAGAATTGTTTACTGGGGTGGCCGTCAGCAGGACGACCTGCTTGGGAGGATCGCCCAGGAGCAGATTCCTCAGCCGCTGAGCGCGCAGGGCGTCCGGGTTGCGGAACGCGTGCGCTTCGTCGATCACGATCATGGCGTACTCGTTCGGCTTGAAGGCCAGCGTCCCGACTCTTCCGCCAAGCTGGCGCTCGTCCATCAGCTGCTCGTAGGAAATCGTCTCGAACGAGGGGAGCTGCCAGTCCAGCTTGAACTGCCGCCACATGCCATCGCGCAGCGCAGCCGGTGTCACGAGCAGCACGCGCTGTCGGCGTTCCTGAAGCGCCTCGCGGATGAGCTCGCCCGCGATAAAGGTCTTTCCCAGGCCTACGCCGTCCGAGACGAGGACGCCGTTGAACTCGTCGAGGATGCGTCTGGCCCGCCAGAGGCCGTCCCGCTGAAAAGTGGTCAGCGCCAGGCCGACGCGTCCCCGCTCCTCGTCCAATTCGTCCTTGTAGAGCTCCCACAAGACGCGCAGGTAGATCAGGTACGGCTGGTGTTCTTCATAGCGCGCACGGTAAAGCGCCGCGAGATCGAACGGCGCGGCATCTGCCCACAAGTCTTCGAACCACTTCTGGACCTGCCGCACGGGTGTGGCGTCGTACCGTCCCAGGTTAAGCTCCATGTTCGATGTCAGGCCTGCGCCGGTGAAGTTGCTGCTGCCGACGATGGCGCCTTCATCACCGGCGAAAATGAATGCCTTGCCGTGAAGGAACGCCTTCTCGTACCGACGCACCTCGACCTTTCCAGTGTCGAGAAGCTCAAGCAGAGCCCGTACGGAAGCGTCGGCCTCCTGCGTGAAGGGAATCCTGTCGCGGTCGCGGGCAAGGCCAGCGGCATTGAGCGCAATGGCGTCTCTGACAAGCTTCGCCTCAAATCTGGCACCTCGGGGGTCGTCAGGCCGACGGACCGGGATGGCGGGCGGCGGGATCGGTTCCGCTCCCAACAGGATGCGGACGCGCGGCAGCGCACGAAGCCGGTCTGCGATGAGCCCGAATCCGCCCGGGTTGAAATATCCCGTAGCGATCGCCAGCTCGACCGGTTGGCGCCACTTCTCCTTCAAGTAGTCGAGGTGCGCGCGAATTGCTGCGGCCATCGTGTTGCCGTGCCGGTTATCCACAAATTCAGGGCGTGGTTCGGAAGCGCCGGCCCCACCTGGCTCAAGAGGTTCGGAGTTCATCGACGTCTGCTCCATGACTTGAAGTGCTCCAGTACTGCGGCAAGACGTTCTCCGAAATCCCATCCTTCGTGGAAGGTCTCGAAGATGTGGCGGAGGTGGTTTTCGGCGAGCCCGAAAAGGTGCGCTACGACTGCGTCGAGTTCGGCGATGTGATCTTCCTTGGCCGCGGGCTTCATTGGTCCGCACTTGACGCCGATGGCCTTCGCCCAAGCCTGGAAGCGGTCGTCGGGACAGGCAAGGCGCCCGGCCAGCTCGATGACGCGAAACCGGAGCTCGCTGGCGGCCTCGGGCCGAGGCACGGGGAGCGCGTTGAAAATGTGGTAATTCACGTGGGTCTCGACGAACCGGCGCGAGTACCAGTCCAAGGGAATGGAGCAGAGCACGCCGAGTAGGTATGCCTGATCCCTTTCATCGCCCCGCGGCCATAGGAGAAATGGGGCTTGATTCGCGATGAAAATCTTCCCCGGTACCAGTGCCGCACGAACGGTCCGCGTGTCCGTAGCTCGCGTCACGTCACGGACCGCCACTCGCGGTGCGTGGCAGGGCAAGGAAGCCGTAGAGTCGAACCCCTTCCACGATTTCTCGAATTCGTGATACGGCGAGTTTTCCCTGGTCCGGCCCGACTGCCTGCGCCGGTCCAGCTCCGGGATGACCTTCTTCGGGTCCGCCCAGGCGTAGTACTTGCCGGTGTCGGGTTCCCAGATGTCGAAGGACTCTCCCTTGAAGACGGGCCAGAACCCTGCGGGCCGATCCTCGACGAGCTTCATCAGGTCCTTGTCATTCGTCGCGTGAAGTTCTGCGAATGGCCGCGCCCGCCACTCCCCGGGCTTGGCTACGTCGAGCCGCGGCGCCTTTCGCAACTGAGCGAAGGCGCTGACGGATTCCTCAGAAGGAAGGAGCGGGAGCGACGCGGAGTCGTTCCAGGATTCGATCTCGGCTGCCTTGAACACCGCAGGCTTAGAACCCCGGCCAGCGAGGTAGCGTTCGAGTGAGGAAAATGGCCCGAGGAGTCCGACCGTGCCTTCGCCCGGCTTTGGGTTAATCCGGATGACCGCAAGCGCGATGGTGTAGCGTGGCTCCGCCTCGTCGAAAACCCATCCTCTCGTGTTGAGAAGAAACGTCAAGTCCATCGTCGATTTCGACAGGAGCTCCTTGCGGAAGTCGGTCGAGCCTTTCGCAGCGAATGCGGATCGCGGCAAGACAACGCCGATCCGACCATTGTCACGACTCAGCAGCTGCCAGAATCTCCAGCAGAACGCCTTGTAGAGGTCGGGATCGCCCGTCCCCATCCCAGGAAAGGGGCCGTGGACGAGCGAGTCGCGCATCGCTTCGGCCACAGCGACTTCCTTCTCCAGCTGAGCAACGAGGTCTGGGCGATCACGGCGCCACTTCTTCTTCAGAGACTCCTGCTCGTGCTGTTTTAGTCCCTGAAACCCGGGTATGTAACGACTCCAGAAGTCGTCCTCCTCCAAGGTCGCTTCCTCCCAGGGCGGGTTGCCGAGGATGACGTCGAAGCCCTCGCGACCCTCGCGGAGAAAAACGTCCGGGAACGCCAGTGGGAAGTGGAAGGGTCGCGAACGCAGGTAGGCGTCGGCCTGCTTCACGAGCTTGTCCACCTTCGCCTCACGTTTCGATCCGAGCGTGACGACGGCGTCAGACGCGAAGTCGTTGTAGTCCGGCGAATAGCCAAAGTCTGGAATTCTGGAAACCGTCAGGATGTCGAACATCTCCCGGGCGCGTTCGAGCTTCGCGCGAACGGCGAGCATCTCGTACATGGCCTGTTGGATCTGGCTTGCGTCGAGGTCCGAGAGCTTCCGGAGTCGGTTGAGGTGGTCGCGCGCCGGTTCGAGAAGGCGGCGAATCTGCTCCCTGAACAGGAAGAGGTCCTTCGCGCCGAACTCGTCCGCTACTTCCTGCATTGAAGCAATCCCGACGAGCGAGTTGCCGACTGCCAACGTTCGGTCAAGGAAGGACAGCGGCAGCCCCGGGACGAACGTGTGAATCCAGATGGAGAGTTGGGCCAGCTGGACCGAGATCGGGTTGATGTCC
>JAIOPR010000324.1 GCA_021413805.1 Planctomycetota bacterium
GCACCTTGGCGCCGTGGACGTCGAAAAAGCCCTTGAGGAAGTCGCGCCACCGCCGGTGTTTGTGCAGCTCGTCGAATACCACGACCGGCGGCCGCTCGCGAGGTTTCTCCAGCTCGAGCAGCTTCGCAACCACGTCCGGCCCGCCCAGGATCGGCTGCCGCTGGTTCGCGTCGTCCCAGCTCAGGTAGACGTCGGCGAGGGAGCGGCAGGTTGTCGTCTTGCCCACCTGGCGCGGACCGGTGACGAACGCCATCTGCCGATGGGTGCGGAAGTGGGCGTTCAGAAGTCCTTCGTAGAGACGGCGTTGGAACATATCGGACCATAATAAAGACTATTTTTGTTTGGTCAAGACCATTCTAAAGTGACCTTTATGGGTTCGCGATGGGAGTTCAGTGCGACAGCTCCGACTCCTCCATGTCGAAGCTGGGTGTGGCAGGGCGGGCACGAGACCGGAGTCCCGTGGTCAACATCCACCTCGGCCAATAGCCACCAGCAGCGCGAAAGCGACTTCGAACGGCCAGAAGGCCGCGTCGAAAGCGATCGCCGGGGGCGTCAGGAGGATGTGGAGGAGGATGTTCCCGGTGAGCCACGCCAGTTGCGGGTACGCAAGATCGACCTGTGCCCAGTTGTCGGGCCACCGCGGGTCCACCAGCTCAAGGTTCGGATACAGGGTCAGGTGGTCCAAGGTCTCGTAGTAGGGACTCAGCCCGACGAGCAGCCAGTCGTCGCCGGGGGGCGCGGACAGCTTGCGGCTGACCGACTCGCTGCGGCTGATGCAAGCAACTGTCCTGCGCGATTGCTGCGGAAACTGCCCGTCGTCGACGGAAATCGGGTCGGAGAGTGTCCATTTCCCGGTGGCGGACTCCGGGCGTCGAACCACGATCCGCCACGTCTCCGTGCCGGAGTGGGCTCGCTGGAGGCGAATAAACAGGTCGTCGTTGTCCCCGATAGCGACCGCCTCAATCTGCTCGTACTCGTTCCGGGCGGGCGGCCACAATCCGTGCTTGGTCCACATGAGGTACGTACAACCCGAGCTAGCGCAGCAGGCCGGCAGCAACAGGAGCACAGCGAAGACACGCCATGGGACCCGTTTCATTTCGCATGCCTCTTTCGCTGTCCTGGAACAAGTGGACTCGCAAGGTGATCCTCGACCTCGTGCAAGCGCCTCGACGCCCCCGGCCCCGTCCGGGCTACTTCTTCGGCGGCGCGTCCAATTTCACCCCGAGCTTCTTCAGCGCCACCTTCGCCGCCTCGGCTTCTTTGCTGTCCGCGTGCGCCGCGATGACGGCCTTGAAGGCGTCGATCGCCTCGGTCTTCTTCTTGTCCTGGAGGAGCAGGTTGGCCTTACCGAGGAGGATCGCGCGCTCGTTCGCGATCTTCGCCGCTTCCAGCGCCGCCTTGAAATCCGCCTGTTCGCCGTGCGAAGCGATGATGCTCTCGGCGCGCTTCGTCGCGTCGGTGCCGGGGAACCAGGTCTTGAGGATGAACGCGTGCTCGGCCGTCGCCTTCCAGTCCTGCGCCTTCTCCGTCGCGATCATGTCGTTCCAGCGCTGGTTCACGAAGTACGAGGTGAACGCGCCGGGCGCGGGCTTGCCGGCGGCGCGGACCAGCTCCTTGCCCTCGGGCGAAATCAGGATCATCGCCGGCACCGCCTTCACGCCGAAGTCGTCCATCCGCTTCTTCTGGTCAGGACCCTTCCCGGGGTTGACCCTGACGCACACCTTGTCGGCCAGGAACGTCTTCACTTCGTCCCGCGGCCAGGTGTCCGTCTCCATCTCGACGCACGTTTTTCAGCCGTCGGTCAGGAATTCGACGAAGAGCAGCTTTCCCTGGCCTGCGGCCTTCGTCTTTGCCTGGTCGAAGCTCGCTTCCCAGGGGATCCCGTCCTTCGCCGGTTGCGGAGTTTCCGCCCGGCCGCTGGATGCGGCGGCCAGGCAGGCGATTGCGAGCAGCACCGGGCGCATGGGAAATGGCCTCGACGGGACGACAGCAGGGTAGCGGGAGGTGAGGGGGCGGAACAATCGAAAACCGCGGTTCCTCACGAATCGGAGTTTCCGATCACGCCTGTATCAGTGGTGGAGGCAATCGCCGCTTTCGGGGAGCGACCTGGTGCCATAACCCCTCCGTCCAGGCGGGGTCGTTCCGGGAACGGTCACAACTTCTCTCCTCACCTTGCACTACTTTGCCGGGGACTTGCTGTCGAGGAACCCGAGCATGTTGAGGGCGACGGCGAGAACGGTGACCGCCAGCGCCGTCCCCGCGAATGCGGTCACGCTGAGATCGATGAACAGGTCCGTCGTCGACTGGGCCGGATCCCCGTGACGGCACATCAGCCAGCTGCCGAACACATACGCAACCATCACGATCACGCCGGGCGACTTCCCGAACAATGCTTTGCACGGGTAGTGGACGACCCCCACGCCGGCGAGCCCGAGCAGCAGCCAGAGCGGGCCTGCCCAGGCCATGGTCAGGGCCATCTCCGCCGGCGACAGGAGATGTCCCGGGCGAAAATACCCGGTGATGGCGCTGGGGATCGCGAAGAGGACGCCGCCGAGGAGTGCGAAGATGACCTCGTAGAAGAATTCCCGGCCGGTCCTTGCGGGCGTCGGAGCCTGCGCCGGTCCGGCCACGACGGGCTCAGCGGAAGTCTTCCGGACGACCGAACCCAAAAGCGCCAGTCGCGCCAACTCGACTTCCTCGCGGTCCTTCACGTATCGCGCCCGCGCTTCACCCTCGGACTGCGAGATCCGCGAGTCCAGCGCCGCCGCCTGGGCCTCGTAAATCGACTGGATTCGCGCGGCGTCCTCCGAGCCTGTCAGGCCAAGGACGGAAGAGGCGGCTTTGGGAGTCACGGGGCGTCCAGCTTACCGGGGCTCGTCCGGAGCGTCGATATCGGGAGCCGGATGAATGCGGCCAGGCCACGTCCAGGCGATCCGCCCGGGTAAGATCTGGGAGTGTTCACGCAGGCTCTTCGACTCGCGCGCTACAACTGGCCGCTCTACGCCGCCGTCGTGGTCACGGTGTCGGGCGGGACCGCCGCGGCGTGCCTCGTGCCGCGCCTGGAAGTGCGCCTCGCCGCCGCGGCCGCCGCCGTCGTCGCCGAGTGGTTCGGTGCGGCGTCGTTCCTCGCGTTCCACGCGATGTTCGACTGCTCCGAGTTCGGGAAGTGGACGTGGCTGAGGGAAGAACTGGCCCCGCCGCCCGCGCGGTGGCTTCACCTCAGCGCCGGGATAGAGCTCACCCACGCGCCGCTCGCCGCGCTCTTCCCGGGCTCCGCCGGCCGGGACGTCGACCTCTACGACCCCGTCACCATGCCCGCGCCCGCCATCGGCCGCGCCCAGGAAAACAAGGGCTCCGCCCTTCGCGCGAAACCCGACGCGCTTCCCGCCGATGCCGCGTCCGTGGACGCCGCCGTCGTCGTCCTCGCCGCCCACGAAATCCACGCGCTAGACATGCGGAAGTCGTTCTTCCGCGAGCTCGACCGCGTCCTTGCACCCGGCGGGCGCATTGTCCTCGTCGAGCACCTCCGCAACCTGCCTGCGCTGCTCGCATTCGGGCCCGGCTTCCTTCACTTCCTTCCCCGGAGCGAATGGCTCCGCCGCACCGGCGAGATCGGGTTTCGCGTCGCCCGGGAACGCAGCTTCACGCCGTTCATCCGCGTTTTCGTATGCGAGAGGGCGTCATGAACCTGAACGACGATTGCGACGTCGCGCTGATCGGCGCGGGGATCATGAGCGCCACGCTCGGGATGCTTCTTCGCAAGCTCGACCCGTCGCTGCGGATCGAGGCCTTCGAACGCCTCGACCGCTCCGCCGCGGAAAGCTCGGACGCGTGGAGCAACGCGGGGACCGGGCACTCGGGATTCTGCGAACTTAACTACACCCCCGCGAAGCCGGACGGAAGCGTCGACTGCTCGAAGGCGCTTCGCATCGCGGAGCAGTTCGCGCAGAGCCTCGAGTTCTGGAATGCCCTCATCGACAGCGGTGACCTGCCGGCCGCGGCGACGTTCCTGCGGCGGGTGCCGCAGATGTCTTTCGTGGAAGGGGCCGCCGGCGTCACGTTCCTGCGCGAGAGGCACCGGCGGCTCGTCGCGTCGCCGCGCTTCCAGGACATGGAGTTCAGCGAGGACGCGGCGCGGATCGCGGGGTGGATCCCGCTGATGATGGAAGGGCGCGACCCTGCGATCCCCGTCGCCGCCACGCGCATGGAGCGCGGCTCCGACGTGAACTTTGGCGCGCTCACCCGCAGCCTGTTCGCCGCGCTGGAACGGCAGCCGGGTTTTGCACTTCACCTTGGCCACGAAGTCGGCGGTCTGCAGCGAGACGGCGACCGCTGGCGCGTCGAGGTCCGCGACCTCGCGACCGGCACCGGGCGCTCCGTCCGGGCTCGATTCATCTTCATCGGCGCCGGCGGTTACTCGCTCAATCTCCTCGAGCGCACCGGCATCCCCGAGGCCCGCGGCTACGGCGCCTTCCCCGTCAGCGGCCAGTGGCTCCGCTGTACCAACCCGCGCGTCATCGCCCGCCACCACGCCAAGGTCTACGGCCAGGCCGACCACGGCGCGCCCCCCATGTCCGTCCCCCACCTCGACACCCGCTGGATCGCCGGCAAACAGGAGCTGCTCTTCGGCCCCTACGCCGGCATCACCACCAGATTCCTCAAGCAGGGCTCCTGGCTCGACCTCCTCCGCTCCATCGGCATCCACAACGTCCGCACCGTCCTCGCCGCCGGCCTCGCCAACCTCGATCTCACCCGCTACCTCGTCGGCCAGGCGATGCTCTCCGAGGAAGATCGCGTCGACCACCTGAAGCGTTTTGTCCCGCGCGCCGAATCCGCCGACTGGGAATTCCAGCAGGCCGGCCTCCGCGTCCAGATCATAAAGTCCGACGGGAAGGGCGGGGGCGAGCTCAAGTTCGGAACGGAGGTCGTCACAAGCGCCGATGGAAGCGTCGCGGCGCTGCTCGGGGCGTCGCCGGGGGCTTCGACCGCGGTGTCGATCATTCTGGAGGTGGTGGAGAGGTGCTTTTCGGAGAAGTGGGCGTCGGGGGAGTGGAGGGAGAGGCTGGGGCGGGTGGTGCCTTCGACGAACCGCTAAGCGCAGTCAGCGTGTGAAGGCTCCGCCCAGCCGCGGTACCTGCGGTGTGCCTACTCCGGCAATTCGAGCACCACGTCGGGCGTCCGGCTCACGCTGACTCCGCCCCACCAAGTCCCGTCACCGAACTGGTCGCCATTGACGCCCTCGGACCAGAATTTGCGGATGCTGTTGAGGGATTGCGAGTGAAGGGGACGCAGCGTGAACGGGTCCTGCGGCAATTCACCGGTCTCGCCCGCCCGGAACCGCGCGGCCGCGAGTGTTAGAGCGAGATGCGCCCGGTGCAGCCGGTCGGTTTCCGCCTGGTCCGACAAGTCGATGAAAAGCGCCATATAGATCGGCCGCCTCCAGGGCCCTCCGATCGAACGCGCGAGCCACCGGTCCCGAAGATGGCCCGCGTCCTGCCAGGCTCGTGTTGAGCTCTCCCGCAGTTCTTCGACGAACGCCGTCCAGTCGCGGTCGACGTCGCGGCCGGCGATCGTCAGCGATCCTCCGTTCATCCATTCGGACAGACGAAAGCCGTATGCGTGCTCCGCTTTCATGTCCTCGAGGTTCCCGACGCGGATGAGACGTAACGAAGCGCCGATCAGGAGCCGCTCTGCGTCTGCCGCGTCGGCCATCGAAGTAAATTCGCGGCCGTACCGCTCGAGGAGCGCCGCCAGGCGTACGGCGGCCGTTCGGGGAATTGAGCGGTTCTGCAGGATCCGCGCCGCGGCTTCAATGGAGATTCCCCCCACCGGAAAGGCGCCGAAATAGGCCATGATCGGCCCCTTGCGCGCGAGATCGCAGCCAGTCTGCAGTCCGACCGCAACGTCGTCAATCGCGCCGACCCAATCCCCGGAGTCCGATTTCAGCTTCGCCGACACGAGAATGAGCCGCGCAATGGTGCGGAGGCCGGGAATCACCGCCGACACTTCCGTCGTGGCCGAAATGTGGCCCTTCTCGACGTCGATCGGAACCGTGATGGTCCGGTGCGCGGCCGCGCGGCGCAGCTCAGCGACAAGTTGACCTTCGCGTCCGGCAATGACCTTTGAATCGGCCCAGGCGGACTCGATGAAGCGCGTGTCGCCCGCATTCATGAGCGCTTCCTTGTCCCCGGGCGACAAGAGCGAGGCCTTCCGTGCGACTTCCGCGTAGGCGGGCCAGGAATCCCCGTCCTGAGGCGGGTCGAGCCATGGGTCGCGGGTCACCGTCCGGGATCCGAGGCGGGAGCGAAGGGCATCTTGCGACGCCGAAAACTGCGATCCGGCCAGGAGGATGCGGATGCCCTGACCCACCAGCAGGACGACAGGGATTCCGACGGCGACAGCGAGTGCGACACGGCGTTTTCGTCTGCGGGCCGCGATCTTCGCCGGGTCGGTCTCCGCAGGCTTTCGCGGCCGGCCGACCCCGAAGGCGCGCAAGAAAGTCAGCGTGCACACCGTGATCCCAGCCAGAACAATCGGCACCGACAGCCACGGAGGCGACTCTGCCAGCCACTTCAAGAAGGCATCCATTCGTGCATTCTAGCGACCGCTCGCGAGACTTCGGCCTACGGAGTGGCGAGACCCGGAAGAATGGTCGGCGCTGCTGATGCCGATTCGGTCGGGGCTGCTGCGTGATCAGTGGCTTTGAAGTGATTCATCATCGCTTCTCCTGCGCCGCTGCCTTCGCAACCAACTGGGCGAGTTCCGGCGATCGCAAGGCTCACGCCTTGCTTTTCCGCCGCTGAGGCCACGGCTTGATGCGCGCGAGAGTCTTCGCGAGGGCGTCTTTCGCTAGCGCCGCATCGTAGTCAAGCTGCAGACCGGTCCAGAACCCCTCGGTCATCCGGAAGCACCGCGACAGGCGCAGGCCCGAATCGGTGGTGATCGCTCGATCGCCCGACACGATCTCGCCGATGCGCCGCTGCGGCACGCCGATCTCCTTGGCCAGGCGGTACTGCGTGATGCCCATCGGCTTGAGAAACTCCTCGAGCAGGATCTCGCCGGGGTGGGGGTACGGAACCTTCCTCAGGGCGTTCTCCGCTAGTGGTAGTCCACGTTCTGGACGCTATCGAAGCGGCGCGACGCTGCCGGCCGGCGCATTCGATTTGGACAGATCGACCTTGAAGCCGGTGACCGCCGCGCTCAGCGCCCTCTCAACCTTGTTCAGAGTCTCGTCGATCTCCGATGCCGTCGGCGGCGGCTGGGTTCGCCCCACGGAGGTGGGATATCGATAGGAAGTCGCGTACGCACCGAGATGCTCGACCGCGCGAAGGGCTGCCTTCATGGGATTGGCGTCGGGGACTTGATCCACCATCGTGTTCAGCTGATGCAGGATTCCCGCGTGCTTGCCTTCCGACGTCAGAACGGCGCGGATGACCTTCTCAGCGGCCTGCTCGCACAGGTAAATCGCATTCCGATTGCCTTGCCTGGCAAGAATTCGGGCGCCGTCCAGGTCTTCCTTGGCCACGCGCAAGAGACTGGCGACGAGGTTCTCAACGCTCATAGAGCAGCACTCCCGCGTGCGCCGCCTCGTAGGCAATCGTGTTCGGCGTGTTTCGGTCCTCCCGGAAGTCCGTCGCATGGCAGAAAAGGACGTCCGCTGGGACCCCCGCTTCCTTCTGAATCCGATAACCGCTGAGCGGGTCGTCCACGCCCTTCGCGTCGTCCGAGGCCACGACGAGCAGATCCCAGTCGCTGTCCTGCCCGACCTCGCCGCGAGCGCGGCTGCCGAAAAGCCAGACCTCGACCGGGTGCCAGGCGCGCTCAATGAGTTCCAGCATGCCCGAGATGGGCCGAAGGTCGATTTCGCGACCTCGCGTGTCCTTCGGTGGGCTGGTGGGCCGAGCCATGCGTGAATCCTAGCACGCCTCCCGAGGCGGCTCCAATGGGCAACCTCCGGTCGGGACCAGGCGCCATTCCGCTCCTCGGGGCGTCGCCGGGCGCGTCCACCGCGGTCTCGAATATGCTCGAGGCGCTGGCCGTGGTGCTTTCCGAAAAAGTGGGCCTCGGGGCTCCTTCGGATCTTCCTCGGGTCAGGGCAGCTTCTTCGCCGCCGAACCGTGGGGAAACGACTGATGCACTGCGGCCAGTGCAGTCGGCCAGTCCCGGACCGGCGTGAACCCGCCCGCCCCAGGAATGGGACGGCGCTGAGGCCCGAAGAGGAACAGGTGCGGGACCGTTCCCCGCATCGCCTCCAGGACATCCAGACGGTCATCAATGAAGTGAGTGATTCCGAGCCGCGCGCAGTGCACAGCTTTTTGGGGTCGCTCCAGGCAGAACACGAGCCGGTCCCGCCGGACGCCAGTAGCCTCGAAGAAGCCCGTATGGTCGAGCCACCGACGCGTCTTCTGCTGGACGGAAGGGCCGCATTTTGAGATCAGCCAGACCCGCTGGTCGAAAGCCCGGACAAGCTCGCCGATGGCCTCGAACGCTCCGGGCATGGGGGGCGTTGCGAGGGCATCCTGCATGGATCCACCGATGAAAGATGTGTCCTCGCGCCCGTCGGCCCCCAGGTTGCTGATGATCACGCGGCCGATGTCGATTCCAAGATTCATGTCTCTTCTCCTTTTGTTGGGAGCAATCTATGCGGAGAAGAGATAATTCATAACTACCGTATTTGTATTGGCTATAAAGAATATCTATAATCATCGGCCATGCTGAACTTCGATGAACTCCGTTCCTACCTCGTCTTCACTGAGCGCATGAACTTCACTCATGCCGCGCGGGAACTGCACATCTCCCAGCCCGCGCTTCACGTGAAGATTCGGAAGCTGTCCGAAGGCCTCCGCACGCCGCTTTACGTCCGGCGCGGGCATTCGCTGGTCCTGACTGCCGAGGGCCGGAAGGTTGCCGGATTTGCACGGGAGATCGTGGAGCGATGCGGAGAGGTTGAACGGGAGCTTTCAATCGGCCAGGCTGCCGGACCGGTCGTGCTGGCAGCGGGGGAGGGGGCCTACCTCTACTTGCTCGGGCCGGCACTGAAATCGTTTCTGCGGTCGGCCAGGGCTCCGCTGCGGCTCTTGACGCTCGATGGCGAACGCTCCGTCGAGGCGGTCCGGGAAGGGCGTGCCCATGTGGGCGTAGCGTCGCTGGAGGCGAATCCAGTCGATCTTCGGACACGTAATCTCGCTCGCGTCGGGCAGAATCTTGCGATGCCCGCCGCCCACCCGCTGGCCCGCCGAAAGTCACTCTCGCTCCGCGACCTCCGCGGATGTGCACTCGTCGTGCCCCCGCCCGGCCGACCTCAGCGCGCCGTCCTGTCGCGCCTGCTCCAATCCGCCAACGTGACGTGGAGCATCGCGGTGGAAGCCACCGGCTGGCCGCTCGCGCTGGAGTTTGTCCGCATCGGGCTCGGGCTCGCGGTGGTAAACGCGTTCTGCGCTATTCCTGCCGGGGTTGTCTCCAGACCGATTACCGACATGCCCGCAATCCAGTATCAAATATTCACTCGACCGCAGAAGTCTCCCGATGCGCCGGCGGAGCGGCTGGCCGACGAAATTCTCCGCCGGATCGATGAGGCGTACCGCACGTGACCGCCCCTTCACTGACTCAACTCTCGAAACTCATGTCGCTGATTCTCCGTCACAAGCCGGGGGCGTTCGATCTCACACTGGACGGCGAGGGCTACCTGCCGATTGCCGACCTGCTCGCCGGGATCCGGACGCGCATGCCGGGCTGCTCCGAATCGGATATCCGCCGAGTCATCGAAACCGTCGAAACTAATAAACGGCGCTTCTCGATCCGCGGAGGAGACATTCGCGCCAACTATGGGCACTCCACCGCAGCAGGGATCACCTATCCCGAAGCCTCGCCGCCGGCAGAACTCCTGCATGGGACCGCAAGATCCAGCGTCCCCGCCATCCTCGCCGAAGGCCTTCGCCCGATGAACCGTCAGTACGTCCACCTCACCGAGGATCGAGAACTCGCCCTCCGGATCGGGGCGCGCCACGGTGAGCCTCACGTTCTGAAAGTCGCCGCAGTCTCCGCACATGCGGCGGGTTGCCGGTTCTACGTTTCCGGAAGCGCTTTCTGGCTTGTCGCGGCTGTGCCACCAGACTTCATATCGACCTGAGTTCCCGCCTGACTTTCAAGATCCAGCCGTGCCCGTTTCGCAATCTGCCCGCCCATCTTCGCCGTCGAGACATCCGTGAGAGCCTTCCCGTCACCGGTGTCCATTTTCAACTGGTGACAACTTGTCACCCGTTGACTGCCCTCCTGGCCCAGCCGCTCCTTGCGGGTGTTCCAGTGCTTGCGCGATGTCTGGAAATTCGGGTGCGGCGTCAACGCCTGCATGACGTCCACCTCCGAGACCCACCACGTCTCGGAGTCCTCCTCAGTGCCAACCCAGCCGCGGCCACGAAGACTCGTTGCGTGCGCAGTTTCTCTCGCCGATGTAGTCTCCTCGACGCGTTCGAGCCCCGAAACCTTCCTGGAGATCCCATGAGCTACGTCGATGGCTTCCTGATCCCGATCCCGACGAAAAATCTGAAGGCCTACACGAAGATGGCGCAGAAGGGGAAGCGCCTCTGGCTCAAGCACGGCGCGCTCGATTACCAGGAGTGCGTCGTCGAGGAGCGGAAACCCGCGTTCGGCATCCCGTTTCCGAAAGGGCTGCGCGTCCGCAAGGGCGAGACGGTCGTCCTCGCCTGGATTGTCTTCCGGTCGAAGGCGCACCGGAACGCCGTGAACGCGAAAGTCATGGGCGCCATGGGAGCCATGCCTCCCGGCCCGCCGCCCTTCGACGTAAAGCGGTTCATGTACGGCGGATTCACGGTGATTGCGGGCAAGTAAGGCGCCCCGTTCGCGATGCCGCTCTCCCCGTCACTCCTCGCCTGGCTGCTCGACTCCGACCCGTCTTTGCGGTGGCAGGTCGAGCGGGACCTGGTACGGGCCCCGCGCGAGGTCTGGACC
>JAIOPR010000322.1 GCA_021413805.1 Planctomycetota bacterium
TGATCCAGATGTTGATTCGAATTCATGATTCTTTCCTGACATGTTTCCTTCGGCCGGACTGCTAACGGCGGCGCCAGATAAAGACGACGGCATGCTAACCCGAAATTCCACGCGCTTCCCCCCTCACCGCCCGAGCACCTCAATCATCTCGTTGATCTCTTCCCCGCGATTGCTCGTGTCCCCCGGCGCGAAGCTGAGCCGGATCTTGAGCTTCCCGCCCGCGCCCGCCCGCTCGATCAGCCGATCGGGGATCGGGATCGCGAGGCACCCCGACTCCGGCACGCGCTCGTTGGTGCTCACCTGCGTCTGCCCGACGGGGACGCCGAGGTGGTCGGTGGCATCGATGAAGCCGCGCACGACGACGGTGGAGCAATTGCCGGTCAGGCGGATCACTGGCTCGATCGCGCCGGGGTCGCCGACGTGGAGGATCGTCGGGCAGCCCTTCTCGAGAATCTCGAGGCGGCAGAGGCCGCTTGGTTTTTCTTCGGGTTGCTGCGAAGCGCAGCCGGCGAGGCAGAAGAGCACGAGACCCAGGATCGAGGTGCGCATGGCGGTGAGTCTACAACTCCCCGCTCGATCGCGCCGCCGGGAATCACGCGCCGCGGCCGGGTTTCACTTTCCGGAGCCCTTCGGCGAAGGACTGAAGCGCCAGCAGGGTGGTGGAGAGGGCGGCGGCGGGGAAGACGACGAGCCACCAGCGGAACTGGACGGGGTTGAGGAGGCGGGCGCCGTCGGCGAGGAGGGAGCCCCAGGAGGCCTGGGGGTCGCGGGCACCGAGGCCGATGAACGAGAGGAAGGATTCCTCGAGCATCATGGTGGGGACCATAAGGGCGGCGTAGGCGAGGACGGGGCCGGCGAGGTTGGGGAGGATATGGCGGCGGAGGATGCTGAGGGTGCCGACGCCGAGGGCGCGGGAGGCTTCGACGAAACCGGAGGAGCGGAGGGACTGGACTTCGGCGCGGATGATGCGGGCGGGGGTGAGCCAGCCGATGGCGCCGAGGACGGTGAAGAGCATGACAATCTGGGCGCGCTGCTCGGAGCCGAGGAGGCGGACGAAAGGGTTTCGGTCGGGGGGGAGCGAGCGGAAGACCACGGTGGCGACGATGGCGACGAACACGAACGGCAGGCCGTAGAGGGTGTCCACGAGGCGCATCAGGACGGCGTCCACCCAGCCGCCGGCCCACCCCGCCGCGGCGCCGACCACGAGGCCGATCGCGAGCGCCACGAGCGTCCCCGCGAATCCCACCGCGAGCGAGACCTGCGCGCCGTCGGCGAGACGCGAGCCGAGATCGCGGCCGAGCAGGTCCGTGCCGAGCCAGTGGGTGCGCGACGGCCCCTGAAGCGATGCCCCCGGATCCTGCCGGTCCGGCGGCCACGACGAAATCTCCGGGACGAGGACCGCCCCCGCGAGAATCAGCAGCAGCAGCAGCGGCGCGAGGCGCTTCATAGCCCCTCCCTGACCCGCGGGTCCAGCGCCGCGCACGCGACGTCCACGGCGATGTTCACGGTGACGAGGATGGCGCTGTAGACGAGGACGACGCCGACGAGAAGCGTGAAATCGCGGCTCATGGCGGCGTTGACGAAATGCCCGCCGAGGCCGGGGATGGCGAAGACTTTCTCGACCGCGAACGAGCCCGTCAGCGCCGCCGCCGTCGCGGGCCCGAGGTAATTCAGGACGGAGGGAAGGCCGTTGCGAAGCGCGTGTCGCAGGACGATGTCCTGCTCGGAGAGGCCCTTGGCGCGCGCCGTCCGGCAGTAATCTTTCTCGAGATTTTCCCGCGTCGAGGCCCGCGCGAGCCGCGCCACGACGGCGCACACCGGCAGCCCGAGCGCGAGCGCCGGAAGCACGACCTGCCGCAGGCTCCCCCACCCGCCCGGCGGCAGCACGCCGAGCCCGAACGCGAACACCATCACCAGCACGGGCGCCACCACGAACGACGGCAGCGCCACGCCCGCCAGCGAAGCCCCCGCGGCCGCCGAGTCCGCCGCGCCCCCCGGCTTCATCGCCGCCCGCGCGCCGATCCACAACCCGCAGGGCACCGCCCACGCCAGCGCCAGCGCCGCCAGCGCCGCCGACACCGGCAGCGCCGCCCCCACGATCTCGTTCACGCTCCAGTCCAGCGACCGCATCGACGGCCCCAGGTCGCCCTTCGCCAACCCCGCCAGGAAATACCCGAACTGCCGCGGGATCGAGTCGTGGAGGTGCCACCGCGTTTCCAGCGCCGCGCGGACGTCCTTCGGCAATTCGCGTTCTTCATCGAAGGGCCCGCCGGGCGCCAGCCGCGCGACAGAAAAAACGACGAACGCGATCGCGAGGAGAACGAGCGCGCCGCCGGCGATGCGTTTGAGGAGGAAGGGAATCATTGGGAACTGCCGGGGCAAACGGCCGGGGCGAACGGCCGGGGCGAAAAGCCGGGGCAAAGAGCCGGGGCTAACGGCCGGCGCGACCCGCCGGGGCGAACGGCAAC
>JAIOPR010000345.1 GCA_021413805.1 Planctomycetota bacterium
CACAGGAGACCTTCGAGCACGTCCAGACCTTCACCTTGATGGCCTTGGCAGGGTCGGGATCTTCGGCGTGCTGCAGCACGTACGTCCCGGTTTCCACCATGGTGGACTGGCACTTCACGCACTTGGGGGTCGGCGGTGCAAGGGCCATGATTCCCTCCCGGATGCAGGGCCGGCGCTTCCCACGGCGGGCGCGGCGACATTTCAGGCAAACCCGTCCGGGGACGGTCAGGAATTGAAGGAGGCATTTTGAACGAGTCTCCCGGGAATGGCAAGTCAGTGGAGATTCGCGATGCCGGGATCAAAGATTTCTTCCGGCGCCACGGTTCGCTCCGCACAATCCCCGAGTGTTCCCGAACGACAACGCTTCCGCGGCCCCCGACAGGGCGCGACTGATCCTGGCGCTGGCCCGTGCCCGTGGCTGGAAGATCCCGCAGGGAGCGGAGGGAACGACGCCCGACGTTGTCCTCGGCGCACGATGGGAATCGGCGACGTCGTGGGAGCGGGCGGCATTTGAGCGCGAGCTTGCCGCCGTGGAAGCGGATCCGGCGAGGGCGGCAGCGCTGTTGGGCGAGCCGGACAGGCCGGGCTCCGTGATCATCATGGACCCCGCCGAGAGCCCGGCGACCCAGCTTCCGGGTGCGTTGGGCGGCAATCGCGCGCCGCTTCCGCCCGGGGGCGGGCGCGGGCGATACGAACTGAAGAAAGAACACGCGCGAGGCGGCATGGGGCGCGTCCTGGTCGTCCTGGACCGGGAGGTCGGGCGCGAGGTCGCCATGAAGGAACTTCTGCCGAAGTTCGCGGAGGGATTCGCGTGGGACCGGGAGCGATTCCTCAGGGAAGCCCGCATCACGGGCCAGCTGGAGCACCCGAACATCGTCCCGGTCTACGAAATCGGCGCGGAGGACGGCGGGGCCGCGTACTACACGATGAAACTGGTCGGCGGCGAGACGATGGAAGCGCGTCTCGAGCGGATCCAGAAGAACAAGCAGCTGACGGGGCGGCAGCGACTGGCGGAACGGCTGAAGCTGCTGGACGCGCTGATCGACGCCTGCAACGCCGTTGCCTACGCGCATTCGCGCGGCGTTGTGAACCGGGACCTCAAGCCTGCGAACATCATGATCGGGGACTTCGGCGAAACGGTGGTCCTGGACTGGGGGCTGGCGCGAAAGCTTGCGGAGGAAGAAGCGCCGATGCCGCGCGGGGCCACGCCGGCGCCGGCGATGTCGCCCGGGGAGCACGCCTCCAAGGGCGACACCACGCGCCTCACGATGGACGGCGACATCCTCGGGACCCCCGCCTACATGGCGCCGGAGCAGGCCAGGGGCGAGATCGACCGCGTGGACGAGCGCTCGGATGTTTACGCCCTCGGGGCCATGCTGTTCGAGATCCTGACCGGGCGGTCTCCCTATGAAGGAGAAACCGCGATCGACCTCCTGCTGGCGGTCATTGATAGACCTTCGCCCTCCGCGGATGAGGTCGAACCGCTCGCCCCCCGCGAGCTCTCCGCCGTCGCTTCGGCGGCGATGGTAAAGGACCAGTCCCGGCGACTCTCGTCCGCAAAGACGCTGGCCGAAGAAATCAAGGCGTGGCGCGACGGCCGGCCGATGACGCTGTACAAGCACTCCGCGCTGGAGCAGCTGCGCCGTTTCACGCGGCACAACCGGGCTCTCGCGACCGCGCTCGGCGGGGCCGTACTCATCCTTGCCGCTGGCGTCGCCGTCTCCATGACCTATGCCCGCCTGGCCTCCGACCGCGCCGCTTCCGAACACATAGCCCGCGAACTGGCCGACACCCGGAGCGTGGAAACGCGACGATCGGAAGAAAAGGCCCAGGCGGCACTCAAGTTCGCGCAGGGGCAGCGACTGGCCGCGTATTCGCTCAACCTCAGGCAGGAAAACACCACGGCCGCCCTCCTGGTCGCGATCGAGTCCGCTCGCCTCGCCCCCGGCGTCGCTTCTACCAACGCGCTCTGGAGCACGCTCTCCGAACTCCTCGAGCGCCAGCGCTTCTTTCTGCACGAGCACAACGTCACCGACGGAAATATCAGCCCGGATGGCCGACTGGTGGCGACGGCGGGCGCGGATTTCACCGCGCGGATCTGGGAGGTCGCGACGGGTGCGGAGGTGCACTGCCTGACGGGGCACCGAAGCGGCGTGACGGTCGTGGAGTGGAGCGCGGACGGGAAGCGTCTGCTCACCGCGCCTGGGAATCCGTATGACCCGAGAATCCAGCCCTTCCAGCCGGCGGGGTGCGTGGACGCGGCGCCCAGGATCTGGGACGTGGCGACGGGGAAGTGCCTGCGGGTCCTGAGAGGACACACGGGAGTCCTTAGAAGCGCCGTGTGGGCTCCCGGTGAGCGCGTGCTCACCTGGTCGGACGACGCAACGGTGCGACTCTGGGACGCCGAGGGACGGGCGATTGTTTTCACGGCTCCCTGGCCCGTCTGGTACGCGCGCGTTTCGCCGGACGGGCGATGGGTTTCGGCGTCGAGTGACATCCACGGATGCCTCTGGCGCACCGATGTGCCCGCTGAGGCGCGCGACCTCCCGGGGCACACGGAACGGCTGGACTCGATGAGTTTCTCAGCGGACTCGAAATTTATCGTCACCACCGATCACGCGGGCCGCATCCTCCGGCGCGACGTCGAGACCCTGTCGGTCGTCAACGATCTTCGCCTGACGGCCCCCGACCCGAATGACCCGAAGGCCTCTCGCGTCGTGGCCGAGGGCGTTTACGACGCGACTCATCATCCTGACGGCAAACGAGTCCTCTTTGTCGCCAGCACCGGGATCCATGTCTGGACTTCGGATCTCTCCCGGGAAATCAGTTTCAGCCCGGTCGGTTGCGGACCTCTCCTGGCCGGGATGCTGGACCGGGACTGGAAGAGGATCGTGGTCCGCATGGAAGCGAACGCCGTGGTGCGCGACGTGGCGACGGGCGCCGACCTCGTCTGGTTCCGGGGGCATGAGTACAACCTCGAGTTCGCGCATTTCTCCCCCGACGGCCGGCGCGTCGTGACCGGGGGGCGCGACCACACCGCGATCGTCTGGGACGCCGAGCCGGGAGCCTGCCTGCCCACTTTTCGCTGGCATACGACCCAGCAGCGGCCCTACCTGTCGGCGGACGGCACCGTCGCGATCGTTCGAGGCCCTGACGGGCGGCTTGAGGTCCATGACAACCGGACGGGAGAGCTGACGCTCGCCTTGGATTTCCCCGGCGAACAATACGACGTCCGGTTCCTGGGCAACGGCCGGCGCTTCGCCGCCTGGACTCAAGGCTCGAATTGTTTCCGGATCGGCGACGCGGCCCGCGGCTGGCTCTTCGATGCCGATTGCGGCGGCAAGCGGGCGCGATGGATCCGGGCGAGCCCGAATAGTGAATGGATTCTCGCCGTCAGCGACGAAGGCGACGCGCGCTTCTGGAGTGTGGCGACGGGGAAGGGCGGGCCAGCTTTCAAGGCGCCGCGGACCTCCTATGACTACTCGGCCGTCAGCGACGACGGGCGGACCTTTGCCATGGTCGATGCCTCCACGGCCTGCGTCGCCCTGTACGACTCTTCGGATGCCCACGAAACCGCGAAGCTCGTCGGCCACTCCGGCTGGACGATCGGATGCGCTTTTCCGTCCGACGGTGAAGTGCTGACCACCGCGATGGACGCCACCGTGCGCTGCTGGGACCGGAGAACGGGGGCCTTCCTGCGTTCCGGCCGGTGGCCGCTCATCCAGGAAACGTTCATCTTTCCCTCCCCGGCCGGCCACGCGTTCGCGCTCGACGGCGGCGGCACCGCGCGTTTCTACCGCCTCGATACCCTCGACCAGGTCGCCGCTCTCCCGCGCACCTTCTCCACGCCGGTCGGTTTTTCCCTGGACGGCCGCTTCGCTGTCGCGCGCCGGGCCGGGGCGGTGGTCCACCTTCCCATGGACGCCCTCGCCTTCGCCGAGTCCGTCGTCCCGCGCGAGTTGACGCCCCTCGAACAGCGCGGCATGACCGATTCGCGCGCCGAAGCGGACGCCTACAGCCAGGAGTACTACAAGCGCCGCCCGCGGCCGGGCAGCATGGTCGCCCGTGCGGAAAGGGCGCTTGGGGACAAGAAATGGGAAGAAGCTCTCAGGCAGATCGGCGACGCGATTCCGCTGTTGCCGGGCCACCCGGGGGCTTACGAACTCGCGGCGCGCGCGCACGCGATGCATGCAGCGCTTCTTCCCGAGAGTGACCCCGACCGCGCAACCGCGATCGAAGAAGGCGTGAAGGCGCTGGAAGCGGCCGAGGAGCGCGGCTATCGCGACGTCGAAACGCTTGAAAAGGATGACGGGCTGGCGACCCTGCGCCGTCACCCGAGGTGGGCCGCCCTCGTCGCGAACGCAAAGAAGGATCCCTGGTAACGCGAAGGATCATTGAATCCTGCAGCTTGTGCGGCATGCCGAGCGTGCGTGGGCTGGTCCTTGGCCGCTGGAGCAACCGGCCCTTGCGTTAGCTCTTCCTGAACACCAGGAAGTACTGGTGAGGCAGGAAGGTCTCCTGGGAGATCTGCAAAAAACCCGCGGTTTCGACCTCGGCGCGAACGACTTCCGGGGCGAGCTTCATCTCGTCGGGCGGACCCACGGGCAGGTCGCCCTTCTTGAAATCGATGATGACGAGCCTCCCGCCGGGGGCGAGGAAGGTCGCGATCCGGGCGAAATATTCCTGACGCGCCTCGAGGTGATGGTAGACGTTGGCGACGAGCACGAGGTCCACGGGTTCGGGGAGAAGCGGGTCCTTGGCCGTCGCCAGGCGACCGGACAGGTTGGCCAACCCCTCCCGCGCCGCCCGCGCTTCCAGGTACCGCACCATGTTGGGCTCGAGGTCCACGCCCCAGACGCGGCCGCCGGGCACGGCCCGCGCCAGGCGCACCGCAAAGTAGCCGGTGCCGGCGCCGATCTCGGCGACGCGTGCCGTCCGCGAGAGCTGGAGCGCGCGGACGACCTCGTCGGGTTTTTGCCATGCGTCGCGTTCGGGGCCCTCGAAGCGGGCGACCCAGCTTTCGGGGTCCGCGAAGGAGGGGCCGTGGTGACCGGAGTCGCCGCTGTGTTTGTGACCGTGCCTGTGGGGGTGAATGGGAACCTCCGATGTTTTATTTGCGACGCCGTCCCGGGCAGGGCTTCAGCGGTCCTTCTTCTCGATGTTCTTTCCTGCCCGAGGAGGAAGAAAACTCTCGCCGGTGACCACCTTCTTGCCGGTCCTGCCCTCGAGCTCCAGTCGCGCCCGTTTCGCCAGCTGACCGCCGGTCTTTGCAGCCGACGCATTCGCCGGCATTCCGGTGGCATTCTTCGTCTCGGCGATCTGGCGCGTGGATAGCTCCGCAAGCGCGGTGAAAATCAGCTCCGCTTCGCTCATGTGGTCTCGCAGGTTCTGGGTCTCGAGTCCTTTCATTCCCTTGTGGGCCTTCACGGTCACGCCCGACCACTCCTGGTGAATGATGTTCGTGAGGATTGCGAACTCTTCGCCCTGCTTGATTTCGTGGCTGGCCCAATAGTCCGTCAGTTTGTTCCTCGTTTCCTGCCCCGTCATGCGCTGCTGGATCCACTTTTCGCTGCGCCCGTGCTTCCTCCACGTCTCCCGCGCTCGTTCGAGCGACAATGCCGGGTCGGCCATCTCCTGCATCCGCTCGTTTCCAACCTTGGCAAGCCAGAGTTTGATTGGCTCGGCCTTCGGGCTGGGAACTGACTGGACGAGGCGCAGAAGCGCCTCGGCGGTCGCGACGTCGGTGAGGTAAGACTTCCCGTCGGCGGCCGGTAATTTCAGTCGGTGACAATTTGTCACCGACTGACTTCCTTCCTTCCTCAGCCGCTCCTTGAGCTTGTTCCAGTACTTCCTCGCAGACTGGAAATCCGGCTGCTGCGTCAATGCCTGCACGACGTCCACGACCGAGAACCACCAGGTTTCGGTGTCCTCGTCGTAAACCCGGCGGATCGCGCGGCCTTCAAACGGGGCGGGCGGCTGTTGCATGGGTTGGATGATACGAAGCGTCCGATGGCGCGCACAATCCGTCGAAGGGCGGAATCTTGCAGACTCGACTCGTTTCTCACCGACAAGCCCGGCCTTAGTACTCTATGTCGGCGGCGATGCCGTCGGCGTGGCGCTGGCGGGCTAGGTCGATGGCGGGGCCGCGGGTCTCGCGGCCGATGCGGGTCGCCGACAGTCGTAGCTAGTTTTTGCGAAGCGCTCGCGCGTCTCCATCCCAAAATCGATTGAGCTTGTCCCACCATTTTCTGGACTCCGGAAGAAGCCATTGCTCGAAAGCTCGCGGGTCAAGTTGCTCATTGCCCGCGATATTCTGAATGCCCTCCAGCAGCCCGATCGTGGCGGCTTCCTGGACGTAGTGCCGCCCTCGAGGTGCCATCGCTCAACAACTTGAAAGACGGCTGGAAACTCCTTGGTTGCGCCAGATCGAAGGCGCTCTATGAGATGCCGGGCCAGGTCACCGAGTGCCAGGTAAAGCGGAGGGCCTCCGGGCTCCTTGTCCCACTCCGCGCGGAACTCCGCCCAGGCTGTCCCAAACGACGGGCATGCTGCAAGCATCGGTTCGAACATCTGATCTCGGTTGAGCATGGGGCCTCACATGACCATCACCTTGCCTGTCCGCGTCACACCACCGCGACCTTCACGCAATGGATCGGCGGAAGCGACTCGAACAGGCAGGACCACTTCTCGCCGGCGTCGCTTCCCATCCAGAGCTGGCCGGTTGTGGTGCCGAAGTAGAGCGCCGGCGACTTGAGATTGTCGATGGTCATGCAGTCGCGCTGGACGGTGAAGAAGCTGTCCTTCTTCGGGAGGCCGCGATCGAGGCGCTTCCAGGAATCGCCGCCGTTTTCGCTTCGCCAGACGGCCGGGGCGCCGCCGATGCAGGTTCGGGTCGCGGGCTCGTGGGGCATGACGTAGACGGTGTCGGCGTCGTGCGGGTGGACGACGATGGGGAAGCCGAAGTCGGACGGGAGGCCTTTCGCGATCGAGCGCCACGAGTGGCCGTGGTCGTCGCTGCGAAGGACGCCGATGTCGGGGCGCTTGCCGCCGGGGCCGGTCCAGTCGGCCCAGCCGCCGTGGTTCTGCATGTAGAAGCGGCCGGGGGCGTCCTTGTGGCCGGCGATCTTGTGGACGCACTGGCCGAACTCGGGGTAGGGATCGGGCGCGAAGCCGGCGCCGACGCCTTTGTTCGCCGCGGCGAACGTTTTCCCGCCGTCCTCACTGAGGTAGTGGCCACCGGTCGAGATGCCGATGTGCACGCGGTTGCCGTCGCGCAGGATCGTGTGGAGGCAGAGGCCGCCGTTGCCAGGCTGCCACTTGCGGGCGTGCTCGTGGTTGCTGAGGCCTGCGACCAATTCCCAGGAATCCCCCGCGTCTTCACTCCGGAACAGGGAAGCGGGCTCAACACCGCAGAGCAGGTCTTTCTTCCCGCCGCCCGTCTCGAGCGACCAGATGTTGGCGACGGCGCGGCCGTCGTCCTTCGGGAACGCGGGCCCCGACTTCGTCTCCTTGAAGGTCTTGCCGAGGTCCGTCGAACGCAGGATTTTCATGCCGAAGAACGGGTTGCAGCTCGAAGCATAGAGGGTCGGTTTGCCGCGCGTGTCGATGAGCGTCGAGTAAACCGTGACGCCCGGCCCGAACGGCCCGCGAAGCGCGAACTTCTTCCGCGTCTTCGAGGACTCCGCGACGAAAACGCCCTTCTTGGTCCCGATCATCACGATCACTTTTTCGGCCATGTCATCCTCCTGAAACCGCGGGAAGAAGGCTGAGTTCGTCGCCTGGGGACAGCTTTGTATCAAGCCCGTCCCGGTCGCGCATGTGAGTCTCGTTCACGAACACATTCACGTGGCGGCGCACCGCCCCCGTGTCGTCGCAGATCCCCCGGTACAGGTCCGCGTGGCGCTTCTCGATCTCCTCCAGCGCCCCGCGCACCGTCGCCGCCGAAATCACGATTGTCGCCGCGCCGCCGCAACGGTACCGAAGGGCGGCCGGGACGTTGATCGTGACCGTCGTGGCGCCGGGCATGGCGGGGGATGTTATCCGGCGGACGGAGGATTTTGCAACGGGCCGAAGCGGAGGGCCGGTCATGGCGCCGACCCGCTGTTGCCTTCGCTCGCCGTTGCTATTTCCTCCGCTTCGGCTTCGCCTTCCCTCCGGACATGTTGATCTCCACCGCGGCCCGGATCAGCGCCTTGAACGCCGTCGCGTCCACTTCTTCCCCCTCGCGGATGTCGATCGCGCGCCGGGCGTTGCCTTCGAGGCTGGCATTGAAGAGCTTCTTCGGGTCCTTGAGCGAAGCCCCCTTGGCGAAC
>JAIOPR010000346.1 GCA_021413805.1 Planctomycetota bacterium
GCCTGGGTGGAGCCGACGCAGCGCGAGGGCCTCAGTCCCCCAAGTCCCCACTCGTTAAGCCGCCAGATTCACAATTTCGCTTGGTGGCCTCCGGAGAAGCCGCCGGACCCCGTGACGCCGAAGTAGGGGCGAGGAGGGGGCGGAGCTGACGCGCAGCCGATGATCTCGCGCTTGATCACCCCGCCTCCGCTCGGGATACTCTGCCCGGGGTAGTGCCCGACCTTTGTCCTTCCCTCTCGACCTCATGGAGCGTCTTGCATGCGCGTCGCCTTGTTTATCGACGGGAAGAATTTTTTCGCAGGCTGGCGCGACGTGACCGGCAGCGCCGAGATCGACTTCCGCAAGCTTGCCCCGTGGCTCGTCGGCGCGGCTGGCGGCACGACCCTCCTCGGCGCGCACTACTACACCGGCGTGGACGATGCGATACCGAAGACACCCGCGCAGGAAAAGCTCGATGGGTTCCTCGACATGATCGACCAGATCCCCGGCTTCTTCGTCCACAGGTTCGAACAGAAGATGCGGACGCAGACCTGCGCGTCGTGCGGTCACTCGCACAGCTTCGCGCGGGAAAAAGAGGTCGATACCACGATCGTGGCAGACATGATTCGGCTCGCCGCGGTGAACTGCTTCGACATCGCGGTGCTGCTCTCGGGTGACGCGGATCTCGTGGCCGCGGTCGAGGGCGTCCGGGCGCTCGGGAAGAAGGTGCTGGTCGCGTCCTGGGGATCGAGCGGACTCTCGGCCAGGATTCGCCGCGCCGCGTTCGACCATATCGACCTCGCCGCCGGGCTGGCGGAATTCGGACGAGGCGGGGCACTTACGAGCGCCGACTCGCCAACGGGCAGGCTGGTGCTAGAGGCTCGCCACGCGGCCACAGGTGCGCCGACGTTCGCCCACCCCACGGCAACGCCCTCGAATGGGGGGTACGCGGCCACGCCCGCGCCAGCCGCGCCCCTGTCGAACGACCCCGCGGTGTACGAGGCTGCCATGATCGACGAGCTCAAGCGCGCACAAGCCACGATGCCTGGCGGTTACGTCGGGGCACACTTCTTCGTGACGAAGTGGCGCAGCCAGACGCTGCCTGAGTTCGTGGACTTCCGAAGACGGATGCTCGATCGCGTCGTGGAGAAGGGGCAGGCGGAGGTGTACTTGACGGAGGATGGGATTCAGGCTGTGAGGTTGAAGGCGGTCGCGCGATGAGCCGCCAATCACGAGATCGCGCGAAATGAGCGCAAACGATCACGATCCTTCGGTGCAGGCGGTCGTTAAGTTTAGCTCGCTGATGACCAAGTTCGCGCCGGACTATCGGTCGATCGAAGTTCGCCTGATCGCCGCGAAGCAGAAGCGACGCAGCTATGTTCTGTTAGCCGGCGAGGCAATTCTGAGCGTCGAAGAGCCAGGACTTCGGCGAGCGCCTCGATTCGAGTCGGACTCCGTGATCGACCAGCATTACTGGCTACCGATCAAAGACCTGAATCGGCTTGAAGGATGTCTTTCGCACAAGGTCGTGTTGGGCGCGAATCCTCCGGTCAAGATCGCCACTGGCGCAATCAGGACCGATGCGGCCATGACGCCGCCACAGATTTCTTTCCAGCCACTTCAGACGAAGTACAACGCCCACAACGATGTCGTCGATCGGAGGTTTGTGCTCACCTGGATGGGAGGAAAACCAAGCGCGATCTTTGGCCCGGATCGAGCAGAGGCGCTCGAGAAAGACCTCCCCGGCGGCTACTCTCGATTGCGGGAATTTGCCGGCGCAGTCATTCCCGGCGGTGAAGCCGCGCGAGATCAATCCGTCTGCTTCGAGTTGGCCGTGCCGATGCTGATTCGATCCAGCTTCATCAAGACCGGAGATGAATCGTGCATCGAGATCGATGTCGAAGGCACCATCGACCGGAAACAGGTCCAGGTCTTCATCCGACATCTCGCGATGGGACACGCCCACCGTCAACTGGTGGGAGACCCGATCCCGGTTCGACTGGAGGATTTGAAGTGGCAACAGGCCGAAACAAGAATGCGCGCAGGCCTTACCCATAAGCTGCCTTGCGACCTCGGCGCGGAACTTCAGGTGAAATACCGCGGAGAGGAATGGATTGAGCACCTTCGCGACCGGGAAGCCGATGCAAACTTTCAGCGGGCCATGAGTGGGCGGAGTGGCCAGAAGACTTCATCAATCCGCGCGGAGGTTCTCGGAGACCTTTCATTGAACGAAACCACTGTTGCATCAAAGAACCGCGAGGTGTTCCTGGTACATGGCCGGAACAAGGAGGCCGTCGAGCAGATGACGGTATTCCTGAACTCGCTCGACCTCAAGATCATCGAGTGGCCGCAGGCCGTGAGCCTGACTGGAAAGCGAAACCCCTACATCGGAGAGGTAGTCGATGCGGCGATGGAAAGAGCCCAGGCGATTATCGTCCTACTTACAGGGGATGACGATGCGGTCCTTCGAGATGGGCTCCGCGACATGAATGACGGTCCGTCGATTTCCGAGCCGAAGGCTCAGCCACGCATGAACGTAATTTTCGAAGCTGGGTTGGCACTCGGTCGATATCGTGAAAATACGCTCTTAGTTCAAATTGGTCAGGTAACCATCCTGTCGGACATCCTGGGGCAGCACATCCCTCGCGCGACTGGGGAAGTCGAATGGCGAAAGGACGTAGTGGAGCGACTTAAAAAGGCCGGGTGCGCGATCGATGACACCGGAGAGCGTTGGCTGAAGGCGGGCAATTTCGCCAGCGTTGCGGCACCTCGAAGCGCGAGGGCAAGGCGTAGGTCCAAAGCGTCGGGACGCGCGAAGACACCGCGCCGCCGAGCCGCCGCCACACTTGCGATCTCGGTTCCACGCGAAGGATTTCTAGAACTGCATTACGACGAAACGCAGAAGATCTACGTGCTCTGGATTCCAGTCCTGGTTCACAACAAATCTGGGAGTGACACCATCTCGATCGAGGAAGTCATCTTTAAGGGGAGCATTTCGCTCGGAACGGGATCGCGGAGGATGGTTTCGCTTGATCGACACGCCCTCTACATCGAAGCGGTGCGGCCGATGCCGCGCGGCCAGGTCTTAAACACTGCCACTGACACCCCGTGCCCTCTGGAACCTAAAGAAAGCAAGCGGTTCAGAGTCGCCATCGAACTGCCGGAAAAAGAGCTGACGGAAAGTGGCGAATTGCACGGAGCCATTTCGGTGGACGGAATCCTCGACATCGAAGACACGCTTGGCAGGCATTTCAAATCCCACATCGAAGTCTCGACGAAGGCGTGATCCTAAGTCGGACACCTGCGGAGGAAGAGCAGCATGAATGGCGCGAGTCTGAACCCACTGACGTTTATTCCCATGCTCCTGGAGGAGGCAAAAGCAAAGGGAGAGGTCGGCGAATTGTCTTGGGTGGACGCAAAGCAGCAATGGCCGGACCTGAAGACCGAAGCCGGACTCATGGAGTTCATCAAGGATGTCGCTGCACTTGCGAACGGGCCTCAAGACGGACTCCTTGTTTTCGGAATTTCCCAGAGACCATTTGTTGTTCAGGAGCAGCCGTATTCGAAGTCGAAGTACGCCGACAACGGTCAGATCGAGCAACTGGTCAATTCGAAGATCTTCCCAAGGGCGCGCCTCACAATTGATGACATCACTTGGAACAATACTTGTATCTCATATGCACTCGTCGCACAGTCCCACAACCGCCCGCACGTAGTCCGCGAATGGAGATGCAAGCCTGTCCCTCGCAGGTGTCCGAAATGCACGCAGACCACGGACATGCCTGGGCCGACCTTTCGGAACGCGGTGTTCTGGAGATCCGGCAGCACGACATGCGGCCCTCAAACCGGAGAGCGCGAATACCCTGACCGCATCGAGCTGGACGGCATGTATGCCGATCGTCCCTCATCTTTCGGACGTCTCCATGTCGTTGCTGACCCACAGTTCCAAGGTTTCCTTGGGCAGAAGTCGGGGCCGTTAGAACTCAGGCTCCCTCTCTCCGTCTACAACGTTGGCAATCTTGGAACTTCGCTGTGTGGACTCCGGCTCAAAGGAACGCTGCGCAGAGAGAAAGGGGTTGGTCCCGATGAGATCGAGATCCTTCCTGCTTTCTATGGATCGCTTCATCACCTGAACGACACCTACACTCTGTGTCCCATCTACCTGGCGCCGGGCCAGGGCATCAACGGCCTGATTCACACCTACCTGCTTGCGACAATGCCGAAGCCGACAACTCCTTGGGAGCGCCAGACTTACTCGCTGGATTGCGAAGTGACCGCCGTGGACCCCCTCGGCACTGAGTGGTGGCAGGCGATCTCGACCAAGGCCAATCAGTAACGAAGACAATTTCGCATAACCGACATAATGCGAAATGTTCTGACCTGGGTTCGTCGGGCAATTTGAACCGCCAGCGCTTCGAGTTCAGCGCTCGGATTCCCAAGGACGCCCCCGATTGCCAACACCGAGGTCGCTCAGCGCGTAAGGCGCTGCGATCAAAGGAGTTGGTCGCACTTCCGATCTCGCCGTCTGCCTATCTGTCTGCCCACCCGCAGATGTGTACGCCCCGGCTAGAGCCGGCCTTGCGGTTGGGACCTAGGGTCTCGCGATCAGCCGCTCAGGCTCACGACGTTTCGTTCCGGGTCCAGCTGTCCCCGTTGGAGAACGGCGTGAGACATGTGTTCAAGCCGACGTCCTCTCTCCTGCTAGTTGACGTCCTGCCGAAACAGCAGTTGCAGGTGAGTTAGCCCCTTCACGTTTCGGCGGTGGGGAGCAGCAGACGGCTGTGGTGGCGAAGTAGTCTCTGCGCGTTTTGCCGCCGCCGGAAAATTGGGGATTCCCGCGCCGACGCGAAGTAACATCCCGGTCGGGAAATGGTGAGCATGGGCTGGGTTCGACGCCGACCCATGGAATTTCAACTTGGACTCGAGGGAGGGGTCATGTCGATCGATATCCGCAAGCCGTTGAAGAAGTTCCTGCCGCACCTGTGCAAGGCTAACGAGGCCGGGCTGAACGAGGCCGACACGGTTCAGCGCCTGATCAAGTTCTTTGACGACGTCCTCGGCTACGACACGATGACGGAGATCAGCCGCGAAACAGAGATGAAGGGGAAGTACGTCGACATCGCCCTGAAGATCGATGGGACGGTTCGAATCCTGGTCGAGGCGAAGGCGGCTGGCGAGAAGCTGCGCGACCGCCATATCGAGCAGGCCCAAAGCTACGCGTCCAGGAACAACTACCATTGGGTGATCCTGACGAACGGAACCGAGTGGATTCTCTATCACCTCACCTTCGGTGAAGGGATCGAATACACCCGCGCGTTCACGATCGACCTGATGGACGATGCGCAGGTGGAGACCGGAGCGGAGAAGCTGGCCCTCTTGTCCAGGACGAGCGTCAAGCGTGGCGAACTCGACGAGTTCTGGGAGCACACAAATGCGCTCAGCCCCGCGGCGATCGGTCGCGCGCTGTTCCTCGAGGAAGTCCTAAACGTCATCCGGCGGGAGATCCGCCGGAAAACGGAAGTATCTATCGACCAGGAGGATCTGGCCGATGCGATCCACGGGATGCTGTCGCCGGAAGCGCGTGAGCAGATCGGGCCCATGAAGATTCGGAAGCGCAAGGGCGTGACGAAGAAAGTCACCCCGGACGACGCCGCTGCTCCCAAGTCCGGCGGTGGCCTCGATCCGTCTCCAGCCCCCGGATCAACCGCAGTTGCGGACCTGACGCCGCCGCCAACTCCCCCGCCGCAGTCGGCGCCATGATGATCGTCAGCGGCCGCGTCGGCGATCACGGTCCCGAAGTCACCGTCATCATTGGGCGCATTTGGCCGGATACGCACAGGGTCAGAGCATCGGGCCTTTCTGCCCGCGTCAGCGCGCGCGAAGATGATCCTCGACACCGGGTCCATGCGGACGATGTTCAGGAAAGTCTTCCTCGACGGCCTGCCGATACCGCCCATTCCTGGCGAAGCAGAAGTATGGATGAACGGCGCCGGCGTCGGCGCGTTCCCCCTCGTTCCAGTAAAACGCCAGGATCCTCTTTCCATGCGAAGGACGGCGGCTCAGGTGCGTCACTCTCGAGGTGCTCGAGGCCCCGATCGAGGACACGAAACACGACGGCGTCCTCGGCATCGATTTCCTCGAGCTGGGTCTCTTCGAGATTGATGCGCGGAAGGGATGCTTGAAGTTCACTCCTTGAGGCGTCGCCGTTTCCGCTAGAATCCGCCCGGGTAGTGGACGGGCGCCGCCGGCGCCGACCTGTGGAACTAAACCAGCTGGAGGAGATTGAAATGGCCCTGGAGAATCCCATCGACGTCGGCCCTTGGCGCGGAGATTCCTGCCCCCACTGCGGAGCGCCTCGAGACAAAGTCCGGTATCGGGCGAGCCAGACGTTTCACCTCATCGAGTGCGCGGCATGCAAGGCCCGAGGCGCAGAGCTCGCCTACTCGCTCGCTGAAACCCGCTTCAGGAAGAATCTCGACGAGATCCAGCCGACACCAGTTCGTCCGCCACTCCCGAATCCGGGACCCGAACTTGATTCACTCGTCGTAAAGGAGATCTTCGGCGGCAATGCTCCGATCCCGGAGTTCAAGCCGAGCACGGACAAAGACCATGCCGCGCGAATCATCCCTCGACTCGAGCAGCTCGGGTTCGAGGTCTCGACCAAAGGGCTTGTGATCAACGGAATCGTGCGACCGTCACTCAACCCGAGAGAATTCCATTTCAGCGCGCACAAGCGAGGCGACTTCACGCTCGCGATGCGGACCTGCGGTACGCTGGATGATTGGTGTGCGATTGTCTGCGGGACTTCAATCGATGTGATTCGCAGCGACAAAGGAGTCTGAGATGCCGCAATTTTTCATGCCGTCCGCGCAGGACCGGAAGAAGCCGATCGAGCCGCCCGCGAAACAAGAAAAGTGCTACCAAGAGTACAAAACGGAAGCCGAACCGGGAGCGGGTCCTCCGGGCGGCAGATTCTCAAATCGCCGCGTCTACCGCGTCAGGTACAAAGTGAACGGGCTCGAGCGAGAGGCAAAGGTCGGCGAGCTCGACGGATCGAATGTTGCCGGATTCGGCGCTCTGGTCGTTGCCATCTGGGCCAAGCTTGATGGCGCCAGCGCGACCTACTTCTCTTCCATGCTGAGCCCCACGAGCGGCCAGCTATTCATCAACCGCATTGACCCGCGCCAGGTCGTGGAGGCCGAGGACTTCGAGACGTGATCAACCGCAATCGCCTTGAACGCGCCATCGCACTCGACTACTGGCGCTTCGCCGTTTCCGATAGAATCCCGCCCGTGTTGCGGGGAGTTCGATGTCAGTATTGGAGCGCAGGGCTATCGCCGCAGGAATTCCGACACTTCATCAGGCCAGGGAGCGAGCATGCCGAAAGTAAGCCGGAGGCGGGACGCGATCCGCGTCCGCAGATGCTCCACCATGATCGCGATGAACAAGCTTGCCCATCTCGTTGAGGAGAGCTCGAGGCTCCAACACGGCGGGATTGGAATTGCCTTGGATTGGAACGGCTGGATCGAGCGAGCTCGTCAGGCGCTATTGGCCATCTTCACTACGTCCGATGTGGCGGAAGAATTCGTCGATCGGATTCGAGCGGCAGATGCGTCGCAGAGCTTGAGCGTGGGAGCTTCGTTCCTCAACGGACTTCTCGGCGTCATCGAGATCTACTCGCAAGACAGTGGCGCGCCGGCACCGATCACCCAGGACGCCGCAGCGAATCCGCTGCCGAATCGCGGCGCTGTATCCAAGAAGAAGGTCTTCGTCGTGCATGGCCAGGATGACCTGATGAAGAGTGAAGTCGCCCATTTCCTGAGTTTTATCGGCCTCGAGCCGATCATCCTTCACGAGCAGGTCAGCGCAGGAAAGACCGTGGCAGAGAAGCTCGAGAAATATTCAGACGTCGGGTTTACCGTTGTACTCATGTCCCCGGATGACATCGGGGCGCCCGCAAAATCCAAGTTCAAGCAGGCGTTTCATCTCCCGAAGCGCGCGCGCCAGAACGTCATTCTTGAGCTCGGTTACTTCTGGGGGGTGCTGGGACGGCACTACATCTGCGCACTCGTTAAGGGCGACCTCGAGAAACCCAGCGACATCCTCGGGATCGTCTACGTCCCCTTCGAAGGGAACTTGAAATGCGATCTCCTGCGTGAGTTGCGCGAAGCGAAGATGGAATTCGACCCCACCAAGGTTGGCTAACCCAGTTCGTTAGCGAAACGCCACTCGGAATATTCATTTCAGGAGTTCAACGATGCCATCCAATTGTTGCGCGGCGTGCGGAGTCGACTTCGGTAGCGTAAAGCTCACTCTTTGGAAGGTGAAGGATGACAGCTTCACAGGCACGAAGGTCCAGCTTCGCCCAGGAGAACGGTATTTCTGCGAGGTCTGCAAGGCGTTCCCCCCAGAGACGCGAGCCCAGGTCGAGCTGAACTCTCGATCCGCATGGGTTCTCGGACGCGTGCTCAAGGCGCTTTCAAAGTAAGGGATGGTTTCGAAGCGATGCGCTCAGGCCCGCCGCGTTGAAGGACAACTCGCGGGTCTCCCCGAAATATTCATGAGGAGGTGAGGTGATGGACACCGCGTTTGCGAACAAACTGGCGGACAGATTCGAGGCTTTCATCGTCAAGACTGGAGGCGTCAGTTTCGTAGAGCTGACCCGCCAGGTAAAGGAAGGCGAGCCATCGCTAAAGGGCGACCATGCCGTGACCGTGGACATGCCGAAGGGCGGCTACATCGTGCTGTGGGCTGGGGTTAGCGAGGAATTTGTGGCGGCAGTGAAAACGATGATGGCCCGCAAGAACGTGGAGGCGAAGCCGACGCAGATCATGGTGTATGTCGCGGATGGAGCTGTGCCGAACTACCCCGTTATCAAGCGGATGCCCAAGGGACCAGTATCCAAACCAAAGTGGCTTCCAGTCGTTTTTAATCCGACCGGGGGGCGCCCGAAGAAGTAGAATCCGCATCGTTCATCTGTCGCCAGATACTGGACTTCAGAGCCAGGACCGCTTTTCGGTGTGCGGCGCGACTTGTGCGCGCCGGGTCCTGGCGCCCCGTCTTCCCCGCATCGTGCGCGCCAGTTCCCATGCGGGGAGAAAGGAGGCTAAGCCATGAAGGAAATCAGGGTTATCGGCGCCATCGTCGCGGTCGTGATCGCGATCGACCAGTTGGTCAAGGCAATCGAGTCGTAGCCCGGAAACACAGCCGGCCCTCGAGTGCGAACTCGAGGGCCGGTTCTGTTCGTATTGAGACGACGACTGCTCAAAATTGCGGTAGGGCGGTCTTCTCGATGTCGAGCAGGAAGACGTGGTGGTCGTCGAACGTGTAGTACAGGACGACGGATGGCGATCCAGCAGCGCCCGATTGGTGAATGCAACGCACGGGCGATCCTGGCGCGACTTGCTCTCCGACGAACGGGTTGCGAGCAAGGATGAATGTGACGCCTGCTAGAAACTCATCCATGCGACGCACGTCCTTGTCGATCGCGTCGCGTGACTTCTCGTATATCGGATCTTCAACGAGCCCTCTAATCGGATCCATGCAGGAGCACCTCCCGGGCGCGGTCTTCCAGACGCTGACCGCGCTCACGCTCCTTCATCGAGGGGGTGCGGGCTTCCACGAGGGCGGTGGCATACGGGATCGTCTCTTCGTTTCGCGCGACCTTCCACCCGAGCATGCGGTGGGACATCTCGGACAATTCAGAACCGTCGAGATCGAGATAGATCTCCAGGATGTGGTCGACGAAGGCCATCTCTTCGCCGTCGAAGATGCTGAGATCCGGGTCGCGCAGCGCCACGACACGCTGCTGCTTGCGGCCGAAATATTCGCGCGATTCAAGACGAACCGAGCCGTCCCGGGTGAGTGCGGAGCGCACGGGCATGAGCCGACGTGGGGCAGGCCCCTGGTTCAGGGCGAAGTATTCCTGTCCCGTGATCGACTTTCCCCGCCGAAGGTAGGAGAGAAAGTCGGTGTACCACAGGAGCTTGTTGAGCTTCACCGCACCGAAACGGTCGTCCATCTCGCTCCGTTTGGCGATGTAGAGGATCAGTTCCTTCAGCTTTGGGTCGCTCGATTTCGTCATTATTTCCTCACCGGTCATAACGCCTAACTTACACCAAACCTTTCCGGAATCCCTATAGAAAATATCGGCAGGTCTGTAGGGCAGGCAGAAATAAAAAAATCCGAGGGATTCCGCCTCGGGGGTCGAGTCTTGCGCGCGCTCCAGTTAATCGCCAGACCAGGGCGATTGGTTCACGGCTTGACCGCCGCGGCGGCATCCGTAGAATTCATCTTCCCCCTGCGGTGACCTCCTCCCTACCTACCCTGAACCGGGGCACCAATGGGTAGATGCCCCAGCCTGACGGGGACTTTTCATGATTGGCGATGACCGTCCCGGAACCCTCGCTTCTCGGCCCACCGCAGCGAAAGCTCGGGTCTTCACCGCGCCGCCAACGACTGCGAGGCCGGACTGGAAGGTGATCGACAGCATCCCCGCGTCGAAGCGCCCGCAGTTCGAGCCGCGCGCCTACCGGCACCGGCTCGGATTCGTCATCGAGTTCGAAATGATCCCGGAGGAGTTCGTCGGCACGATCCGCGCGCAAACGCTGGAGCTGCGATCGTCCTGGCGACGCGGATCGCACTCAGGCGTGAGGCGAAGTTCGGCGAGCGATCCAAGCCGCACGAGCCCGTGAAGCCGCCGCCGCGAGCGCCGCGGAGTTCGCGACCGCCGGAGGCGTGAGCACCACGATGAGCACTTTTTTCCGTCGTCGGTTGTCCTGATCCGTCTCGGTCCGTCTCAGAATTTCGCGATCAAGACGGGGCGAGAATTGGCAGCAGAGGCGCGCAAGTCGCGCCCGCAAAAACAACCTACCGTCGTAAGTCCTTGCTACGGGAGTGCATCGGAATTGAGCCGACCAACCCCCTTGTGAAGGGTTCACCGGATTTGAAGTCCGGTGCGCCCGCAGGGTGGCCAACTGAAGCCAGGACCCGGCACAAGTGCAACGGGAGTTACCCCATTCGCAACGCCTCCGATTTGCCCCGTCGAGGTTCCTTGTGCCACATCCCCCTGCCGCGCATGGGCATGCGGACCTTGGCGGGCTCCGCGTCTGCCCCCTGGTCTGCCGGTCCGGCGGACCCGTCCTCTGCGCTGAGAAAGCCGTCAATCTCGTCGCCCCGCACGAATCGTCTTCGGTTCCGTGGTCAGACTGCCTGCGTCGCGCTCACATCCGAGCGCGTTGATCCCCAGGTCGAGCACCTCACTGGAAATTGGGACGGGGCCTGGCTGGAGATTCCCGCTGCTTATTGCCGCCGAGGGTCGTCGCCCTCCACGACAACGATGCGGTCCGCGACGCTCTCGGACATCTTGAGGCAGTGCTCAACCTCGAACCGGTCGATTGCGACGGGGTTCGATTCCCCCGCGAAGATCGACGAGATTTCGCCAAGGTCACGCAGAAGGTCGTCTACAAGTCGGGTGCGTTCCGCCGGTGCCAGCTTCATCAACTCCGTGACGTCCCTGCTCAGGCAGCCAATCGCCAGCATCGCACCGCTCGCGTGGTAGACCGGGAACTTCACGCTCAGAAACAAGCGGGCTGAGCCGGGCACTCGCGTCGCGTTGACGTACAGGTAGCAGTTGCCGGTGCGCAATACCTCCTGGTCGGATGCGCGCACCTCTTCGAGGAGCGTGCGCTGGTCGATGACTTCGGCGTCCACCCGCCCGATGATCTCAGGCGCGGGACGTTGAAGGAGCATGGCGCCGGCTGCGTTCATGAAGAGGTACCGACCCTTCGCATCTTTGACGAAAACGGAGTCCGTCGATTCGGTGTATCGCCGGGCAATCAGCTGCACGAGATCCTGAATCCGGGTCGCCGCAAGAGAGGCAAGGTCAAACAGCTGACGTAACCGGACGCGGTCGATGGGCTTGTTGAGGAGATGATGCGCCGGCGAGTCGTCGCACGCCGCTCCGGAGAGCGCGGCGGGATTTCCAGACATGAGCACGCGGATCGCCTTCGGGCACGCGATTCTCGCGGTCTTGAGGACCTCATAACCGTCAACAACGGGCATCTGCGTGTCGGAGATGACGAGAGCGAACTCTCGCTCGCTCAGCAGGCGGAGAGCGGATTCTCCGTCGGTGGCCTCGACCGCCGCGCCCCAAAGGGACAACACCCGATCCAATAGCCTCAATATCACGGGCTCGTCGTCAACCACGAGCACCGGTACCAGTTCCATGCGGTCTTCTCTCAAGGAGGTACCCTCCCCTACTGGCCCGATGCGCGATAGGAATCCGGAGTTGCTCGGCAACTGCACCAATTGAAAGGATCGAGCAAGTTTCCGGTGATCCTTCCCGTGCAAAGGGCACCCTGCGGACGTCCATCGTAGTCGATGCCCGGAGACAGAAACAAGCGCTTCACGGCTACGCGAGTGGGTGAAGCAGTTGGCGGCTCCCAGAGGAGCGGGAATCTACTTCGGAGGCCGGGGCATCGCTCCAGCACCTCCACCATCCTCCGGAACGTAAACCACCTCGCCCGACTTCAACCGATACGCGACGCCGAGCTTTTCACCCTCCCCCCCGAGCTTCTGGTTTGTGGCCCTGAATCTCTCGATGACCGTGCCCTTCTTCGTGATGATTTCCATGTCCGCCTGGCCGGGGTTTTTGACCAGGGTCATGTCGGAACGCGAGTTCATCAGCTCGGGCATGCGCGCGTAGGCGACGAACGCGATCAGGAGCGACACTGAGAAGACGAGCCAGACGTCGAACAGGTTCAGGAGCCCGGCCGCGGGATCCTCGTCCGGGGCGGAGTCCCAGCGCCGCGAGCGCTTTGGGGACCTGGATTTCCTCAAGGTTTGAGCCTCCCCACAAGGAACTCCAGGTCGACAAGGTCGTTGTCGTACCAGAGCCGTCGGGCCAGCCCCATGGTGAAGGCCAGCCCGCTCACAAAGAGCCCGACGATGGTTGTCGTAAACGCGATCACGAGGTTGGCGGACAGTTCCTGCATGTTCCCTGCGGCCAGCCCCGTCAATGCCGGGCCGAGGGGGATCAAAGTGCCCATCAAGCCGAGCATCGGTCCGACCCTCGTGAGGAAGGAGAGGAGCGCGATTCGACTCGCCGCCACTCCCTCGATTTGGCCCAGCGCGTGTTCCAGGACCGCAATTTCTCCCGGCAGACTTCCATCCATCGCCTGCACGAGCTGCAACGGAAGTCCTGTGCGCAGCTGCTTGAGCCGGTTCCAGGTGGCCTCCCGGCCAGGCTCTCCCAACTCCCTGATCGCCGCGGTCAACCCGCGCCGCATTTTCCGCCTTCCAGCCCACTCGCGAAGGAATCCACCCAGGAGAATCAGTCCCAGCCCCAGGAGCGCGAGAAGAAGCACCATGACGGGTACGAGGAGCATGATCGAAATCGAGTAGAGCCAGTGCGAAAGGACGCTCATCAGGCCCCCTTCCTGGCCGCGAACCCGTACATCACCAGGACGCAGCACAACCCGAGGATGAGCGCGGCCATCGCTGCCTTGGTCGATCTGCCCATCCTTCCGGTGCCGGCCGACTCCCCACCCGGCGCCGCACCTGACGCCACTTCCATGTGTTGTCCGATGACCTTCCCGGTGGAGTCCTTCGATGAGCCTGCCGACGCGGCAACAGAAGCCAGCATCTTTGCGGCTAGGGCGGCGAGGGCCGCGTCGCCGGGGGCGTTCAAGGCCGCGGCGGCGAACGAGTCGAGCTTGGTATTCCCGCCCGAGACGAGGCCGGCGGACGGCCCATCCTTGACGACCGACTCGGAATAGACGCGGCTCAGGGTCGCGATCGTCTCGACGTCGGCGTTCCAGTACCCCTTCCGGACCGCCTCAAGCATGGTAGCCGTCATTTCCTGGAGGGCGTGCGGGTTGACCTTGTCGAACCATTCCTGCATCCCCAGCTTGTAGCGGTCCTTCACGTAGATTTCGTAGATGTCCGCCCAGGTGGCGTCGGTGACGCTCCCGCTCCGCGTGACGTCCCACCCGAACGTGTTCTTCGTCAGCTCCGAGATATGACCGGCGCCTGCGTAGCCGTGCTCCTTCATTCCTTCGATCCACTTGCGGTTCAGGAGCTCGGTGCGCTGGTTTGTCGCCAGGACCTCCTCGAACTCCCTCATCCGCGCTCCGTC
>JAIOPR010000347.1 GCA_021413805.1 Planctomycetota bacterium
AACCCGGATGAAAAAACTCGCCGCCATGGCCGTGCTCGCTGCGCCGCTTTTCCTTTCCGCCTGCGGGAACAGCTACGACATGTACCGCACGGGAAACCACGGGCGCGGGGAAGACGACTCGTATGACGCTCCCCGGGGCGGCGAGGGCGAGGAGGGGGCGCATTCGAGGACGCGCCCCGGCGCGCAGGTGATTTACTCGAGCGAAACGCAGGGCGGTACCGGGCCGGGGTCGTACGGCGGCCGGTCGAGCACCGTGATCACCCCGGAACCCGGCGGCGTGCGGATCGAGGGCGAGGACTACGGGCGGTAGCAGGCCGCCCGGGTCATTTCTTCCAGATCACGAACACCATCATCCTCGCCGCGATCGCCAGCGCCGCCAGCAGGAAGACGTAGCGCACGAACTTCGCGCCCTTCTTGATCGCCAGCGAGCTGCCCAGCCAGCTTCCCGTCGCGTTCGCGACCGCCATCGGGATCGCGATGTGCCACACGACGAGGCCCTTCACGATGAACGTCGTCAAGGAAGCCACGTTGCTCGCGAAATTCATCGCCTTGGCGTTGCCGGTGCCGATGACGAAATCGAACCGGAGGAAGCGGACCATGACGAAGACGAGGAAGGAGCCGGCGCCGGGGCCGAAGAACCCGTCGTAGAAGCCGATGACGAGGCCGGTGGCGACGGTGATGGCGAGGTTGCGGGAAGTGGGGCCGGCATAGGCGTTCTCGCCGCCGACCTGGGGCTTGAAAAACATGTAGAGCGCCATCGCGATCAGGAGGAAGCCGAAGAGCGCCTTGGTCAGGGTCTCGTTGATTTTCCCGAGGTGGATGAGCGCGAGGGCGCCGGCGACGCCGCCGGCCAGCGCGCAGACGCCGCCGAGGAGGGCGACGGTGCGGTCCAGTTTTCCCTTGAGGAGGAAGCTGAGCGTCGCGGTGCTGGAGCCGCTGGTCCCGACGACCTTGTTCGTGCCGCTGACGACAGGAATCGGCAGCCCGAACGTGGCGATGGCGGGCATCGTGAGGATTCCGCCGCCGCCGGCCATGGCGTCGATGGTCCCGGCGACGAGGGCAATCGCGGTGCAGACGCCGAGTCGGAGGTAGTCAGGATCGGGCACGGCGGGATTCTAGAAGCGGCGCCCGCGATGCGCCCCTCTTAACCGTAACCACGGGCCCCTTTTCTACCGCAACTGTCCGACGTACTGCGCCCAGTCCGCTTCCAGCTTCGCGAAATCGACCCCGGCAAACGCTTCGTCCACCGCCGCGTCGGATTTCGATCCGTCGCGAAGCGCGAGCACCAGCGCGGCAGGGACTTCACTCAACCGCTCGTCCTTGCAATTCATCAGGAAATACACGAGTGCCCAGCCTTCGGGGTAGCAGAGCGAAGGGTCGCGGTAGTAGTCCGCCCGCTTCATGTGGACAAGTTCCCGGAGCGGCACGTATTTGCCGGCGGCTACCGCCTTGCGGATGGAGGAAAGCCAGGCGAGGTTCTTGCGGTCGAACCGCCACGCGGGACGGCGTTCGCCGGGCGGCTCCGGAAGCGCCGAATTCCGGTGAGACAGCGTCGGGCGGGCCTGCCCGAAATAGTCGGCCATTCCCTCGTCGAACCAGGCCGGCGGATCGACGTCCGAATCGAGGTACCAGTGGAAATACTGGTGCCACGCCTCGTGGTACGCCGTGGTCACGACTTCCTGCTCCGACGTCGGCCGCCCGGGCTCGTCCTTCGTCGCGCCGTATCCTTCAAAGCGCGTCAGGACCAGGTCTCCCGTCTCGGCGTCGTAACAGCCGCCCGTCCCGTCTTCGCCGCCGTACGAGATGTAGTCGGCGTATTTCTGGATCACCCGCACCGGGAATATGGGCAGGGTGCGCTTGGTGGGCAGAAGCGCTCCGTACAACTCCAGGATCCCTTCCAACCGGACCGCCATCAGCCGCGCCTGTTCGTCCCCGGCGTCCGTCAGCACCTGGTAGTGGGCCGTTGTGTGCAGGGACCAACCCGGAGGCACGTCCTCCCTGGAGACCAGCCCGCGACGCGGCCCGGAGGCGCAGCCGCAGACGAGGAGCGCAAGGAAGGGAAGGAAGCGTCGCATGGCGCTGCCATTCTACGCCGCGGCCGCGCGCTTACAGGAAAATGCAGTGTCCCAGGCGATAGAGCAGGGAGTTGAGGCGGCGGACGAGGCTCATGGCATCTCCCGGGAGTCGGTGCAACATACTTCGGCGCTTCGCCCTCCGGGAGTTGAGCGCAAATGGATTTCGCTCCTTGCCGCCGGCGGCACTTCACCGAAAACACTTGCACGCCCCCCTAAAATCCCGATGAATTCCCTACCTCTAAAGGAGCCTGCGATGAAAGCCGTCTCAAAGAAGCCCCCGGTGCTCAAGGGAAAGACTGTCACGCTTCGGCCTCTCGACCCGGCGAAAGACGCGCCGGCGTGGTTCGAGGAGATGAGGGACGCGGACCTGTGGCGGTGGACGGACGACGTGCAGCCGAAGTCGGTGGAGAACCTGAAAAAGGAACTCAAGGAGTGGCACGAGAACCCGGAGCTGGTGGTCTGGGCGATCGACGACAACGAGACGCGCCGGATGGTCGGCACGGTCCGGGTTGAGCCGCGCGAGGACGAAGGGCGGGTGATCATCGCGGACCAGACGAACCAGATCGCGCGGAGCGTCTGGCGCAAAGGTCACCACAAGGAGGCGTGCCAGCTCGTTTTCGACTGGGCGTTCAAGACCGTCGGCGCCGACGAAATCCGGACGAAGGCGTGGGCCCCGAACGACAATGCGTGGCGGTCGATGGAAGCGCTGGGGTTCGCGAGGTTGCGGGAAGCGCACTACATGAACAACGTGGTGGGGGTGCCGATGCCGATGCGGCATTACGTCCTGACGAAGAAGACGTGGATGGAGCAGCAGAAGCGGGCGGGGGTGAAGAAGTAGGGCCGGGCCAAACATTCGGCTGCCGGGGACGTTCATTTCAAGCGCCGCGACCCTCGCCGTTGAACGGGGTTGCATTTGCGGGTAGACTTCCCGCTCCGAACAGGAACCTGATTGAGAATCGCCCTCTTCACCGCCTTTCTCGCCGTCGCCCTCGCCGCCTACGCCGGCGTTGCCAGGGCCGACGCGCTCGCGGCGCCCACCGGGTTGTCGCCGGCGGATGGGGAAGACGTGCGCACGCCGCGCCCCGTGCTTTCGTGGCAGCCGGTGCCGGGAGCCGACGGCGGGTACCGCGTGGCCTGGGCCGTGAATGGCGGCGTCGAGGCCGAAACGCCGGTGGCGCCGGGATCCACGGCGTTCTCGATTGTCGAAGCGCTTGGTGCCGACGCCCACGTTGTCTGGCGGGTCCGGGCGGTCGATGCGCAGAGTCAGCCGGGGCCGTGGAGTGCTCCCGCCGATTTCTGGTCGGGACGCGACAATGTCGCGCCTGACCCGGCTTCCGACCTCGTCGCTCTTCCCGAAGGCGCTGCCGTCCGCCTCAGGTGGACCGCGAGCGCTTCGCCCGATCTCGCCGGGTATCAGCTCTACGTCCGGCCGGAAGGCGGAAACTACGCGAACCCCACGGTCCTCGGGAAGGCAACGACGTGGCTGGTGACCGGCCTGGATCCCGCCCTGGCGTGCGACTTCATGCTCACGGCGACGGACGCGGCCGGGAATGAAAGCGTCGGTGTCGTCGCGACGTGGCGCCCCGGGGCCCGCGTCATGCTCCGCGGTCAGCCCTTCACCACCATCCAGGCCGCGATCGATGCGGCGCAGGCCGGCGATGTGATCGAGCTCGCAGCCGGCACGTTTCTCGACGGCGTCGCCCTCCGGCCCGGCGTGTCGCTTCGCGGCGCCGGCCCCGGTCTCACCGTCATCGACGCGACGGGGTTCGCCGCGGCCGTGACGCTGGAGGCGAGCGATGCTTCCGAAGGCGCGCGGTCCACGCTCTCGAACCTGATGCTGAAGAGCGGCACGGCGGGGGTGTGGGGCGGCGTGGCGAATGTGCGGCTGGAGAACGTGGTGATCTGTCGCGTGAACGGCGCGGGGATCAGGACGGACGGCGGCGTGCTCGAACTGGCCAGGGTGACGATCGCCCACTGCCTGCGCGACGGCGTCGATACGGGCGCTTCGGGAACCATCGTCGACTCGATGATTTTCTCCAACAGCGGGATCGGCGTGAGCCTTCGCGGCGACGGCTCCCTCACGGTGAGGTTCACGGACCTCTACGACAACCTCCTTGGCGGCGTAGTCGGCGCGGAAGCGGGGGAGGGGATCCTGAATGTCGCCTCCCATTTCGTGAGCGATGCCACGGATGACTACCGCGTCCTGGCCGGCGACCCGACCGTTGACGCGGGCGACCCGGCTTCGCCCTTCGCCGCCGAGCCCTCCCCGAACGGCGGCCGCGTGAACCTCGGCGCCTTCGGCAACACGGCATGGGCCACATCGACGCTGCCTCCCGCGGCGGGGACCCAGGTCTCCGACGGGTCGAGCCGCGGCAACTCGTCCTCCAAAGCAAACAAGTACTGCGTCGTCGCCACCGCCTCCTTCGGCTCCGCGGACCAGTCCCCGGTCGCCGCCCTCCGGGCCTTCCGCGACCGCGTCCTCCGCCCTCTCCCCGCCGGCCAGTGCGCCGTGGGGACCTATGAGAACGCCGCGGCGCCGGTCGCCCGCGAGATCGGCAAGAGCGAGGTCCTGCGGGGCCTGCTGCGGGGGCTGCTGAAGTAATCCAAGCGCCGCGGAATTTCGCGCAGCGGGTGCGCGACAATCCGGACCGCGCAGGTCCCATTCCCGGGTGAAGTGCCGCAATCCGGCGGAATGGCCGAGGCGCCGACTGGCCCCGATTTTTGCTTGACAGGAGCGGACCAGCGAGTGACATTGAGACTCAGTCTCAGTCTCAACCTGAAAGCGAGGGCCAGATGGGCGACGAAGTCCAGATCTTCGAAGAGTACCTGAAGAAGCACGCGCTCCACCTCACGGCGCCGCGGGAAACCGTGCTGCGCACGATCTTCGGGACGCACGAGCACTTCACCGCAGACGACCTCATCGCCCACCTGGGGCGCGCCGGGACGCCGGTCTCAAAGGCGACGGTTTATCGCACCCTGGCTCTCCTCAGTGAATGTAACCTCTTGATCGAACACGACTTCGGTCAGGGCAAGAAGTACTACGAGCACGCTTCCGAACTCCAGCACCACGGCCACCTCTACTGCAGCGACTGCGGCCGCATCTCCGAGTTCTATGACCCCAAGCTCAACGGGCTCCAGGAAAAGATCGCCCGCCAGGAAGGCTTCGACCCGACCCATTTCGTCGTCAAAATCTACGGTCGCTGCGCCGATTGCACCGCCAAGCGCAACCGCCGCGAAGCGGAGTCAACCGCCTAATGCGCTTCGCACCCGCCCTCCTCCTCGCTGTCCTGATCGCCGCCCCCGGCTGCGACCAGCAGCCCGCAAAATCGCACCAGGAACACCCGGCCAACCCGAAATCCGCCACCAGCGCCTATGAAGACCAGGTTGGCGAACTCGTCGGCTACCTCCGCTTCACCAAGAACGAATACGCCGCCGCCGTCCGGGACGGGAAAGTCGTGGATCAGCGGGAGTTCGACGAAGCGACGACGATGGGGCTGAAGCCGGCCGAGCGCGCGTGGAAGGCGCTGGCCGCGACGGTCGAGTCCAAGGATGCGGCCGCGGCGAAGGCCGTGACGGCGGGGATCGCCGACCTGCGCAAGCTGGTGGACGGGCTGGCGGATGCCGCAAGGGTCTCGGACGCGGTCAGCGCGGTTTCGAAGGCGCTGGAAGGGCAGCTCGCGGGCGGCGTGGCCCCGGCGCTCCGCGCGACGGTCGCTTCGGTCGCCGCGGCTGATTCAGACATCAAGGGCGAGCTGGTCTCGGGCGACTACCGGTTCGGGTTCGTGGCGTTCGCGCCGCGGAAAATCGGGCATTACGACGCCGCCGGGGTCTGGGCCGCAGAAGAGCCGAAAGGCGCGACGCACCTGCTGGGGATCGTGGTGCGGGAAAAAGGAACAAAGCGTGCGCTGGCCTCGACGAAAGTGACCGCGGACTGGGGCGCCGGCCCGGTCGAGCTCGGGTCCGTCTGGGGCGACTACCTGTTCTACGGCGCGAACGTCGCGCTTCCCGAGGGATCTTTCACGCTCAAGGTGGAAGCCGAGCCGCCGACGATCTGCCGGCACGGCGACTCGATGGCGCTCTTCATGACGAACGGCCACGCGGAGTTCAAGGTGACGCGGCACGGGGCGGAAGTGACGGTCGAGGCGCCGCGGCCGGGGCCGGTGAACGACGGGTACCGGATCGGGCAGGATGTGGAACAGGCGATCGCGGAGTCGATGGAGACGAAGGAAGAGGGGGATTATCGCCTCGGGTTCATCGCCGAAGGGCCGGAGCCGATCTGGGTGTGGGAGAACGGGAAGCTGGAAGCGCACCCGGCGAAGGAAGGGGACACGCATCACCTGGAGGTCGCGCTGCTCGAGCGGGGCACGAACCGGATCGTGATGGCGGCGAAGGTGACGCTCGAGATGAAAAATAAAACCTCGGGCGCGACCCGGACCGTCGAGTTGCACAACCTGCTGTCCGATTTCGCGCACTACGGCCAGACGCTCAAGGTCGAGCCGGGGGCGTGCACGGTGACGGTGAAAGCGGTCCCGCCGAGCGTGGGACTCTTCGAGGAAGGCAAGTTCCGCTCCACGGCGACCGCCGTGTTTGAGTGGAACGGGGGAGAAGGCAAATGAAGACGATCGCCCTGCTGCTCGTGGCCGCGATTTCCGCCGTGGCGGCGCCGCACGACGCCGACCTGGCACTCCTCCGCGACAAGCTCGACGGCGCCGCCGCGACGATGGCCGCCGGCGATTTTGACGGCGCTTCCGACGCCTGCGTCCGCGCCTTCAAGGCGTTCGAGGACTGCGGCTTCCATGGCGCGTTGTCCGCGAAGGACCACACGCTGTACCGCAAGCTGGAAGCGGACTGGCTGGACCTCGCGAAGGCGTACGAGACGAACGATGCTGGCCTCGCGAAGGCCCGGCGCGAGACGCTGGAGGCCGATTTTGCCGCTTCCGAAAAACTTTTCGCCGACCCGCCCTCGCCGAAATCCGCCGCGTTCAACGCGTTTTTCATCCTGTTCCGCGAGGGATTCGAGGCGCTGCTGATCCTGGGAGCGGTGGTCGCGACGCTGCGGAAACTCGGGCGCCGCGAGCTGGTCAAGGTTCTGTGGATCGGCGCCGGGCTGGCCGTCGCGGGCTCGTTCGGGCTGTACGCGCTTTCGCTCAAGGTCCTCAAGATCAGCGGCCAGCACCAGGAAATCCTCGAGGGCGCGACGATGCTCTTCGCCGCCGCCGTCCTGTTCTGGATGAGCTACTGGCTGATCTCGAAGGTGGACGGCAAGAAATGGCAGATGTTCATCGCGGACAACGTGAAGAAAGCGCTGTCGGGCGGGAGCTCGTTCGCGCTGGGCTCGCTGGCGTTCCTGGTGGTGTTCCGCGAAGGGTTCGAGACGGTGCTGATGCTGCGGGCGCTGGAAGCGGGCGGCGCGGGGTGGGGGCCGGTCCTGACCGGGGTCGGCATTGCGTCGGTGGCGCTGGCCGTGGTGTTCGTGGCGATCGTGATGGCGGGCGTGCGGATCCCGATCCGCGCATTTTTCACCGTGACCTCGGCGGTGCTCCTGGCGCTCGTGTTCAAGTTCGCCGGCGACGGCGTGGTCGAGCTGCAGGAAGGCCGCGTCCTCGGCCGCACGCTGGTGTCCTGGATCCCGAATAATTCCTTCCTCAAGAACTGGCTCGGAATCCACCCGACGGCGGAAAGCCTCGCCCTCCAGGGCCTTGTCCTCGTCCTGATCGCCGGCGGCCTCGCCTGGACGTTCCTGCGCCGCCAGCCCGCTGCTCCCGCTGCCCCGGCGACGCGCGTTTCGCGCCCCGCCCCCCAGCCGATGGAGGCCGTCCGATGAACATCCGCCGCGGACACACCCTCCTGACCGCCGCCATCATCATGACCGCCCTCGCGTCGGTCGCCGGCGGTCTCGGCATCTGGCACTTCCACAATCGCCGCCCCGCCGAGCCGGATCTCCCCGAGGACTACCGCTCCCTCGAAAACCCCCTCGCCAATACCTCGGCCACCCGCGATGAAGGCATGCGCCTCTTCCTCGGCAAAGGCTGCGCGGCCTGCCACGGCTCGCACGCCGACGGCCGCGGCCCCGCCGCGAAAGGCCTGACCCCTCCCCCCGCGAATTTCGTCACGGGCCCGCTTCTCCGCAACCACACCGACGCATACCTCTTCTGGCGCATCTCCGAGGGCAAACACGGCACCGCGATGCCGCGCTGGGACGGGGTGCTCGAGGAAAAAGAGCGGTGGGCGATCGTGACGTTCCTGCGGAGCCTGGAAGGGCAGTAGAGGGCTGGTGCCGGTTCTGCGCAGGGCGCGCCGCTCGCGCTCCGCGCCGGCCCGGCTGTCCGGCCCGGGGGGCGCTGCTACGCCTCTCAATAAAAATGGCCCCCGGCTGCCACCGGAGGCCGCGGCCCGCGAGGGCCGGTACACAAGAACACCGGAAAGGCTACGCCTCCGAAGGGAGGTGTGTCAACCGGGAAGGATCCCGCCATGCGTTTCTCTGCCGCGGGCGCCGCGCTGTCGGCGCTTCTCTGGACGTGCGTATTTGCCGAAGAGCCCGTGAAGACGCCGCTGGAGCGGCTGAAGGAACTGGAACGGGAGATGGAGGCGCTGAAGAAGGATTTGGGTGAAGGGAAAGAAGCGCTGCCGGCTGCGAAGGAAAAGGCGCCGCGCGAGTCGAGCGGGCTTAAGCGTCTCATCGACCGCACCCGCATCGGAGGGTACCTCGACCTCGAGTTCGAAGAGTACAGCCACGAGACGTCGCACTTCGACAACCACCACCTGATCCTGCGCGTTTCGTCGTACCTCCACGAGCGGATCTTCGTGAACGCCGAGATCGAGTATGAACACGGCGGGAGCGAAGTCCGTATCGAGCAGGGGTACGTCGATTTCCTGCTGCACGACGCGCTGAATTTCCGCGGCGGCGTCTTCATCCAGCCGATCGGCAAGCTGAACACGATGCACGACAGCGACCTGCGCGACCTGACGCTTCGGCCGCTCACGACCACGCTCATCATCCCGACGACCTGGTCGGACGCGGGCGTCGGCGTGCACGGGTCGTTCTTCCTCGGCGGCGCGACGCTGAACTACGAAGCCTACCTGGCGCAGGGGCTCAAGGACGGCGATTTTTCGGTGGCCGAAGGGCTTCACGACGCGGGGGAGAACCTCGAGCTCGACAACAACCAGGACAAGGCGGTGAGCGCGCGGCTGGAGCTCGTCGCCTTCGATGGGAACGTGACGGCCGGGGTGTCCGGGTACGAGGGGAACTACGACCCGGAGAACCGGAAGCGGCTGTACCTGTATGCCGCGGACCTGACCATTGCGCTTCCGATTGCGAAGGAGGGGACCTGGATTTCAGGGCCGCTCGAGTTCCGGTTCGAGGCGGCGCGCTTCTCCGCGGAGCGCGGGTTGAATTCTGCCGGTGAGGAAGTGCCGCACCGCGGGATCGGCGCGTTTGCGCAGGTCTCGTTTCATTTCTTTCCGCCCTTTCTTCTCGATTCGCTCAAGGGGCTCGGCTTCGAGCACCCGACCTTCACGCTCGTCGGCCTCTGGGACGCCTGCGAGATCGACGCGCCCGACGGCCCGCACAACAACCACCAGCGCCGGTTGTCCCTGGGCCTGAACTTCCGTCCCATCGAACAGGTCGTCATCAAGGTCGAATACATCCGGGAGGACAGCGATGAAATCTTCGGGACCACCGAACGCCGGGGCGTCGCCGCTTCGATCGCCGTCGGGTTTTAGCCGGCTCGCGGGCGTCGTCTTCGCGGTCGTTGTCGTGGGCGCGGCAGGAGCAGCCGGATGCTCCTCCGCTCCCGGTCGTCCGCCGGACGCGGCGGCCGGAAGGGGGCTGTTCCAGGCGCGTTGCGCGGCCTGCCACGCCCTGCCGGTCCCGCGCGCCTTCTCCGACGTCGAATGGCGGGGCATCGTCCGGAAAATGGGGCCACGCGCCGGGCTTGGCCCGGCGGGGCAGCGGGACATCCTGGAATTTGTGCTGCAGGAGGAGCCATGAAGCGGATGACAGTGCTGGCCGTGTTCCTGACGGCGGGGTGCACGGCGCGCGAAACGGCGCCGTCGCCCCGCCGCGTCCGGGTCCGCGTGACGACCGAAACCGGATTCGAAGCGCGCCACCGCTCGGCACTCGAGATCATCCTCGGCGAACCCTCCCGCACACTGGGCGAGATGATGCGGGATGCCGTCGGCGCCGAGCTGGCTGACAGGGGGATCAAAGTCCTTCCTGACGGGGAACCCGGCGCGGAGGCCGAACTTGAGATTTCCCTCGGCGCCTGGAATCTTGAGAACGTTCCTTCCGCAAATGTCGCAACCGTGGCTTTCACTCTCGTGCTTCGCCGCGACGGGGATCCCGAGGCCAGTTGGACCTTCGCCATGCCGCGACGCACCGTGACGCTTCGACCAGGGGAAGCGCGCGATTTCCCGGCGTTCATCGGGCGACTCGCCCGGGAGGCCCTGCGCACATGGCCTTGAACCCGCCCCTCGCGCGGACGTTTCAAGGACCGCGGCGGCACCGCGTGTAGAATCGCCGCCCGCGGGAAACCATCGGAGCCGGCGCGTGAACGTCAGGGCAACTTCATGAAGCGCCGGCTCGCGGCGGCCGGGGCGTCGGGGGCAGCGATCCTGATCGCGGCCGTCGCTGCGCCATCGGGAGCGGAGCGCGGGTACTTTGCCGCGACGTTCGCCCCGGCGCTCCTGGCGCTGCTCCTGCCGTTCGGGCTTCCCGTGGAGCGCGACGCGAAATCCGACGCGGTCCTTCCGCCGGCCGCCGGTGTCGCGGTCTTTCTCGCGACCGTCGGGTTCACCTGGAAATTTCCCGGCCCGGGCGGCGCGGCCGGTGTCGCCGTCTTCCTCGCCTGCTGGGCCGCGCTCCTCACGGGCCTCTTCCGCCTCGGCGCACGGTTCGGCGCGGCAGCCGGCCATCTCGTTGCCGGCGGTGCCGGGCTTTTCCTCTGTGCCACGCACCTCCTCGCCGATCCATTCGTGTCCACGGGCGCCGCTTCCGTGCGCCACGCCCTCATTGCCTTCGCCGTCAACGCGAACCCGTCGCTTCAGGTGTCCGCCGGGTTCTGGCGCCGCGATCTGCTGATGACGACCTATGCGTATGCCCGGAGCGACATCGGGGCGTTCCATGCGCACGGCTACGCGCCGTGGGGCTGGCCGGCGCTGGCGTACGTGGCGGTCGGGGTCGCGGGGTGGGCGGTGGGGAAGAAAGCGGAGCCGGCGGACGACGAAGAGTAGGATGGCCGCATGAGCTCCGAGCGGGAATGGATCCACGGGCAGTGCGTCGGCTGCCCGGTGCCGGGGGAGTGCGGGAAGCGGTGCCCGGACCTGCTGGAGGACCTGGCGCCGCTGGCGCTCGGCTGGCTGCGCGGCGGCAAGCTGCCCGCGAAGCCGGAGGACCTGGCGCCGCTGATCGACCACACGATCCTGATGCCGGAAGCGACGCGGCCGGTGATCGAACGGGCCTGCGCCGACGCGGTGAAGTGGGGATTTGCGGCGGTCTGCCTGAATTCCGCGTGGGCCGAGCTGGCCGCCCGCGAACTGCGCGGCACGCGCGTCGCCGTCTGCGCCACCGTGGGCTTTCCCCTCGGCGCCGTCGCCACCGCGGCGAAAGTCGCCGAGGCGCGCGCCGCCGCGGAAGCGGGCGCTTCCGAGCTCGACGTCGTCATCCACGTCGGCCTGGTGCGAAGCGGCGAAGACGCGGATGCGCGGGACGACCTGCGGGCCGTCGTACGGGCGGTGCCCGGCGTGCTGGTGAAGGCGATCCTGGAAACCTGTTGCCTCTCGCAGGACGAAAAAGCCCGCGCGGCGCACCTCGCTCTCGATGCGGGGGCGAAGTTCCTGAAGACCTCGACCGGGTTCGGGCCGGGCGGCGCCAATGTGCGTGACGTTTCGCTGCTCCGGAAAATCGCCGGAAGCGCCGCGGGCGTGAAGGCGAGTGGCGGAGTGCGCACGCGAGTGATGGCCATGGAACTGTTGAGAAGTGGAGCGAACCGGATCGGGTCGAGTGCCAGTGTGAAGCTTGTGAAGGCTTAGTGAGAGTGGCGAGCGGCGAGCGGCGAGCGGCCAGCGGCGAGTGGAACGGCAACGGCGTGCGACGACTGCGGCGGCTTGATAGGGGGAGTTTCCTCGCGTTTCACCGGCCCCGGCGTGTCGTGGTTTTTGTCTTTCACTCGCCGCTGGCCGCTCGCCGCTGGTCACTCGCACTTCATTACCTTCACCTGACACGCCGAGCGACGCACAATCCGCGCAATGCCTGATCACTCCCAGCCGCACCTCTTCGGCACCGCCGGTATCCGCGGACGTACCAACATCGATGTCACTCCGTTGCTTGCGCTTCGTATGTCGCAGTGCCTCGGAGACCATCTCGGCAACGAGGGGACGGTGGCGCTGGGGCGTGACACGCGGCCGGGAAGCGACATGCTGGCGCGGGCGGCGTCGGCGGGGCTGCAGTCCGCGGGGATTGCGGTGCAGGACTGCGGGATCATCCCGACGGGCGGGCTGGCGACGTGGATCCGCGAGAAGAAATGCGACGCCGGGGTGCTGATCACGGGGTCGCACACGCCACCGGACAGGAACGGCTACATCATCATGATGGAGCACGGCGGGTACATTCCCGACGACGAGGCCGTCCTGCTTGAGCGCATGTATGCCGCCGTTGGCCAGCGCGCGGAGACGATCGGCGCGGACCGCCTCGGGTCCTGCACCCTTGCCCGCAACCCCCTCGGTGTCTACCGCGAGGCCCTTTTCCGCGCCTGCGATTTCCGCGCCGTCGCGGCGCGCAAATTCCGCGTCCTCTTCGACCCGTGCAACGGCGCCGCGTCCTACGTTTTCGCCCCGCTTTTCGAACAGCTCGGCGTCGCCGGCGTGCCTTCCAACGCCGAGCCCAAACCGATTCCCGACCGCGCCACCGAGCCCCGCGCCCAGAACCTCACGGCCATCGCTGCGCGCGTCGCGGCCGAAAAGTGCGACTTCGGCGTCGCCACCGATATCGACGCCGACCGCGTGCTCTTCATCGACGAACTCGGCCGCGTTCTCAGCGAAGACCTCGTCGGTTGCCTCTTCGCCCGCGACATCCTGAAAAAGGGCTCGATCTGCGTGACGCCGGTCAATTCCTCAAACCTCGTCGAAGAGACGTGCGAGAGCCTGGGCGCGCGCCTCGAGTTCTGCCGTGCCGGGCAGCCGGCGACGGTGCAGCGCATCCTGGAACTCAAGGCCGACTACGCGTACGAGGAGTCGGGAAAATACTATTTCGTCCACGACGCCGCGTGGTGCGACGGGCTGCTGGCGACGGTGAAGATGCTGGACCTGCTGGCGCGGACCGGGAAGCGGCTGTCGGAGCTGGCGGACGCGATCCCGAAGTATGTGCAGGTGAAGGAGAAAATCACCTGCCCCGATTCCGCGAAGGCGACCGCGATGGGAAAGATCCGCGCGATCTGGGAAAAGGAAGGGCTTGAGGGACGCCGGGGCGACCTGACGATCGACGGGCTCAAGCGGTCGTACGGGGACCGGTCGTGGCTTCTGATCCGGAAGAGCGGCACGGAGCCCGTGATCCGCGTCTTTGCGGATGCGAAGACCGAGGCGCGCGCCCGGGAGCTGGTGGAGTGGGGAAAGAGTGTCGTGGCCCGCGCCCTTTGAGAGAGAGGTCCGGATGAAATCCCGCCGCACGTTCAAGTCCGCCGAGATTGTCCGGACGAAATCGGGGCGCCAGTACCACATCGGGTGTTCGCCCGGCGACATCGCGCCGTTCGTGCTCCTGTGCGGCGACCCGGACCGCGCGCGGCGCTGTTCGAAGCTGTTCCAGAAGATCCGAGTCGAGCGCGCCAACCGCGAGTACCTGACGATCACGGGGACGTGGAAGGGGATCCCGGTGAGCGTCATGGCGACCGGGATGGGCCCGGACAATACCGAGATCGCGGTCGTGGAACTGGCGCAGCTCGCGGAGCCGACGCTGCTGCGCATCGGCTCGTGCGGCGCCCTGCAGAAGCACATCCCGATCGGGTCGATCGTGGTCTCGAGCGGTGCAGTGCGCCTGGAGAACACTTCCACGCACTTCGTGCCGGAGGGGTACCCGGCGGCCGCCCACCCCGAGGCGGCGCTGGCGCTTCTGCAGGCGGCCGCCGACCTCGGCCTCAAGCACACCTTCGGCCTGACCGCAACCGCCCCCGGCTTCTACGGCGCCCAGGCCCGTGCTGTCCCCGGCTTTCCCCCGCGCTTCCCGGATCTCGACGCCGATCTCGCCCGCATCGGCGTCTCCAACATGGAAATGGAGGCCTCCGCCCTCCTCACCCTCGCCACGCTCCGCGGTCTCCGCGCCGGCTGCGCGTGCGCCGTTTTCGCCAACCGCCCCGCCAACCGCTTCATCGATGAGAAAAACAAACATCGGGCCGAGGACGACGTCATCGCCGTCGGCCTCCGCGCCGTGGAAGTCCTCTCCGCCATGGACCGCGCCAGGAAGAAGGCCGCGAACTGGCTGCCGCGGATGGGCCTTCGTTAAGTAGCTCCACGATAATGTCCTGCCATTCAGTCGCCGCGAATTTCGCCGGCTGGCAATGAGGAGACCGGAATCGATGCGGGACGGAGCATCGATGAGGATCGACGACGACGCCAGACGGCGAAAGGCGCGCGGATGGATGGCAGAAAATTATCGTGGAGCTACTTAGCCCCCCACCGTCCTTCGCGGTGGCCCCCCCGCCCTGCTACGCTTTGGCGACCATGAGTTCGCTGACCCCCCCCACCCCCGGCACGCGCCGCGCCTGGCAGAACCTCGGCGCCCACGCCCAGTCCATCCTGGAGTGGGCGCTCGACGCCGTCATCAGCATCGACCAGCGCGGTAAGGTCCTCGCCTGGAACCCGCAGGCTGAACACATTTTCGGCTGGAAGCGGGACGAAGTCGTCGGCCGGCCGCTCCACGAATCGATCATCCCGGCCGCCGATCGCGATTCACACCTCGCCGGCCTCCGGAAATTTCTCCAGACTGGCGAAGGCCCCATCCTGTCCCGGCGATTCGAAACACGCGCGGTCCGCAAGGACGGCATTTCGTTCCTCGTCGAACTCACCGTCATCCCGGAATCCACACCGGGAGGCTGGATTTTCACCGCATTTCTCCGGGACATCAGCGAGCGTCTTCGCGTCGACGCCGCCCTCCGCGAGTCCGAGGAACGCTTCCGGAACGCGTTTCTTCATGCCGGTACGGGCATGACGCTGACTTCCCTGGATGGGCGGTTCCTGCAGGTCAACCGGGCTTTCGCCGACATGCTGGGCTATACGGAACTCGAACTCGTCGGGAAGCTGTTCAACGACATCACCCATCCCGAGGACCTCCAGGTCGGGCTCGACGCGATCGCGCGCCAGCGGGCGGGCGAGATTGCGACGATCCAGATCCAGAAGCGCTACCTTCACCGGGACGGTCGCACGGTCTGGGTGGACCTCTCCGCAACGGTCACCCGGGACGACAAGGGCGTGCCGCTCTATACCATCGTCCAGATTCAGGACATCACCCGGCGCCATCTGGCCGAGGAAGCGCTTCGCGCCAGCGAGGACCGGTTCCGGACCGCGTTCCAGCTGGCGCCGATCGGGATGGTCCTGACGTCGGCGGAGGACGGTCGCCTGTTGCAGGTGAACAGGGCGTTCTGCCGGATGATCGGGCGGGAGGAGGCTGACCTCCTCCGGTTGACGTTCGTGGACCTGACCTTTCCGGAGGACCGTGAGGAGTCTCTCCTGATGGTCAAGAGGCTCAAGGATGGCACACGGGAATCGTCCGACCTCGTGAAGCGGTATCTGAAGGCCGACGGCGGAGTTGTGTGGTGCGAGGTGACCGTCACGCTCGTTCGCGACACCGCCGGGACGCCGCTTCACCTCGTGGCGCAGGTGCACGACATCTCCCGCCGCAAACTTGCGGAGGAAGCCCTCAGGGGATCTGAGAAGACCTACCGCCTGCTGTTCGAGGACAACCCGAACCCGATGTGGGTTTACGACGCGAAGAGCCTTCAGTTCCTGGCGGTGAATGAGGCGGCGGTGGCGATCTACGGGTACACGCGGGCGGAATTCCGTGCGATGACGATCAAGGACATCCGCCCGGCGGGCGAGCTTCCGGCGTTCCTGGCGGCGCGCGGGGGAATTCGGCCCCGGTTCCAGAACCACGGGGAGTGGACGCACCGGAAGAAAGACGGCGGGGATCTCCGAGTGGAAGTCTCGACGCACATGATCCGGTTCGAGGGGCACGAAGCGGTGCTTGCGATGCTGCGCGACACGACGGAACGCCGCAGGTCGGTGGAAGCCCTCAAGCGCTCGGAGGCACAGCTGGCGCAGGCGGCCAAAATGGAGGCGGTGGGGCGGCTGGCGGGCGGGGTGGCGCACGACCTGAACAACCTGCTGACGATCATCCAGGGGTACGGGCAGCTGCTGTCCCGGAAAATGGCGCGTGGCGAAGCGGCCGCGAACGAGCTGGACGAGATTCGCGGCGCCGCGCAGCGCGGGAACTCGCTCACGCAGCAACTGCTCGCCTTCAGCCGCCGGCAGGTCCTGCGGCCCAAGGTCGTCGATCTCAACGCGACCGTCGCCGCGATGGATCAGCTCATGCACCGCGTCATCGGCGAAAACATCGACCTCGTGGCTTCCCTCGACCCGGGCATCGGCCGCGTCCTCGCCGACCCCGGCCAGCTCGACCAGGTCATCCTGAACCTCGCCCTCAACGCCCGGGACGCCATGCCGGCCGGTGGACGCATCACGATCGCAACGGGTGCCTCAAGGGGCGAAGTCGCCGAGGGAGAGTGGGTCACGCTGGCGGTGACCGACACGGGAAGCGGGATGGACGCGCAGACGCTGTCGCACATTTTCGAGCCGTTTTTCACCACGAAGGAAGGGCGCGGCACGGGCCTGGGGCTGGCGACTGTTTACGGGATCGTGGAGCAGTCGGGTGGCCACATCCGGGTGGCCAGCGAGCCCGGCCAGGGTTCGACGTTCCGCATTTTCCTCCCCCGCGTCTCCGGAGATCCCGCGCCCCCCGCGGCTGCAGCGCCTGCCGCGCCGCGCCGGGGCACCGAGACCATCCTCGTGGCCGAAGACGAGCCGCGGGTCCGGGCCCTCGTCGTCCGCGTGCTCCGCGAGATCGGGTACACCGTTCTCGACGCCGAGGATCCCGGGCAAGCCCTCCAGCTCGCCCAATCCCACCCCCGACCCATCCACCTTCTGCTCACCGACGTCGTCATGCCCCGGATCTCCGGCCCCGAGCTGGCCCGCGGCGTCTCCGCCGCACGCCCGGACGCCCGCATCCTTTTCACCTCGGGACACATCAACGACTCCGCAGGCACTCTTCCCCCGGGCGCCCATTTCCTCCACAAGCCCTTCACCGACGACCTTCTTGCCCGGCGCGTCCGGGAAGTGCTGGACTCGCCTGCCAGGGGAGGGACGGCCTGATGAGCGCGCAGAAGTTCCTGTTCGTGTCGCACGATGCTCTGGCGGTGGACCTGGCGTGGAAAGTCCTGCGCGAAGGGCACGAAGTTTTGTTTTCGGTGGGCGCGAAGTCCGAGAAGGACATCGGCGACGGGCTGCTGGAGAAGTGCGACGACTGGGAGTCGAAGGCCGAGTGGGCGGACGTGATCGTGTTCGACGACGTGGGGTGCGCGGGGGACGCCGAGAAATGGCGCAAGCGCGGGAAGGCCGTGATCGGGGGAAGCGCGTACAGCGACCGGCTGGAGCTCGACCGTGATTTCGGGCAGGACGAGATGCGCGCGGCGGGGATGAACATCCTGCCGAACTGGGATTTCGAGAGTTTCGACGCCGCGGCGACGTTCATACGGGAGAAGCCGGACCGTTACGTGGTCAAGCCAAACGGAAAGGCTCAGAACGAAAAGGTGCTCTCGTACGTCGGGCAGGAGGAGGACGGGCGCGACGTGATCGAGATGCTGGAACATTTCAAGCGCGGCTGGGCGGCGAAGATCAAGTCGTTCCAGCTGCAGAAACACGCGACGGGGGTCGAGGTCGCGATCGGGGCTTTCTTCAACGGGAAGGAATTCGTCGGGCCGTCCTGCGTGAATTTCGAGCACAAGCGCATGTGCAACGGGAACATCGGCCCCTCGACAGGGGAGATGGGGACCTCGATGTTCTGGGTGAACAGGGGTCCGCTTTACGAGGCGACGCTCGGGCGGATGGAGAAGCGGCTGGAGCAGGGCGGCTACCGCGGGTATTTCGATCTCAACCTCATCGCGAACGGCCGCGGGCTGGTGCCGCTGGAGGCGACGTGCCGCTTCGGGTACCCGACGATCAACATCCAGATGGAGGGAGTGCTGAGTCCCTGGGGGGAGTTCCTGGCGGCGATCGCCCGGGGCGAGAACTTCAACCTGCGCACCAAGCGGGGTTTCCAGGTCGGCGTGGTCCTGGCGGTCCCGCCGTTCCCGTTCGTCGACGCGGATGCGTTCCGCAAGTACAGCGAGGATGCGGTGGTGATGTTCAAGAAACCGGTCACGGACGGCTTTCACCCGTGCGACATGAAACGCGATGCCGCGGACGGCGACTGGCGTCTCGCGGGGTCGAGCGGGTACGCGGCGGTCGTCACGGGTGACGGGACGACCATGGAGGAGGCGCGGAGGGAGGCCTACAACAAGGTGAAGCAGATCCTGATCCCGAACATGTTCTACCGCACCGACATCGGTGAGCGGTGGCGCGACGACGGCGACCGGCTGCAGGCGTGGGGGTACGTCTAGCATGAAGCGCGCCATCGCAGCGGTGCTGGCCCTCTGCGCCGTGGCCCCGGTTGCGGCCGAGGAACCCGTTGAAGCAGCGGGCCGGGTCAAGTACCTGAAGGACGGCATCGAGATCGCCGGCAGGAAGACGACATGGGGCCGGCTGGGCTCGCTGGAGGAAACGGAACCTGACGTTGCGGCGCTACAGGCCGAGTTCGCGGCACGGGCGCAGAAACGCCCGGACGAAATTGCCGACCACCTCGCCCTCGGCCGCTGGGCCCGCGAGAACGGCCTCCTCGACGAAGCGAAGAAGGAGTTCGAGGCCGCGATGGCGCTTCAGGCGGACAACCCGGAAGCCCGCAAGGCGCTCGGGTGGGTGAAGGTTGCGGCGGAATGGAAACCGGTCGCGGAGGTGTTCGAGGAGAAGTGCAAGGCGCTCAAGCCCGATGCGAAAGCAGCGAAGCTCGACCTCGCAAAGTGGTGCGGCGATAACGGATACGCGGATGGCGAGTGGCACATGCTGGTCGAACTCGCGATCGCCGACCCGTGGGACAAGGGAATGATTGCCCGGGCCAGGCCTTTCGTGGACAAGCGCCGGCCGGAAACGGCGCTTCACCCGGCGCTGGCGGGACGGTGGCGCGCCGAGGTGGACTCGACGGGGCACCACCAGATCAAGGTGTTCGCGATCTACGCGATCGATTTCCGCCGGGTGGACGCGGCGGGGAAGACGTGCAAGGGGACGGGGAAGTCGAACGAAGACTTCTACGGCTGGGACAACGAAATTCTCGCGTGCGCCGACGGGACGGTCACGATCGCGGACGACCACTGGGACGATCTGCCGGCGGGCGTGGCCGGGAAATTTGACCAGGCGAACTTCGTCGTGGTGCAGCACACGACGGGCGAGTCAACCGCTTACGGCCACATCAAGAAAGGCAGCGCCCTCTTCAAGGTTGGCGATACCGTCAAGGCCGGCCAGCCCATCGCCCGCGTCGGCAATTCCGGCGCCAGCGGCTACCCGCACCTCCATTTCACGCTCCAGACGCCTATCTGGAACGACGCCCGCGCCGGCGGCTGGATCAGCATCCCGTGGCGCTTCGACAATTTCCGGGTCGTCGAGGCCAACGGAGCCGCGTGCGGTTTCGAGGTCAAGCGGGCGCGGGTGCAGGAGGGGTGGGTGATGGAGTTTCCCGGGAATAAGTGAGGCGGGACCTGCCGCGGAATTCCTCAAAATCAGTAATCACCCCTGCTCCTGTGTAGATGGTAGGCTTCTTGTCAGACAAGGCGGGCGCCCGGCGGGGTGCATCCGCTCAACTGGAACGCGTGGCTCCATGGCCGCCTCTTCGACCGGCTCCGCAAACTACCCCGCGATTCTTCGCGCTATTCCCAACGATCCCGCGCTGAGTTCCGAATTCAGCGACCTGTTGTTTCTCCTCGCGCGTGCCGGGCCCGTTTCCAGCGCGGCGCTGACCTTCGCCGACGAAGATGTTGTTTCCATCGTCGCGGCGCACGGCGTCCAGCGAGCGACGCATCGGCGCGAAGACTCGCTTTGCGACCTGGCGCTGGCCAGCGGGAAGACCGTCGTGATCGCAGACGCGCTGTCTGATCCGCGCGTCATGGACCGCCGGCGCGTGGAACTGGAGTCCGGAGTCCGCTTTTTCGCCGCAGTTCCGCTTATGGACTCCCTGGGCCGCCCTGTTGCGACTCTCTTCGCTGCGGATACCGAACCCCTCACCCCCGCCCCGCCCTTCCTCGAGGCCCTGGAACGGACCGCGGGGCGCATCTCCTCCCGCCTGCAGCAGCGCGCCGAGGAAACCCGCGCCCGGCGCCTCGTGGCAGAACGCGACCCGGCGGTCCAGGAGGACACCACCGATAACCGCAAGGCGGAAACTGCGCTTCAGGCGAGCGAAGCGCACTACCGCCGGATCCGCATGCAGGCGATCGGCCGGCTGGCGGGCGGGATTTCCCACGAGTTCAACAACGTGCTCACCACGATCCTCGGCCACAGCGAGCTCGCCCTCCCGGAAATCCCGCCTGGAAGTCCCGTCCGGGAGCGCATTGAAGTCATCCGCGAGTCCGCCCTGCGGGCCGCGGCGCTGACACAGCACCTGCTCGCATTCAGCGGGAAGCAGGTGCTCTCGCCTCGCGCGGTTGACCTCGGGACCATGCTCGCAAAGCTCAGGCCTCGCCTGGCAAGCTCCGCGGGACCCGGGATCACGGTGGACCTCGTCCCGCCCGGCCGCGAAGTCTGGGCGAAAGCCGACCCCCTGCAACTCGAAATGACCCTCCTGAGCCTCGTGGCCGCCTCACGCGAACGCATGCCGGGCGGCGGCCGTTTCGTCATCGAGGTCGCCCCCGACGCGGGTGGCGGCCTGGTCCCTTCCGGCAATTGGGCACGCATCGTCGTCCGCGACTCGGGCCCCGTCCCCAGCCCCGACCGGATCGCGCGCCTCTTCGAGCCTTTCTCCGATCCTTCCAGCCTCTTCACTTCGACCGGCCTCGCCTTTGCCGTCACCTATGGATTCCTCACCCAGAGCGGGGGCCACGCCCTGGCGGCTCCCTCGCCCGACGGCGGCCTCGAGATCCGGATGGTCCTGCCCGGGTCCGCGGCTCCGAATCCTGCCGGGAGGCCGTCGTCATCGTTCGGGAACCTCAGCGGATCGGGCACGGTCCTCGTCGTGGAGGACGAAGCGCCCGTCCGGAGG